>NZ_CP053826.1:1500000-1800000 GCF_013372125.1 Campylobacter curvus | reverse complement strand
AAAATTTAGGCAAGCCCTTTTACAAGCTCTCGGGCGGCATGAAGCAAAAGATGCTCATAGCCGTGGCGTTTGCTAAAAATACCGAAATTTTGATGTTTGACGAGCCGACGGCAAATCTCGACGTGGAGGCTAGGGGCGCTTTTAAAATTTTGCTAAAAAGGCTCGCCGGGGCTAAGACGATGGTCTTCATCTCGCACCGTATAGACGAGATAGACGATATCTTGCAGCGATACGTGCTGATGGATCTTGGCAAGATAGTAAAAGATGAAATTTTAAAAGGCAAGGGCGCGTGATGAAAAATCTACTTTTGATAGCAAAGCTCGATATAAAGGAGTCTTTTCGCTCCAAGTGGTTCATGCTTTATCTGGGGCTATTCTCGGCGCTGATGCTAGGCTTTTTGTTCAGCGGCGTGACTGATTCTAGAGTGCTTGGCTTTTCGGGACTTACGAGGGCGCTTTTGTTGTTCATTCAAATTTGCGTCGTCATCGTGCCTATTTTCATACTCATTTCCACCGTCAGGAGCATAAATTCCGACCGCGATACGAATTTGCTCGAATACGTCCTCAGCTTTCCCATCAGCTTAGCGGAATTTTACTTTGGCAAGGCTCTCGGACGGGCATTTGTCGTGTTCGTGCCGCTTCTTGTCGCTTTTATCTTATGCGTGGCGGTTGGTATTTTTAAAGCAGTCGCGATACCTTGGGACGTTTTGAGTCTTTATCTGGGGCTACTTTTTAGCCTCAGCATTGTGTTTTTATCACTTGGATTTTTGATCTCTAGCCTCATAAAAAACCAAGAAACTGGGCAGGGCGTGGCATTTTTACTGTGGCTTATAATGCTTGCATTTTTAGATCTTGCGCTGATTGGCTTTTTGATGAGGAGTTCAGTCGATGAAAGGGTTATTTATTTTATCGCTTTGATAAATCCTATCGAGCTTTTTAGGATAGCAGCCATCTGCCTTTTTGATCCAAACCTCGCTGTCATCGGTGCGGCATCGTATTTCATACTGGCGAAATTCAGCCCCGCAGCGTTCATCGCTTACAGCATACTTTATCCGCTGATCTTGGGCGTTCTTTGCCTTACGGGCGGGTATTTCGTCTTTAAAGAAAAAGATTTGGTGTGAAATTTCGATTTTATATTTCATTAAATAAGAATTGGCTTTAAATTTAGAACAAAGCTGTATCATTTCGTTGTCCAACAAGAAAAACCTCCTTTTTGTAGCAACCCCCTTTCCCCCAAGGGGGTTTGTTTTTAGTCTCCTGCATTTTTGCTTATATATGTAAAATCTAGGTAACACTTTTTTTAAATTCAGCTAAAACATAAAATAAGATGAGTAAAATTTATAAACACTTCGTCAAAAAAAGAGCCAAATTTCAACACATGAAAGGATCGAAGATGGAATTTTATATGAAAGCCGCCGTTTTGTGCGGTATATTGGCATCGTTTTGCTCGCTTGAGGCTAAAAATTTAGAGACTGCACACACCAAAACGATAGATGTCGCCGTCAAAAGAGTCGAGCTTGAGATGATATCCGATCTCGTCTACGCCCAGCCGCCTATTTATGGCTATAAAAACAAGGCGCTTGAGATGGATATCATAAAACCAGTCTCCGATCAGCCCTTGCCGACCGTGCTTTTCGTGCCCGGGGGCGGCTTCATCTCATCAAACAAGACTAAATTTTTTCAGCCTCGCGTAGATATCGCGCAAGCCGGATACGCAGTCGCCAGTATCGAATACCGCGTCGCTCCCGAAGTCACATTTCCGCAGCCTCTCATCGATGTCAAGTCTGCGGTCAGATTTTTACGTGCAAACGCCAAGAGATTTGGCATAGACCCGGACAAGATCGCCATAATGGGAAACTCTGCGGGCGGCTATCTCTCTGCGATGACAGGCGTTACAAACGGACTGAAAGAATTTGACGTAGGTGAAAATTTAGGCTTTAGTAGCGATGTCAAGGCCGTTATCGATATTTTCGGGCTATCTGATCTTAATAAAGTCGGTCAAGGATACGCCGAGGAGCTTGAAAACGAGCACTACTCGCCCTCAGCCCCGGAGGCGCTTTGGCTAAACGGGATGGCGACGAATTCTCGCACGAGCGGCAGTGTACTAGACTATCCCGATCGTGCTGCAAAGGCAAATCCAATAAATTATGTCTCGAGCAAAACGCCGCCATTTTTGATAATGGTCGGTGATGCCGATACGCGCGTATCGCCGGTAGAGTCTAAACTGATGCACGAAGCGCTGCTAAAAGCTGACGCTAAAAGCGAGCTCATAATCGTAAAAGGCGCCGAACATGGCGGAATTTATTGGGCGCAAAGGCAAATTTCAGACATTTTGATCAAATTTTTAGATGAAAATTTGAAAAAATAAAAGCCAACGGATAAAATTTAGACGTAAAATTTGAGTCCATATCTCATGGTCTGACAGGCGGTCTAAAAGCACGTTATCCAGGCGGTTCGACGTGCATGGCTCAAGATCTTAAATGATAACGGATTTTAAAATTTATTAACTAAGGGTTGAGTTAAAATTTAGAGCCAAATAGTATGATTTCGTTGTCCGACAAGAAAACCTCCTTTTTGTAGCAAATTAAAGCCCCTTATCCCCCTGAGGGGCTTTTGCTTTATCCTCGCTTTTAAATTTCTTTGTTATAATCCCCGGATAAAGGAAATTTTATGCTTACACATATAGATGAAAAAAACCGCCCCAAAATGGTCGATGTCAGTCCCAAAGAGCCTACGAAACGCGTAGCGAAGGCAAGCGGCGTGATAAAAATGAGTAAAGAAGCCTTTGAGGCCGTGAAGCAAAATACCGGTAAAAAGGGCCCGGTGCTACAAACCGCCGTAGTCGCAGCCATAATGGGTGCGAAAAAGACGAGCGAGCTCATACCGATGTGCCATCCTTTGGCGATATTAGGGGTCGATTGCGATATCGAGGAGCTGGCTGAAATTTGCGCTTTCAAGCTTTACGTGAGCGTAAAGATAGAGGGCAAGACCGGCGTCGAGATGGAGGCGCTGACGGGCGTGAGCGTGGGGTTGCTTACTATTTATGACATGATAAAGGCCATAGATAAGAGCATGCAGATAACTGATATAGTGCTTGAGAGCAAGAGCGGAGGCAAAAGTGGCGAATATTTGCGATCTTAACGGCAAACCTGATATAAAGTATCCGATCTTTTGGGAGTATAAAGTGATATTTGACGCGAGCGAGGATGCGAACGCCAAAATTTCACAGATAGTAAAAGATCGCGAGCACAAGGTGAAATTCTCTAAATTCAGCAAAGACGAAAAATATGCCAGCTACGATGTGAGCGTGCTTGTTTTTAGCGACGAGGAGAGGCTCGAGATATTTTCGGCATTGAAGCATAGCGCAAAATACGTTTTATAGGAGCAAAAATGAGCGACGAGAAGCTAAAGAAAAATTTGCAAAACTACAAGGACAGCGATGGCCTTCTCATAAGCATGAAAGCGCTTGCCGGCGACTTTTTTAAGGAGCTAAAGGATACGAACGAGAGCGAGCTAAAAGAGGCGCTAGAAGCCAAGATGAACGCGATGTATGAAAATTTCAGCGAGCAAAATTTGATCAGCGCCAAAAACCTAAAAAACGCGATGGAGGGGATAAACCAAGCCCTAGTCAGTGCCAAGGAAGAGGAGCTTTACGAGCTTATAGATAAAAAAGACGAGCTCGCACGCGCGATAGAAAGCAAACGCGAGGAGATAAAGCGTAGGCTCAAAATTTCGTTCGAGGCGGCTGAAAATGTGATAAGCGGCAAAGAATTTAACGAAAAAAATGAAATTTTAGAGCTTTTAAACAACGCGATAATCCGCGAGACCAGGATGCTCGGGATCTTGAAAGAAAGTGCTATGAACGCGTTTTTAACGACTATCGAGCGAGGCGAAGACGTGGGCGATACGGCTCTGGCGATAGCAAAAAACATGACCTACGTGGGCATCATCGGCGGGGAATTTAGCAAAGAGCGCATACTGGAGATATCAAAAGCGATCGTCACGGCTGCGTGCGAGGTGGCGAATGAGGGGCATATATTTGCCAAAGAGCTCGTAGACGGCGCGGTAAATGGCAGCAAAGAGGGCATATCTCGAGCGATAGAGCGTTTGAGAGAAAATTCTAAATTCGCCCCTGACGAGCTAAAGCTAAACAGCGAGCTTATGAGCCTAAAAAACATCGATCAAGGATTTATCTCGATGCTAAGAGAGCTTGAGCCTAGACTGGAGGGCGTAGCCAAAAACGAGGTAGAAAAGCTTTTAAATACCGAGCTGGATACGAATTTTGCCAAGCTTAGGCGCATAAGCGATCAAGCCAGCGAGCAGATACTAGCTCGCATCGAGGAGCTAAAGGCGAATTCCAGTATGCTTGAGCTGATGAACGCGGCGAACGATAAAATAGGCGCACTAAGACAAGAGATAAACGAGCGAAGCAAGAAACTCAAGCTAAATTTCGACGCCGGCGAGAAGCTAGAGGGTATCAGGCAAGACATCGCCGAGCTCGAGAAAAAGGCGAGCGAAAAGCTAGAAGACATCAAACAGCTCAATATCAAGATCGAAGCTAAAAAATTTGGCGATAGAGCGTATAAGGCCGCTAAAGACTTTTTAGCCGGGATAAAGAAAGAAAAAGAGTAGGCTAAACAGAGCTTAAAATTTAAGGCTCTGTTCTAACAAAGCATTGTTTTAGCTTTCACAAAAGCGAAGTCAAACCTTGTTAGCGAGCTTATCGCCGCCGATTTTTACTTCGTGCTACGCACTCGTAACGATACTTTGCTACGAGGACAGGGAAGCGGTAGCTGACCGCGTAAATTGTGCTATATGTTCGGCTACTCGCTCCCGCACAAAATCAGCATCGCGTTTTTTGCGAAGCAAAAAGATTTCTTTGAAACGCTGTTTGCGTCTGTGCTAGGTCGCTCCTGGAGCGAGCAAGGTTTGTGAAGCGGACACCAATACTTTACTTGTAACAGAGCCAATTTTTAAGGCAGTATTGACGCTCGCTTCGCTTGCGTAGTTGCAAAAGAAGTGAAGCATCTTGAAAAGCTACGAGATGAAGTCGAAACAAAAAACGGCGGCGATAGTGCCACATCATAAATTCCACCACACTCAAATGTTTAAATTTACGGAGTCATATTTGCAGTGATCTTGAACGGGAAATTTAACTAGCCCGTTCGATTATTTTTAGTGTTTTTAAGCTATCTTTTATCGCCGCACCCTCTTGCTCGCCGCCATTTAGTAGATGAACAAAGCTTTCAAGCTCGCTCGTTAGGGCGTCGGCGCGCTTTACAAAGCAGTTTTGTGCGCGGTAAGAGTTTGTGTCAAATTTTGCTCTCGGTAAAATTTAAAATTTATTTTAATTATAGCGATAATAAAATTTACGACCAATTGATATGATTTAATAGGGCTTTCAAATTCGTAGTAATATAATTTCAAATATACTTCACTATTAGGAGCACACATGTTTTCATTTCTGGCTTCTAAGCCCGGCACTCCTGTTCCGCAAGAAGAAATTTTAAAGCGCTACAATGTCATGCGCTGGTAAGCCCTCTTTGGAATTTTTATCGGTTACGCAGCGTATTATATCTTACGTAACAATTTCCTTTTAAGCTCGCCCGAGCTTCAAAGCAATTTCGGTTTTTCCAAGACCGATATCGGCTGGGTTTCTGGTACGATGCTGGTAGTTTACGGCGTCAGTAAGGGCGTGATGAGCGCACTGGCGGATAAAGCCAATCCTAAATTTCATGGCGTTTGGTCTTTTGATGTCGGCGGCGGTTAATGTTATGATGGGCTTTACGACTGCATTTTGGATATTTTTCGGACTTTGTATGCTAAACGGAATTTTTCAGGGCATGGGTGTAGGTCCTGCGTATGTTATCCTTGCTTCGTGGTTTTCTCGTAAGAACCGCGGCATAATCACCGCTACGTTTAACATTTCGCACAACGTCGGCGGCGGTATTATCGCTCCTATAGCCGGCGGTGCGGTCGCATGGCTAGGTCAGGAGCACTGGCAAGCGGCGCACTTCATGGTCCCCGCGGCGATCGCTTCCATAGTTGCGGCGATCGTGGTGATCTTCGGTAAGGGCAGGACATACAACGAGGGTCTGCCGCCTACGGGTCAAATTCTAGGCACTCAAAAAGAAGAGCTAGTAGAAACCAAAACCGAGGAGACAAAGCTTAGCTCGTGGGAAATTTTTAGAGATTATATTTTGAAGGACAAAAACGTTTGGTTCGTCTCGTTCATAGACGTTTTTACTTATATGATAAGATTTGGCGTGCTTACGTGGTTGCCGCTGTATCTACTCCAAGAAAAAGGCTTTAGCAAATCCGACATGCGTATCGCTTTTGCGATGTTCGAGTGGGCGGCGATCCCTACGACGTTATTTGCGGGAATTCTTACCGACACGCTGTTTAAAGGGCGCCGTATGCCTCTAGCGATGCTCGCGCTAACGGGCGTTTTCGCATCTTTATTTTTATACTGGGGCGGACAGACTTTGACTGCCGTAACGATAGGCGCGGCTATCATCGGATGCCTCATCTACGTGCCGATGTTTTTAAGCTCTCTTCAAACCATCGAGCTAGTTCCGTCGTTCGCTGCAGGATCCGCTACAGGGCTTAGAGGACTTTTGAGTTACGTATTGGGCAGCTACTCGGGCACGGCGCTAATAGGCTACACGGCGGATAAGTTGGGTTGGGATTACGGATTTTATCTAATCATGTTTGCCGTAGTGATGTGCATATTTTGTTGCTTCATGACTCACCTTGGCGTGCTGGAGATCGAACGAAAGAAATCTGCGAAAGTATAAATTCTGAATCGTGCGGAGATAAAATTCCGCGCGACTGTAAGTCTATTTCATGTATAAATTTAAAGAATTCCAATCCGCACCGCAGGATGCGAATTGGAATTTTACGAAGTTACAGCTAGAAGGTAAAAGAACGGCTAGTGAAGCTGCGCGTCACGTCCAAAATTCAATAGGCGCGCTATCAAAGCGAGTGCGTTAAAATCGCATGTCGATGGCCAAAAGTAGTGTACGTTGCTAGTCAAAGCGGGGCTAGGGAAGCGGTTGTGTCCGGTTTGGAAGTAAATTTTGGCTACGACATAATTAAGTATTAAGATTTTATCTGCAAACCTTGCGGGTGCCGAACATGTAGCGCGATTTGCGCGGTTTCTTTGCCGGTCCTATAAATCGGCGGCAATAGCGACGCTCAGAGGGTTTTTACTCGAATGCTGTTCGCATTCTCCTACTTTGAAAATTAAAAATCAATACTTTACTAGTGTGGAGCCTAAATTTACAAGCGGGAGCAGTCTTAGTCGCTACTGCGGCTTCCCGTCGCCAAATTTCGCTCTTATGTCGGCTCCGCAATCCTCTTTTGGGGACCAGCCATCGCGCTTCATCCGCGCTAAATTTTCGCACCCTTCATTCGAGCCGTTTTGACAAAGCTCGTCGTAAATCACCAGGCTACGGCATTGACCGCTTGCGAAATGCTCCAGCGCGGCGGCGTTTTGTAGGCAGGCTCTGATCTTTTCTATGCCGCTTGCCAGCTCGCATGCCTTTGCGAAAAAGCCCTGCGCCTTTAGGCGGTTTCGCACCACGCCCTCTTTGCCAAACTCGTATCTCATCGCTACTTCGTAGCACGCCGCTGCATCGTTTGCATCGCATTTGCGCGTTATGGCGCCAGTTTTAGCGGATGAGAATTTAAAATCTCCTAGCTGCGGCTCGCCCTGCGCGAAAGCAAAACTCAAAGCGCACGCCAAAATCGGCGCAAATTTTAAAATTTTCATCTCACTCCTTAGGCAACAGATCCAGCACCGCGCAGGCGCGCTTGTTGTGCATCTTGCAGGCTTTATTTAGTGCCTCGCCCGATAGCTCGAAGCTTTGCGGCGTGCCGCTTCCTTGCAGGTATTTGACCGAGAGCTCGTAGCACGCCTCGCTACTTCCGCCGTCGCATTGGGCTTTGAAAAGCTCGAAGGAGAGGATCGCATCCTTTTCTACGCCAAGACCTCGCCCCAACATATCGGCGTAGAAAAAGCACGCCAGCTTGTCGCCGCCGTCGCAACCGCCCTTTAGATTGCCGGCTATGCGCGAGCATGCGTCTTCATCGCTTTTGATTATGCAGCCCTCCAAGTCCGCGCGCGATATGCGGCTTAAATCGGCGCTTGAATTTGCCGTCATTTTAGCGTCCTTTGCGCCGGTACCTAGCGCTAAAGTCGCGCAAATAGCGGCTAAAATCAATGATTTTTTCATGATTTCCCTTCTTGAAATTTGATGTTATTTTAATGAAAAACGCTGAATTTAAAAGAAAATCACTTATTTTTTATTCGGTCAAATTTTGACCGAGCGAGCGGATATAATTGTTTTTGACATTTCAATCAAGGAGTAAAAGATGGCTTCAAGTTCTATCGACAGCAGGGTTTTTGGGGTGCTTTTCGCAAGCGAGGATATGAAGAAAATTTTCAGCGAAGAAAACCGCGTGCAAAAGTGGCTAGACACCGAGGCGGCTCTAGCTAGGGCGCAAGCAAAGCTTGGTATCATTGAGCCGCACAGAGCGGAGCAGATCACTAAATTCGCCAGCGCGAAGCTTTTGAATTTGGACGCTATAGGCGAGAATTATAAAAGCTCGATCACCATCGTGCCGCTTTTGAAGGAATTTAAAAAGGTTTTTGACGATGATAGCGGAGAATTCGTGCATTGGGGCGCTACGAGCCAAGACATAATGGATAACGGCATGATCTTGCAAATTCGCGAGGCGCACGCACTGCTGGTAAAACTTCTGGATAAAACCTACCGCGAGTGCCTAAGGATCGCCGAAAAATACAAAAACACCGTCATGGCGGGTCGCACGCACGTCATACACGCGCTTCCGATCACATTTGGCTTTAAGGTCGCGATGTGGGCGCAGGAGATCAAACGAAGCCTTGATCGCCTCGAAGAGATCAAACCTAGGCTCTTTGTAGGGCAGCTTAGCGGCGCGGTAGGCACGCTAGCGAGCCAAGAGGGCAAGGGCTTTGAGATGCAACGGCTGATGTTCGAGGACTTGGGTTTGAATGTGCCCGTCATCTCGTGGCATCCAAGCCGCGATCATATCGCAGAATTCGTAGCCCTTGAAGCGCTTATCGCGGGCACTATCGGGCGCATCGCAAGAGAAATTCTAAGCCTTCAGCGCACTGAAATTTGCGAGGTCGAAGAGCCCTTTTTCATGGGTAAGGTCGGCAGCTCTACGATGCCGCACAAGCGCAATCCGCAGGTTTGCGAAAGCGTCATCGCGCTAACTCGCATAGTAAGGGCGCAAGCGCCGCTAGCGGTCGAGGCGATGGAGTGCGAAAACGAGCGCGACTGGGGCTGCGAAGCGGTCGAGTGGGACTGCATACCGCACGCTAGCGTATGTCTTGCCGCTGCTCTTGAAAAGCAAAATGATATCTTAGAAAATTTGATCGTCTATCCGCAAAACATGAAGCGAAATTTAGACGCGCTAAAGGGTGCGATGCTAAGCGAGGCGGTGATGCTTCACCTAGGCGAGAAGCTCGGTCGCTTAAGTGCGCACGAGATCGTATACGAGGTCTGCATGAAGGCTTTTACGGACGGCAAACCGGTCATCGACGATCTGCTAGAGCGCGAAGAAGTCGCTAAATACTTCACTCGCGCGGATTTGGAAAAGATAATGGATCCCGAGCTTTACACGGGCGAGAGTGCGGCGTTTGTAGATCGCGTGATCGCGGATAGTAAGAAATAAGTTAGACCTGCTCGTCTCGTTGGCTTATGCGGTGTTGGGTTAAATTTCGCTTGGTTACGTATTATCTATATGCTCCCGTCGCGAAATTTAAACCCGCCTTGTCTAAGCGAAAAATACTTCGCGATCTTGCTCTTTGCTATGTAGTAGAGTTTGCAAAATAAAACAGGAACGATAGATCGCGCAGTATCGCACAGCGAGGCGACACGAGCATGCGAATGGGAGCAAGGCGCAAAGTCGCCCACTGCTAGGCGACGAGCTACAGCGAGTAGGCGGAACATATCGCGTAAGCGATGACGAGCCGTACACCTTACCCGTCGCAGTGAGCGCACAATGGCAACGAAGCTAAGCGAAGCGAGACAAGCAGGCATGAACACAAAAAGGATTTCAAATGAAACTAATCAAAGCTCTCATCGTCGTTTTGATCGGCATGGTGATATGGTTTTGTCCGCACCCTGAGGCGGTTACCGCGCAGGCGTGGCATCTTTTTGCTATCGTGGTGGCTACCATCGTCGGTCTCATCGTCCAGCCGCTTCCTATCGGTGCGGTCGCATTTATCGGCGTTACGATAGCTGTTTTGACAAATGTTTTAAGCCCCAAAGATGCACTTGCGGGCTTTGGCAATACGACTATTTGGCTGATCTTTTGCGCTTTTATTTTAGCGCGCGGTTTTATTAAAACGGGACTTGGGCGCAGGATCGCTTATAAGATCATCAGCCTTATTGGCGACAGCACGCTTAAAATCAGCTATGGTATCGTGCTTAGCGACCTTATCATATCCCCAGCGATGCCAAGTAGCGGTGCAAGGGCAGGTGGAATTTTATTTCCGATCGTTCGCGGTCTAAGTAGTGCTCTAGGCTCTGAGCCCGAGAATTCGCGTAAAAAGGCGGGTGCGTTTTTTATGCAGACGCTTTGGCAGGGCAATACCATAACAAACGGCATGTTTTTGACCTCTATGGCGGCAAATCCGCTCATAGCAAAGCTCGCAGCAGACACCTTTAATGTGCAAATTTCATGGACGCTTTGGGCTTTGGGCGCTTTGGTGCCCGGTCTCATATCATTAGCCGTCATACCTTATGTGCTTTATAAAATTTATCCGCCCCAGATCAAGCGATATCCGGAGGGTAAAGCTATAGCCAAAAAAGAGCTTGAAAATATCGGTCCGATGAGCTATGGCGAAAAGGTGGTAACAAGCGTGTTTATCGGCGCGCTCGTGCTTTGGGCGACGGGCAATATCACGGGACTAAACGCCACGACGGTAGCGATGCTTGCAGTATGCGTGCTGATAGTCTTTGGTGTGCTTAGCTGGGACGATGTACTCTTAGAAAAGGGCGGTTGGGATACGCTTATATGGATGGGCGCGCTCATCACGCTTGCGGGCGGACTTAGCAAGCTTGGCTTTGTCAAATGGTTTGCAGGCTATGCTTCAGGCGCAGTTGGCGGGATATCGTGGGTCGTCGCGCTTGGAATTTTGCTACTTGTTTATGTTTATACGCACTACTTTTTTGCTAGCCTTACTGCGCACATAACCGCGATGTATGCGACATTTGGAGCGGTCGCGATAGCAGCGCAAGCTCCGGCTTATTTGGTGGCGCTCGTTTTTGCTTACGCTTCGAATTTAATGATGCCTATCACGCATTACGGCGGCGCACCCGCTCCTATAATTTTTGGCGCGGGATACGTAACGCAAAACGAATGGTGGCGGCTTGGCTTTATAACGACGCTTGTGAATTTGTGTATTTGGACTTTTATCGGCGGAGCTTGGTGGAAAATTTTAGGGTTATGGTAAAATTTTAAAAATCCTCTCGCGGCGGGTGCCAATTAAAATCCCGCTGCGACGAGATCGGGAGCGAAAAGATGGGAAGCAAAAAGGTATTCGAGCTTTTAAATTTACTTCGCGAGCTTGTTAGCGCCAGAGAGATCAGCGTCAAAAACTACGCCCTAAATTCCGGTCTTAGCGAGCGGACTATCAGACGATATCTAAACGATCTCAAAAGCTTTTTTGGCGAGGAGAGCATAATGATAACCTCCCGCGGCACTCATAGCGTAGTGGATAAAAATTTGATAAGCACGATAATGCTGCCAAATCAAAGCGAAAAAGAGGAATTTGAAAAGCTCATAGATCTGCTTCATATCATAAATCCGGGCTTTACCTCCATACTCCCTCCTGCATACAAACATATCGACGATAGGCTTAGCAAGGAGCTAGCGCAGGTCTTTCTCATCAAAGGAAGCCCTCATGAAAAAAACATAAATTTAAAAATTTTAAGCAAGCTTGAAAAGGCTATAAAATTTAGAAAATACTGCGACCTTTACGTCGAAAACACGTGGCTCAAACAGATAAAGCCGCTTAAAATAATCTACTGCAAAGGCAACTGGCAGCTTGCTCTCATAGACGCAAACGACACGTCAAACAACGGCTTTAAGGTCATTAGGCTTTGCTTTATAAACGAGGTGGCGCTTAGCCCCAAGACCTTTAACATAAGCGCATACACTGAAAATTTCATCAGAAATTTACAAAGCTTTTGGGACGGGTATAAGGTCGCTGCCTACGAATGCGAGGTCGCGGTCGCTCCTTGTATCGAAAAATACTTCCGTCAAAAGAAATTTTTCAGCTCTCAAAGGATCGGTGAGAAATTCAAAAACGGCTGGGTCAAAGTCATATTCGAGATAACAAGAGACGATATGATATTGATGCTCGCGCGCAGATGGTTTCCGCATTTTGTCGTGCTTAGCCCAAAAAGCGCGAGAGATAAATTCGACACTATCATCAAAGAGTATGAAAAATTTTCAAATTTTAAATTTTAGCCGCGTTTAAATTTTTGCCAAGTATCGAGACGTCCTTTATATCCCCGCCTAGATCGCAGACTTTTGGCAGTTTGCCCCACTCTTTGAAGCCAAAATTTTTAAACAGCCTCAGGCTCGCCTCGTTGTCCGCAAAGATTACGGCGATGACGTTTTTTATACCAAAATTTGGAGCTATGTCCAATACGTAAGCTAAAATCTTTTTACCAATGCCCTTGCCACGAGCCGATTTACGCACATAGATGCTGACCTCTGCGGTGATGTGATAAGCCTCGCGCGGATAATAATCACCCAAAGCGCACCAGGCTGAAATTTCGCCGCGATCGTCCTTTAGTACGTATATCGGGCGATTTGGCTTATGCGCATGAAACCACCATTCGCGGCTTTGCACGCTCACGGGCTTTGTGTCTGCGCTCGCGTTTTTGTCCAGGATCGCTTCGTTGTAGATGTTTGTGATGCCTTCTATGTCTTGTATCGTGGCTCTAACTATCAAATTTCTCCTCCCTAGCTTGTGGCTCAGGCTCTGTTCTTTCGCGTCGATCAGCTCACTTAAATTTAGCTTTTCACTGCCGCTTGATAGAGAGGCTCCAGCTTTTTGGCTATCTCTTTTAGATCCTTTATGCGGCTCTCGTTTGAGGGGTGGGTGCTCAAAATTTCAGGCACTTTACCGCCTGAAATTTTAGTCATCTTCTCCCAGACCTTTACCGCTTCGTTAGGATCGTATCCTGCGCGCGCCATCAGCTCGGTGCCGATATGATCGGCCTCCGTCTCGTGCGAGCGCGAGAAAGGCAGGCTGATAGTGTATTCGCTGGCTAAATTTAGAGCCTGAGCGCCCGCATCGCCAAGGCCGGCAGCTGCCGCAACAGCGAAGATACCGATATTTTTTATCTGATCGGTACTGGCTTGCTCGCGGCTGTGCTCGCGCAGTGCATGCGCCATCTCATGCCCCATCACGGCGGCCAGCTGAGCGTCCGTTAGATCCAGCCTTTTGATGATGCCGCTATAAACTACGATGCGACCGCCCGGCATACACCACGCATTTATCGTATCTTCGTTTATGACATTGACCTGCCAGTTCCATTTTAGCGCGTCTTTTCTAAAGACACCGGTCTGAGCGATGAGGCGCTTTGCTATGTTTTGCACACGTTTGGTTAGGATAGGATCGATATTTAGCTCGCCTTTTGATCTGGCGCTTCTTAGCGTTTGCGTATAGGCCTGCGCGGCGCTTTGATCCATGGTTTCAGACGATACTAAAAGTAGCTGCCTGCGGTCGGCTCCTACTAAGCCTGCTTGCGTAGAGCTCGTGAAGCAGCCCGTCAAAAGCACTGCGAGCGCGGCAAATGTGAGTAAAATTTTTCTCATTTTATGCTCCTTTTGGCTTGTATTCGATATTTTGTTCAAATTCTTTCAAACGTTTGTAAATGGATCGTAGCTCGGTTATCGTCGTCCAGTTGTCGATAAATACGCTAAAGCTCTCCCTGACTTGTGAGAAAGCGTTGCTAACTTGAACCAAGATGCCAAGAGTGATCACACCGCTAAAAAGCCCATTTCCCATGATGACATAGGGAACGATGACTAAAATTTGCGAAAACGATATGAGCCAGATATTAAAGTATCCGTAGTGCAAAAATAATCGGTAGTAGTTAAATTTTAGCCCCGTAAAAAGCTCCAAGATCGTTTGCGAGCCGCTGTGATTTATCTTGTCATCCTCGCCGTAAACGAGCTCTTTTCTAAAGGCGGCTTCGACTTTTTGATTGTTGTATTCAAGAGAGGGTAGCTTTATGCCTACAAACCACGATATGATGAGCCCGCCTACGCTGATGCCAAGAGCTATGAACACAAGCGAGCCCGGGATATCTTTGATATAAGGTAGGTCGACCTTTGCACTAAGAGCCCAAAGAACGGGTATGAACGCGATCAATGTCATCGTCGCACGTAGGACTTGAACGCCTAGACTTTCCATTATTTTGGCGAAGCGATAAACGTCCTCTTGGATACGCTGCGAGCTGCCTTCGATCTCTTTTTTGCATCTTTGCCAAAATTCAAGATAGTCAAACGTCATCGCCTCGCGCCAGCGAAATACCCAGTGGCTCGCGAAAAACGAGATGATCATATATGTGATGACGTAAGGCATCGCGATGTAGATGAACTGAAGTATCGCAGCCCAAAATTCCTCTATCTTATGATCTTTGACGTTTTGCATGATGTCGTAAAAATCTTTATACCACTCGTTTATACGCACGTTCAGATGTGTTTGATAGATCAAAAGCAAGATGATGAACACTGCTCCGCCATAAGCCCAAAGAGCCCATTTCCTGCTTCTAAAAAATGATGAAAACATAAAATTTCGCCTTGAATTTTTGCGTGATTATAGCAGATAAAGGTAAAGACAAATCGCGATATTTATCTAAAATTTAAACGCTTTTTATATGATTTCGCGAAATTTTAAGTAAGGGAGAAAAAATGAACAAAATTTTATCTGCCGTCCTTGGTGCGTCGATGTTTGCGTTGGTGGCATTTGCCGATACCAGCATGCAGGTTTATAAATCGCCCACTTGCGGATGCTGCGGTAATTGGGGCAAGATAATGGCGAAAAACGGCTTTGAGTCAGTAGAGATAAAGACGAATGATCTTGTCGAGGTAAAAAATAAATTTCATGTTCCGCTTGAGCTATCTAGCTGCCATACGGCGATCGTCGATGGATATGTCGTAGAAGGGCACGTGCCGCCGGCTGAGGTGAAGCGACTGCTCGAGCTAAAGCCTGATGGAGTCATCGGCATCTCGGTGCCTGGCATGCCGCTTGAAAGCCCCGGTATGCAGCAAGGAAGCGAGCCTGAAAAATACGATGTGATCTTGTTTAAAAAAGATGGCACTCAAGAAATTTTCGCGACTTATATCGGCGATAAAAAAACTGCAATGATCGATCTTTGGCGGGTGAAATTTTAAATTTTGTCCGCCTTGAAGTGACTAAAAAGAGACTTTTTAATCACAAAACATAGCTTACATTTGCTGCTTGTTTAAAATTTTAAAATACCATTTTAGGTTTAGAGCAAAGTTAATAATGAGTATTACTTTTTCTAAAATTCAGATATAAATTTTAAATCCAAGGAGAAAAAATGGACGCACAAAAAAGAGCGATCGATCATATGAACGCCGATCATAGCGATATAGTATGCGTATTTTGCGAGGTGTTTGGGAAATTTGAAAATCCTACAAACGTGTTGATGACTGCGATAAACGAGGACGGCATGGAAATTTCATGCGATCAGGGCAAAATTTTCGTTCCGTTTTTGCAAAAGGCAAACGTAAACGGTGAGGGCTTTAGAAACGAGATAATCGCGCTTTACTCAAAGATAAAAAGCGAGCAAAGAGCGGCGGCTAAAGGCGGTGCACATCCGCATGCAGTAGGCCACGGACATGGTGCAGGAGCGCATCCTCATGGTAGCGGACATCCGGGCGGCGAGAAAAAAGAGAGCAAAGCGCAAGAAAGCATGATGGCGTTAGTTGATAGCCTAAAATCTCTCATCATCTCAAGTGTCGATGCTAACGGTGATTGCGTGAGCTCATATGCGCCGTTTGTCAAAGAGGGCGAGGATATATTTTTCTGCGTCAGCTCCGTCTCACAGCACTATCACACGATAAAAGCCAACCCAAGCAAGGTATCCGTCATGTTCATAGAGGACGAAAAAGACGCTAGAACGATCCTTGCCAGACATCGCCTAAGCTCGAAATGCGAGATAAATTTCGTCGAAAACGAGACGAAGAGGGATGAAATTTTTGACAAGCTTCAGGCCAAAAATCCTAACGACGGATCGTTTGAAGACATCAAAGGTATGAAGGATTTTTACATCGTAAAAGCCGTCCTTAAAAAGGGCAGATACGTCAAAGGCTTTGGCGCAGCATACGATGTCGATGGCTTAGAGATAACAAAAGGCCTTCAAGATAGCGATCCTCACACAAAAAGGTAAATTTTATTTAAGCCCTAAATTTAGGGCTTAACTTGCTTTGATTCTATATAAAATTTTTGGCTCTGTTATAATAAATCATTGACACTTGCTTCGCAAACCCTGCTCGCTCCGCAAAGCACCGAACGTGTAGCACGATTTTTGCGGTCAGTCTTACGACTTCCCTAAAAATCGGCGGTGATAGCGTCGCTTCACAAGGTTTGGCTTCGCTTTTGAAAGCTGAAAATCAATGAAATATTTTAACAGAGTCAAAATTTTATTTTCTAATCTTAATTTTTATTATCATCTAATCTAATAAACAATATAATCGCCATATATGATAATATATTTCAAAATCAAGGAAGCACATCATGTCAAAGAGTAAAATTTGCATCTGCATTTTTGTGTCGATCGGCCTATACGGCGCGGATAACAATACGACCAAGCTTGATGAGGTGGTCATAACGGCGACCGGGTTTGAGAGCTTTTTAAGAGATGAGGTCAAAAACGTTACGGTCATAACATCAGAAGACCTGCAAGGACGTGGGTATAGAGATATAAACGAAGCCCTGGAAAAGGCGCCGGGAGTAAGCTACATATATAACGGCTCGGGTAGGAACATCGACATAAGAGGACAGGGGCAAAAGGCCAACACCTCCGTCAAGGTCCTGGTAAACGGTATCGCGATAAATATGATAGACACTACGCCTACTAAAATTCACACCGACCTCATCCCGATAGAAGATGTCGAGCGTATCGAGATCATCCCCGGCGGCGGCTCGGTTTTATACGGTAGCGGCACGACAGGCGGCGTGATAAACATCATCACAAAGCAAAAGCCAAAAGACTTTTTCGTGACCGCCTCGACAAAGATAGCCTCTTACGCTTATAAAGACTTCAACGTAGGCATAGGAGGAAAGGTGAGCGAGGATCTATACCTCAAAGCTGCGGTTAAAGATTTCAATGGGGGGGGGTACAGATACGGCGAGTGGCTTAGAGGATACTACGCAAATTTAGGCATACGCTATCAGATAAACGATATGCAAAGCATCTCTATAAATCCTAGCTATTTTAAGGTCAAAGAAAAAGGTGCCGGGGCACTAACTAAAAAGCAGCTCGAGCAAAACAGACGCCAGGCCGATGACTACAGTGAGGTAGTCAGCAAAAGAGTCGTCGTAGATATCGACTATAACGCTAAATTTAGCGATGCGTTCGAGCTTACCGTTACGCCTTATTATCAAAAAGAGACCGACGATATGGATAGTGATACGAAATTTGAGGATAAAAAGCTGGGCTCAAATTTTAAAGGCAGATACACTTACTCTAGCGGTGAGGTCGTAGCCGGATACGAATATCTAAAAAATGACGGACTGAGGATACTAAACGTATCTGCGGCTACGCCTATGGGCATAATGAGAAACTATACAAAATTTGATATGCAAAAGCAAACGCACTCCTTTTACATCATGCCAAAATATAACTTTACCGATTATTTCGAGCTAAATGTGGGCTATAGATACGAAAAGGCGCTTTACGATACGGACAGACTACAAAGGACGACCATGATGGGAAGGACTACTGGCGGCACCTTTAGCGAAGATAAAAGCATGAGCAACTACGCCTTTGAGGTCACGCCAAATTTCAAATATTCAAAGACGGGAAACGTCTATCTGAAATTTGAGCGCGGCTACACCTCTCCCGGACCAAATCAGCTGGTAGATAAGCTAAATCGCACGACTTACGCCATGAATAACCTAAGGCCGGAGACCTTTAAAACCTATGAGATCGGTATGAAAGATATGTTTTTAGGCGGGTATTTTAGTGCAGCGGCGTTTTACACCGATACTAAAGACGAGATAAGGAATTTTTCTAACACCGCAAATATCTCGGACGGCTGGCGCTTTATAAATTTAGACAAAACCAGACGCTACGGCTTTGAGCTTTACGCAGAGCAAGATATCTTAAAAAAGCTAAGGCTAAGCGAGACCTACTCTTTTGTGGACGCTAAGATCAAAGCGGGTGCAAACAGCGGCAAGCGCATACCTTGGGTGCAAAGGAGCAAATTCGTTCTTGGCGTGGACTACGAGCCGATAAAAAATCTAAATTTGCTGACCGATGTGAAGTGGTATTCAAGCATAGTTGATAGTTATTATGATAAAATAAGCGACAAAACGATCGTGGATTTTGGTGCGAAATATAAATTTCAAAACGGAATTTCGGTCGTAGCCGGCGTGAAAAATTTATTCAACAAAAAATATAATATAGTCGAGATGAAAAGAGCCGATTCTTATTCGCCGGCGCGCGAGAGAAATTATTATGTAGAGTTCAAATATGCCTATTAAAACAAAAGCGAGCATCGTTTTAGTGCTGCTTACTATCGTCGTTTGCGTCGTTTCACTCAGCCTCGGAGGTGCTGATATCGGATACAAAGATATCGTGAATTTCGCTCTTGGCGGCGACATGGACGATATAAAAAGGGCGATAATCCTTGAACTTCGCCTGCCTCGCGTGATAATGGCCTTTTTGATAGGCATGCTTTTAGCAAGCTCGGGCGTAGTGGTGCAAAGCGTTTTTTTAAATCCCCTGGCCGATCCTTATATCATCGGTATCGCCGCTAGCGCGACATTTGGAGCCGTCGTGGCCTATCTTTTAAAGCTTCCCGATGTCTATTACGGCGTCTTTGCGTTTATCGCCTCGGCCATCTTGTCGCTTGTTATATTTAAGCTTTCAAAACGCGGCAAATCCATCGCTACGCTGCTTATAATAGGCATAGCGTTTTCATCGTTTTTAGGCGCTTTCACATCGTTTGCGACCTATCTCATCGGTGAGGACAGCTTTAAGATAGTAGTGTGGATGATGGGCTATGTGGGCGGCGCAAACTGGCAAAAGATCGGCTTTTTAGTCGTTCCGCTCGTGATTTGTATGGTCTATTTTTATATAAAAAGACTTGAGCTAAATGTCATTTTAAGCGGCGACGAGGAGGCGCAAAGCCTTGGTGTAGATGTTGAAAAAACAAAAAAAAATTTACTCATCGCCTCATCTTTAGCTGTTAGCTTTTCAGTCGCATTTACAGGTATGATAGGCTTTGTAGGCCTCATCATACCTCACACTTTGCGAATGATCTTGCGCACATCGAATAACGCCGTTTTGATACCGGTAAGCACGATCGCCGGCGGGTTATTTTTGCTCGTTTGCGATACGATAGGCAAGAGCGTGCTAAGCCCGGTAGAGGTTCCAATAGGCGTAGTAACGGCGTTTTTTGGCGCTCCGTTTTTTCTATTTTTAGCGATGCGCTCGACTAGAGGGATAGTCTGATGAGCGTCGAGATCAAAAATTTAGGTTTTAGTTATGATAAAAAAGAGATCTTAAAGGGTGTGGATCTTGCCGCTAAAAACGGCGAATTCATCGGGATCTTGGGACCAAACGGATGCGGTAAATCCACTCTTTTAAAAAATATTTTAAAAATCATCCGTCCAAACTGTGGCGTCATAAATATCGAAAATAAGGCGCTTAACGAGTATCCGCTAAAGCAGCTGGCTAAAATTTTAGGCTTCGTGCCGCAGCGAAGCGTGCTAAATGCGCCGCTACTGGTCGAGGATATCGTTTTTATGGGTAGGTTTTGCCATTTGAAAAATCAGTTCAGCGGATACGACGAGCAAGACGCAAAAAAAGTGGACGAGATCATGCAGATGCTTGATATAAAGCACTTTGCAAAGCGCATAGCTGCATCGCTGAGTGGAGGAGAATTTCAGCGTGTTTTGCTGGCTAGGGCGCTGGTGAGCGAGCCTAAAATTCTCCTGCTAGACGAGCCGACATCCGCGCTTGATCTAAACTACGCCATAGAGATGCTAAAAATTTGCAAAAAGCTCACAAAGCAGCTAAATCTGCTCTCTATTGTCGTGCTGCACGATCTAAATTTAGCCTCGCTATTTTGCGACAGGATAGTGATGCTAAAAGATGGGCGCGTCAGATATGACGGCGTAGCAAAAGAGCTTTATACAAGCGAAATTTTAAAAGAAATTTACGGGCTTGAGTGTGAAGTCATCGAGCACAAGGGCAGTCCTTTCGTCGTGCCGCTAAAGTAACGGTGGGGTAGTTGATTTACCGGAGATTTTAAGCGTAGTCAAATGAGATGAGCGGCGACATTGCCCTCCGAAAATCAGGGAAGCCGTAAGGCTGACCGTGATTTTCGTGCTACACGTTAGGCATTCTGTCGCAAGCTCATCTTATTTGCGAAGCAAGAAATCGTGCTATTATATGTTTGGCTGCCCACTCCCGCACAAACGCTGTTCGCGTCCGTGCTAGGTCGCTTCTGGAGTAAATAAGATTTGCGAAGCACTATTTAAAGGCATCAACGTTTTATCAAAAGAGAGCCAAAATTTTATAAACAAAACCAAAAACAAAGGAGTAAAAATGTTTAGGAAATTTAAAATTTTAGTCTCGGCATTTGCCGTTTTTGCGGTATTTGCATCGGCTACGACTACTATGGATACGCCTAAAAAGCGCTTAGTGATCTTAGATCCGGCAGTCGTTGAGATGATGTATATGCTGGGTGCGGAGGATCAAATAGCCGCTATCTCGACTCTGACTATGTCAAAAATTTGGCCCGAGGACAAGACCGCGCTTTTAAAAAGCGTAGGCACTTATACAAAGCCCAATTTTGAAAAGATAGTCGAGCTAAAACCTGACCTCGTGGTCACCAGCTTTCACTCCGCAAACGTGAACGAGGATCTTAAGAAATTTAACCTGCCTACGCTTACACTAAAGGCCGATAGCGTGGATATGATCTACTCAAACATCGAGCAAATCGGCAAGATAACGGGCAAGGAGCAAAAGGCGCACGAGCTGGTGGAAGGCATAAAGCAAAAATTTAAGACCTATGAGAGCGGAGCGCTGAAAGGCAAAAAGATAATCGCGATATTTTCGGGCACGCCTATCACGGCATTTAATTCAAAGACGCTTCCGGGAGATATATTTAAAAGGCTTGGCCTCGTAAATTTAGCCGACAGTCTGCAAGGCAGCACGCCTATCGTATCGCCGGAGTTTATTTTGGGAGCAAATCCTGATTTCATCGTGCTTGTAGGCGGTATGGGCGGCAGTAGCGAAAGCTTTTTGAAAGAAAATCCCGTGCTTGCCAAAACCAACGCCGCCAAAAACGGCAAAATTTTGACTTTCCCGTCGTCGATATTGCTTCGCGGAACGCCTAGGATAGGTGAGGGCGTGGATAAAATTTATAATGATTTGCTTAAATGAAGTGTATAAATTTATTAAACAATAAGCAAATAAGCTTTAAAATCAAGAGCTAAAAAGTCCTAAAAGGAGAGAAAGTGTTTGAAAAAAGGATAAAAGGGCATCATTCGGGGCATCCGAACAAATCGGAATTTGCAACGAAAGAGGACTTGTATGAGTTCTTGGAGAATGGTGTGCCCGAGCAAAAAGAGGGCGTGATATATTTTCACGTGCCGTTTTGCGATACGATATGTTCGTTTTGCTCGATGAATCGCAGTAAACTTGACGGTGAGCTTGATGACTATACGCAGTATTTGCTGGGCGAGATCGATAAATACTCGAAATTTAGCTATATCCAGCAAAAAAGCTTCGAGTCGGTTTATTTTGGAGGCGGGACGCCAACGAC
Organism: Campylobacter curvus; assembly: GCF_013372125.1. Lineage (NCBI taxonomy): Bacteria > Pseudomonadati > Campylobacterota > Epsilonproteobacteria > Campylobacterales > Campylobacteraceae > Campylobacter > Campylobacter curvus. The sequence continues at coordinate 1,777,897 of NZ_CP053826.1, read as the reverse complement.
GCTGAAAGAGCGCCATTTGGAGAAAATTTTAAAAGCTATAAATGAAAAATTCAATATCTCCAAGACTTGCGAATTTAGCTTTGAAACCACGCTACACAACCTAAATATCTCAAAAGTGCGCTTGATGCAAAGCCTTGGCGTAAATCGCTTCAGCATCGGCGTGCAGACGTTTAGCGAGGCCGGTAGGAAGCTTCTAAACCGCACGCACTCAAAAGAGGCTGCGATCGAGCATTTAAAAAAGATAAAGGACGAATTCAAGGGCTTTGTCTGCACCGATATCATCTACAACTACCCTAACGAGACGGAGGAAGAGGTCAGAGAGGATGCGAGAATTTTAAAAGATATCGCAGTCGATAGCACGAGCTTTTATTCGTTGCAGTTTTTAGACGGCTCCGTGCTTTCAAATACCTTTTCACAAGATTATTACAACATCGAGACTGATAGGAAGCTTCATAACGCCTTTGTCGATGAGATGTTTAAGGGCGGGGATTATGAATTTTTAGAATACACAAAGCTCAACCGAAAAGGTCGCGACGAGTATAAATACATCCGTCTAAGCCACGCCGGAGCCGATGTATTGCCTATTGGCGTCAGTGCAGGCGGACAGCTCGGGGAGTTTGGCATCTTTAATATGAGAGCTGACCTTCAAATGATCGGTATCTTGCCGCCTGAGGAGCGAAATAGGAAGAAATTTAACGCTCTCTTTCAGTATCATGACATCAAATTTAGCGATATGAAGCGATATGTCAGCGACGAGATGTTTGTAAATTTGATGGAATTTTTCAAAAAATGCGAGAGCGAAGGCTATATGAGCATCAAGCCTGATGGCATCGAGCTTAGCCTGGATGGCGTATTTTGGGGAAATACGATAGCCGATGAAGTAGCAAAGATAGCAAAGAAGGAGTTTGAATGAAAAAAATAGTGATCTATACCTCACTAAGCGGTAATACCAAAAAAATAGGCGAAGCCATCGCGCAGCAAATAGGCTGTGAAGCGATCAGCTACACCGATGAACGCGCAAAGGATATAAGCGGTTTTGACTTTGTGGCGATAGGATTTTATATCGATAAGGGCGGCCCGGAGGCACATTTCAAGCGCTACATAAAAGAGCATGTAAAGGGTAAAAAAACGGGGCTTTTCATCACTCTTGGCGCCGATCCTGCCGGAGAGCACGGCGAGAGCATGCTAAAGGTCGGACGAGAGCTTTTAAACGAGGGTGGCAATGAAATTTTAGCTGAGTTCATCTGCCAAGGCGCTATCGACCCCAAGGTCATCGAGGAGATGAAAGAGATGGCGGCGAAAATGGGCGATAAAGCGATACATTTGATCACTCCTGAGCGCCAAGCCACATGGAAACAAGCCTCCACTCATCCTGATGAAAACGACCTTAAAAATGTACGAAAAGCATTTGAAGGGATAAAGTAAGAGCCCTTTACGGGCTTTTAAAATTTATGCTCTGTTTTAAAAGGGTGTTGATGTTTTGCAAAATGCTTCACAAACTTTTGTAAATAGCGTTCGTGTGGGCGTAGTATCAAAACGAAATATGCATATTAAGCGCGATGATACAAAGTAAAAGCGCTAACGGAACATATAAAAATCTGCCGACGTTATACCAAAACGAACCGTAAATTTTGCCTGCTCCCATATTTATCTCGTCTAAAATTTCATCTCTTTTTATCACCCAAAACCACGATACCGCACCGATGACCGCACCGATCGGGATGATATAGATCGAGACGAAGTCCATCCAAGGCCCCCAGCTAGTTATGTCCTCCATGTGTGCACCCACGCCAAAGCATATCGCGCATAGTAGCACGAGCGTCCAGGTTCGGCTTAGGCGCGGGAATTTATGCATCAGCGACTCGGCGACCGCCTCGAACATATTTTGAAGCGAGGTGATACCGCCAAAAATGACTGCGGTAAATAAAATGACGGCGAAAATTTGCCCGCCGACCATACCTTGTAAAATTTTAGGCAGTGTTACGAAAAGTAATCCCGGTCCCGTAGCCGGGTCCATATTGTAGGCAAACACCGCCGGTATCATTACAAGTGCCGCTACCATCGCAGCTAGCGTGTCAAATATCGCTGTATTTTTAGCGCTGTTTACGATATCCTCTTTCTTGGAAAGATACGCCCCGTAAACTATCATGCCTGAGCCTGTGATAGAGAGCGAGAAAAAGGCTTGACCCATCGCAGATATCCACACCATCGGATCTTCGAGCTTGCCAAAGTCCGCTGTGAATAAAAATTTATACCCCTCAAACGCCCCGTCAAGCGTCGCTACCCTGATAGCCAGTATGGTAAATAATATAAAAAACAAAGGCATCATGATCTTGTTCGTTTTTTCGATGCTTTTTGCTCCGAAAAATAGCGTGATGAGCGTTCCTGCAACTACTATGAAATGATATGGTAGCACCGAGTATGGCGTGAGTGCAAAAGACTCAAACCAAGTATCGGTGTTTTCGATCATCAGCGAGCCGCTTATGGCTTGCACCAGCGCCTTTAATACGTAGGCGATGATGACTGCGTAGCCGATAGCTATACATAAAGAACCCGCAAGCGGAAGCCAGCCGATGATCTTGCCGATGATGCCTAAATTCCTACTTTTCCAGGCATATTCATAAGAGCCTAAAGTCCCCGTTTTGGCTCGTCTGCCGATGGCGTATTCCGCGCTTAGTCCGGCGTAGGAAAACAGCGCGACGAAGAAAATATAAATGATCAAAAATGCGCCGCCACCGTTTGTGCCTAGCTTGTAAGGAAATCCCCAAACATTCGCCATGCCTACGGCCGAGCCGACGCATGCGATTATAAACGCCCACCTAGATGAAAAGCTTCGTTTGTCCATGTTGTTGTCCGTAAATTTTGATTAGTAGCTATGTTATCTAAATATGATTTAAGAACTATTTATAAATGTAAAATAAATCAACGGCTGTTACCTTTGGTGTAAGTCGTTTGGGCGTTTGAGAAATTTCGCACTTTTTGATATAATCTCTGAAATTTTTAACTTTTAAGGATCATACTTGCACCCCAGTAGCGATACTTCGCTTTTAATGATAGTTCTAGCCGTCGTATTCATTTTATTAAACGCTTTCTTTGTCCTCTCGGAATTTTCACTCGTCAAGATACGCAAATCACGCCTTGAAGAGCTCATAAAAGATAAAATACCAAACGCCCAGCTCGCCTTTGATATGTCAAATAAACTAGATACTTATCTAAGCGCCACTCAGCTTGGTATCACGCTAAGCTCGCTCGCGCTAGGCTGGATAGGCGAGCCCGCGGTAGCCAGACTCATCGAAGAGCCGCTTAAAAAATTTCTAAATTTCAACGATATCTTGGTGCATACGGTCGGCTTTGCGATAGCATTTACGCTCATCACGTTGCTTCACGTCGTAATCGGCGAGCTTGTGCCAAAGTCCGTCGCCATCGCAAAGTCCGAAAAAACCGTGCTTGCCATCGCTCGTCCGCTTCATTTGTTTTGGGTGCTGTTTTCGCCTGTCATAAAGCTATTTGATATATTGGCAAATGCCGGTCTCGCCGCACTTGGCATAAAGCCGGCCAAAGAAAGTGAGCTCGCACACTCCGAGGAGGAGATAAAGATAATCGTAGGCGAGAGCCTAAAAGGCGGTGTGCTCGATAGCTTTGAGACCGAGATCATCAAAAATGCAGTGGACTTCAGCGACACGGTCGCAAAAGAGATAATGACGCCTCGCCGCGATATGGTCTGTATCAACAAACAAAAAAGCTTCGAGGAAAATTTAAAGGTCGTTTTCGAGTCCAAATACACGCGCTATCCGTATATAGACGGCTCAAAAGACACGATACTTGGCATGATACATATCCGCGACGTTTTGCAGCTGCATTTTAACGAGGATAAAGAAAAGGACTTCGACAAGATCGTGCGTAAATTCGTCATCGTCCCGGAGAGCCTTTCGATCTCAAAAGTGCTTGTCATGATGAACAAGCAGCAAATTTCAGCCGCTCTTGTAGTAGATGAATACGGCGGCACGGCGGGGCTTCTTACCATGGAAGATATAATGGAAGAGGTGCTTGGCGATCTAAACGACGAGCACGACGAGGCCGATCCGCATTATAAAAAGATCAACGAAAATATCTATGAATTCAACGGTCGTTTCGACCTTGAGAGCGTCGAGGAGCTACTTGGCATCAGCTTTGATGAGGAGACCGATCAGCTCACTATCGGCGGGTACGTATTCAACCTCATCGGTCGTTTGCCGGTCGTCGGCGATAAGATCGAGGATGAAAACTGCTACTACGAGGTGCGAAAAATGGACGGAGCTAGTATCTCGAGCGTCAAGGTAAGAAAGAAAATTTTACAAGACGACGACTAATCGCGCTAAATTTTGAGTATGGCAAAATAGATATTGCTTTTTGATCACGCAGATTTGGCGCTTTGGGCGTTTATCTTTTTCGTAGCCCCGTTGCTTGCTATTTGGATACAAAGCAAGCCCAAACGCACGGCGAAATTCGTAGCTTCTATGCTTTTAGCCTCAGCTTTTTGGGGCGCTATTTTGTTCTGCTATATCGCCAGCAATACTTACGAGTGGGCAGCTTGGCTGGTTGAAAATTATATAAATTACGCTTTTATGCTGTTTTTCGCTCTTTGCCTTCTGGCTAAATTCGTTCAAATTTTGCTAAATTTTAAAAAATAAACCCAAATTTCGTAGTTGATGTTAATTAAGATATCATTTGTCCGCTTTTGGTAAAATGAGCCTGTCAAATCTAAAAAAAGGATAAAACAATGGCAACAACGAAATTTAAAGGAAGTGTCGTAAATTTAGGCACAAACAGCGTAAGCGTGGGCGAAAAAGCCCCGATAGTAAAGGCAGTCGGCAAGGATCTAAGCGACATACAAATCGGCGGCGAACAGGGCGTGGTGCAGATCGTCGTAGCCGTTCCGTCGCTTGATACCGATGTTTGCGCGATGGAGGCCAAGAAATTTAACGTCAAAGCCGCAAATATCCAAAATGCCCAGCTTATCTTGATCTCGATGGATCTACCGTTTGCGATGGGTAGATTTTGCCAAGCCGAGGGCATCGAAAACGTCAAGGTCGCAAGCGACTTTAGAGCCAAAGAATTTGCAAAAGCTTACGGCGTCTTGATAGAAGATAGCGTTCTGGCCGGACTTACCGCAAGGGCGGTGTTTGTCATAAACGCAAGCGGCGTCATCACTTACAAAGAGATAGTCGCAGAGATCGCCGATGAGCCTGATTATGAAGCGGCTTTAAAAGCTGCAAACGAGGCTGCGAGCACTTGCTGCGGTAGCTGACATTAAAATTTTAGGGGCGAGTTTCGCCCAAAATCATATAAAACCCAAGGGATAAAATGCAGTTCAAAGATCATCTAAAGCCAAATGATGGCGCAAATTTCGGCGTATTTAGGCCCAGTGTTTCAAAAGGCGCAGTGAAATTTAGCACGTTTGGCGCCAGCCAAAGTAGCGAGCAGATGAGGACGCCTGAAATTTCAGCTTTTGCTAGATGGTACGAGAGATTTTGCGCTCAGCCCCATCAGCCGTTTTTCGCAAACGGTTCAGTGCAGCTTATCGCTTTTACTGGTTTGATGCTGCTTGCGTTTTTGACAAACGGTGTTATTGGCGCCGACATCACGCTGTTTCACGTCTATGCCTTCGTTTTTGTGATCTTTATCCAGTTTTTTCTGGGGTTTTTGTTTGTCGTTTTCCCTAAATTTTTAGTGCAGGCAAGTATCGCTAAAAGCACCTATATGCGGCAGTTTTGGGCGTATTTCATCATCTCTTGGGGCTTTTTTGCTTCGATGTTTTTTGACGGGAATTCTTACATTTTGTTTATGGCGCTTGATCTCGCACTTCAAACTATAAGCTTCATCACGCTATTTAAAATCCACGCCAGATCGCTCATAAAGGACAAATACGACACCAAATGGGTGCTCATCACGTTTGCGGCGGGGCTTGCGGCGAATTTGGCATTTTTGCTCTCACAGGCGGATACAAAATTTAGCTTTTTACTAAGGCAAATCGCTATATATGCGGGCTTTTATCTGTTTTTGTTCGCTCTTATATTTGCTATCGCGCAAAGGATGATCCCGTTTTTTACCTCGGTCAAGATCACCGGATACAAGATAAATAAGTCTAAATTTTTGATGGAGAAGCTGTTTTTCTTACTCGCCTTGAAGGTGCTATTTACGGGCTCTAGCTTAGAGATTTTACCCGATGTCTTGCTATTTGCGTTTTTCGTATACGAGCTATTTTTTAAGTGGAAGCTGCCGTTTTTCAGAGCTCCTGCGATACTTTGGGTGCTGTTTTTGTCGCTTTATTGGATACCTTTTGGCTTTTTTATCGCCGCTCTCAATGATCTAAACGATCTTTTTTCTTGGGGAGCGGTATTTGAAAAGGCTTCGCTTCACGCCTTTGGGCTTGGATATTTTGTGACCATTTTGATCGGTTTTGGCACGAGAGTCGTTTTGGGACATTCGGGACAAGTGCCGCATGCAGGCAAATTTGCCATTTTTATATTTTTGCTTTTACAAATCGTAGCCTGTGCCAGGATCGTCGCGGCATTGGGGCTAAATTTCAGCCTTGATTATGCGTTTTGGATAAATTTAAGTGCCGCCTTACTCGTCACGGCGCTTGGCATTTGGGGTGCAAAATATGTCACCATCTTGATAAAAGGTTTCATGCCTCATTGAGCTAAATTTAGCCCATAAACGCTCATCGTACAAGAGTGCTTTAGTGTCGGGATAAATCTCATCAGCCGCGCCTTAAACGGCCAGCGATTTAGATACATGTCCATCATGATGCCTGTTTTTAGGTATTTGATACACCCCTCATCGTCCCAGCGCTCTATGTCGCGCGGATCATCGATGCCAAATTTCGTCTTTGCGTCTTTGATATATTTTAAAGTATCGTGCTTGGTGTGATTTTTCGCCATCATCTTGCAGCACCAGACGTTTAGTAAGTCGAGTGCGACTTCGCCTTTAAAGCGCTTGGCTAAATTTAGGAAAAAGCCCTTCATCTCGCTCTCCTCGAAATACATCGAGACGCCCTCCAAGACAAAAATAAACGGAGTCTGCGGGTATTTTCCCGCTAGCTCGTCCATCCACGCAGTCTCTAGCATGGAGCAAGCTAGGCTGAAATTTTGCTTTGCTTTTGGCACGAGCTCATCGCGAAATTTTATGACATCAGGCAGATCAAGGTCGTAAAATACGGCGTTAGGGCAAGCATGCTCTAGCCTAAGCGGCCTCGTGTCAAAGCCCGCACCCACCTGAACGACGACGATACACTCTTTGTTTTTGGCAAATTCTATGATCTCATCGTCAAAATATTTGGCCCTGATGATCACGCCGATGCGGCTCATATCGGAGCTATCGAATTTGGAAAAATCATAATCGATCTTATCCACCACCGCACCTGAAAATTCATCTTTTAACAAGGGCTTAGGCAGTTTGTTTTCAAGGCTTCTAAAGTATAAATTTATGAGTAATGTCTCTGAAACGCCGTCTTTAAAGCTGATCTTTTGCATATTTATCCTTTCGTTTGAATCCATCGGCTTTGTTTGATGAAGTGTGATTTTTAAATCTATCTAGCGTAGTAAAATCTTTGAAGCACTTGTTGAAAAATATCAATACCTTGTCAAACAAAACCTTTGCGTTATTATACTCCAAATTTTAATAACCATTATCGTTAATACGTATCTTTTAAAAGTCTAGATCACTTTAGTAGCGTGATCTTTCCGCGTGCGAGCTTTAGTAAATTTTTATTTTTCAGATCTTGCAATACACGGTTTATGACATTTTGCGAAGTGCCGAGATGTTCTGCTATCTCTTTATTCGTGACGCGAATTTCTGCGGTATTGAAAGAGCGCAGGAATTCTAAGATCCTGCTGTCTAGGCGCTTAAATTTAGCATCTTCTATAAGCGTGGTTAAAGAGGCATATCTAAGCGTGAAAAGTGAGAAAATTTTAGCTTGATAGGCGCTTGAGGTCGCTATCAGTTCGCGGATCACGCTAGCCGGGATCAAAAGCCCCTTTATATCGGTCATGGCTTCTGCCGTCGCCATGGCTTTGCTGTGAGAAAGGGCGCTTGCTATATTTACTATACATTGCTCCCCTTCGCAAAAATCATAAAGCGGTATCTGCGAAGCTTCGTTTGCCGCGACTAAAAGCTTTATCTTGCCCTTTTCAAGGTATAAAATTTCCTCACAAATGTCACCCTCATAAAAAAGTATCGCGCCTTTTTTAAAATTTACCGATTTTGATCTCGCCTTTACGAGCTCTATTTCTTGAGGGTTTAGCCCGTCAAAAAAGTCAAATTTCATCGTTTCGCTCCATTTTTTGTGATTATAAAATTTACGCGGTTAATCTCAAATAAAACACGTTTTACTCAACATATGTAGTTTATCTTATTTGATTTTAGCGCTATGATCCGCCTGTCAAATTTCATTAAAGGAGCTAAAATGACAAAAGCGTTTTTACAGATCACTCTTTTTGTAAAAGAGAAAAACAGAGCCGCGGCCGCAGCTGTTTATACGAAGTATAAAGAGCCGTTTTTAAAAAATATCAAGGGTGCAAAAAGTAAAGACTTGCTCGTTAGAGACGAAGACGTGCAGGTATTGCATGGATTTGACAGCGTAGAAAATGCAAATGCCTATTTAAAAAGCGAGCTTTTCGAAAATGATGTCGTAAGAGAGCTTTCGCCGCTATTTGACACTGCACCGCAGATCAAAATTTACGCAGTAGCCTAAACACATAGCCCGAAAGCTGAATTTCGGGCTATAAATTTACTCTTGTAACTAACCTTTAATTTTTTTTAAGCAATCATTGTCTTTTTATTAACCATTAAGTTTCATAGGACTAAAATCGTTTTGATTAAAATGGTTTTGCTCTAACAAAGTATCGTTTTAGCTTTCACAAAAGCGAAGTCAAACCTTGTGAAGTGAGCGCTAAAATCGTGCTATATGTTCGGCGCTTTGCGGAGTAAGCAAGGTTTTTGCTTCACTTCGTTCGCAACTGCAAAGCAGAAGCGAAGCGGGTATCAATACTTTACTATAACAGAGCCATTAAAATTTACGGGGGTAAGATATGAAAATTTCAACAAAAGTCATCGTATTGTTCGTAGTTTCGATACTTGTGATCAGCCTCGTACTGACCGTATTAAACAGCAAATTTTCGTCGGATCTGACGGAATTTTTCGCCGATAAATCCTACAACGACCTGGTAGAAGCCAGAAAGGCCGATCTAAAAGACGAGGTCGATACGCTAAATCAAGTGATGAATCTCGTCTATCAAAACGGCAAGAAAAAGGGGCTCTCTGATGAGGCCATAAAGAGTGAAATTTTCAGTATCATCTCGCCGATAAAATTTTTCACCGATAAATCAGGCTATATTTTCATCTATGACTACGAGGGCAATGTCATGATGCACCCGGAAAAGCCCTCTTTAGTCGGCAAAAACATCATAGGACTTAAGGATCCAAGGGGCTTACCGCTCATCGAAAAGCTCATAGAAAACGCCAAAAAAGGCGGCGACTTCCTGACTTTTGGCTGGGCTAAAAAAGAGGGCGAGCAGCCAGTCGATAAGCTCGGATATTCGGCTGGTTTCGAGCCTTATGGATGGATGATAGGAAGCGGCATCTACATAGACGATCTGCAAACCAAGATAGACTCCGAGCGTGCGACACTAAACGACACGAATTCGCACAACACTCTGACATTTGTTGTTATCTGCGTGGTCGCGACGATCATTTTGATAGTGCTGGCTCTAGTCATACTAAATAAAATTTTGATATCTCCGATAGGAAACATCGTAGATACTTTGGGGCATATGTCGGCTGATATAAAAGAGGGCAAAGGCGATCTGACCAAAAAGCTCGTATCTGATAAAAACGACGAGATAGCCCAGATCTCAAACTCTATCAACGATCTCACCGGTGAGCTGAGGACGGTCATAGAAAACACAAAGGGCCTTTCAAATGAAAATTCCTCTATCGCTCAAGAGCTCTCCTCCACCTCGGTGCAAACCGGCAAGCGTGTAGAGGACTCGACCAAGATCATCGCGCAAACTACGCAAAAAGCGCAGCAAATCGGCGATGAGATAAAAGATTCACTCGAAGAGACGAACGCCAGCAGGCAAAATTTAGAAAAGACAGGGCTTTTCATCAAAGAGGTCGCAGACGCCGTTTTAGGACTAGGACATGACATCAACTCCGCAGCGCAAACCGAGATAGAGCTGGCCGAGAAGATGCGAAATTTGACGCAAGATACCGAAAACGTGCGCGGCATACTAAACGTGATAAACGATATCGCCGATCAGACGAACCTGCTAGCTCTTAACGCCGCTATCGAGGCGGCGCGTGCGGGCGATCACGGCAAGGGATTTGCCGTCGTGGCTGATGAGGTTAGGCAGCTTGCCGAGCGAACTCAAAAGAGTCTAACGGAGATAAACGCGACTATAAATTTGATCGTCCAAGAGATCTCGACTTCTAGCGATCAGATAGGCGAGAACGCCAAAAGAGCGCAAGATCTGATTAAAGTTTCTGGACAGATAGAGAACAAGGTATCTGATATGAATGCGCTGATGAGCGAGACCTTGGCGATGAGCGAGCATGCGGCTAAGGACTATATAAACACTAGCGCAAATATCAAAAACGTGATAAAAAGCATCGAAAACGTTGATGCCCTCTCGCAGCAAAACGCTAGAAGCGTCGAGGAGATCGCAAGTGCAGCGACTCATCTTAGCGACATGACCGAGAGTCTAAATGCGAATTTAAATAAATTCAGGACTTGATTTAAAAAGCGAGGCGAGCGAATTTCACTCTCGCCTCATATCCAAATTTTTTGATTTAGCTTTAGCTCTTTTACGATGTCCGCAAAGTCTTGTATCTGGCTCATGTAAAGGCTCAGTGTTTGGCTTTTTATGAGGCTTAGATCGATGTTTGGCTCAAAGCCGTCCGTCCATGTCTCGACCGCGATGAAAATTTTGTTTTGTGTGAAAACGAGATCGATAGGGGCGTTGAATCTCGCTTCAAGTCCTAAGATACGCTCCATCATCGCAGGCGTGAGAACGTATCTGGCGGCTATTTGATCGGTGGAGTAAACATCAAAAAGCCTTTCAAATTTCACGTTGTCCATATTTGCCCGTCGCCCCTCATGGGCTAAATTTTTTGATTTTACGTGATAGACTCTGGTCGTGTGGGCGAGTTTTTTATTGAAGTCGGCTACAAATAAAACGCCCTGAAACTGCGGGACTTTGGTGGTATGGTTTTTGGTCTTTACCTCCATCAGCGCGCAAAAATCGCTAAATTTCACATTCACGCCCTCTATCTCGCCGCTGATTAGATCCTCGCCGTAGTATTCATCGACGCTGCAGTCATAGATCATAAAAAACTCCGCCAAGCCAAGAGAGCCTGCAGGGTCGTATCTTAGCCCAAAATGCGCGGCGACTCTCGTTATGACCTCGTGTTTGAACTCATTTACGAACGCACGTTTCTTTTCGCCTAATAAGATCGCCCAAAGTCCCAGATAAAGCAGCCCCGCGCAGACGACGCCGTAGATGAGCGATATGTAGTGAGCTATGAGTAGCCCTATTATCAGGGCTAGAGGGATAAATTTTATCTTAAAGTCCGTTATCTTTTTTACCAGTATCCTGCGCTTTATCTCAAGCACGTTTAGGCTTTTTGGTATCTTGAAATTTAAAATGTTGGTGTTGATTTTAGGGCGTTTGGGGGACTTGAAAGCGACTAAAATTTTAGGTAGGAATTTAAAGCAGACAAAGCATAAAAGCGCAAACGGCAGTAGGTTTTGGACGATAAAGGTAAAGTCCATCTCGCCTTTTAAAATTTCATCTTTAAGCGGCCAAAAGCTTACGAAGCTAAGCGTGCATGATAGCACGATAGCTGCGATGCCAAGCCAAATTTCAAGATCGTTTTTCGATTTGCCGTTCAAAACCTACCTTTCAAATTTACGCGCTAAATTTCCCAAATTTTGCGGTTTAGATTTAGCTCTTTGACGATGGCGACAAAGGATGCTATCTCTGCGATGTAGCCTCTTATCGCGCCGTTATCCGTGAGCGGGACGTCGAGGTCGGGCTCGAAGCTGTTTTCGCGTTTGTCGATTGCCATTAAAATTTTGCTTTTAGACAGCACGATATTGACCGGGCAGTCAAAGCCCGCCTGCAAGGCTAAGATCTGCTGCATCAAATTTGGCGTGAGCGCGTATCTGGCGTTTATCTGATCGCTCGTATAAACGTCATAAAACTTTTCAAATTCCACGTTGTCCATTTTAGCTCGCTCGCCGTCTTTTATCAGATACGAGGAGTCTTTGTGACAGATGTAGGTCACGGAGTTTAGCCTTTTGTTAAAATCAGCCGCGAATAATATCCCCTCAAATCTCGTGATCCTTCGCGTATTTTTTTGAGTTTTTACGATGTCTATGGCGCAAAAATCGCTAAATTTCACATTCACGCCCTCTACTTCGCCGCTGATTAGATCCTCGCCGTAGTATTCATCTACCTCGCAGTCGTAAATTTCAAAAAAGTCATTTATGCCAAGAGAGCCTCTCTCGTTGTAGCTTAGGCCAAAATCCCTGACTATGCTTTTTGTGATCTTTGTCTTGAAATTTGAGGAAAATTCCCTCATCTTGGCGCTGGTCATCACAGCATATACGAGACCATAGGCCATAAAGCTGGAGGCTATGCCCCAAAATATATCAAAAAATTTAGACATAGCCGCTGCGATGCAGCCTGCTACGACAATCGAAATGAAAGTAGCCTTTTTGATGAGTTTGTTCAGCTCTTGCCTTTGCTTTTCAAGCGTGGCCAGCTCGGCGTCATTTATGATATTTGCCGCGTCTATGTCTAAATTTACCGCAGTTTGGGGCTTTTTCTTTGACTCAAATACGCCTAAATTTTTTGCTATCAAAGCCACGATAAAAGATACCATGATGATTTCAGGCATGTGATCATTAAAATCAAATATGAATCGTGCGGCATTTTGGCTATATACTGCTACGGATATCGTCACTATCGTAGCTACAAATATCAAAAAAAGAAGTATGAGTGCTTTTTTTAGCATCGCCAAGCTTTATTGAGGTTTATGGGTTTGTCTTGGATATTTAAAAACGCCAAACGCCTTTTTAGATTGCGCTCTGGCTGCCTGTCCATGTCGCCTCCTGCTTGTCGCCTAGGATTTGAACATTTTGCCTATGTCTGGTGCGGCGCTTTGGTCGTCCGGGATATCGAAAAACGCCGCTTTTTTAAAGCCGAAGGAGTTGGCGATCAGGTTTGAAGGAAACATCTCTATGGCGTTGTTATAAACCTCCACGGATGAGTTGTAGGCGCGGCGAGCGGCTGAAATTTGCTCCTCGATCTCGCTTAGCGTACTTTGGATGTGTAAGATGTTTTGATTTGCCTTTAGGTCGGGGTAGTTTTCTATCGTTACCTTTAGTCCGTTTAAGAGCTGCGAAAGCCGGTTATTAAGGTCAAATTTTTCCTCGCTGGTGCGAGCGTTTTGAGCGCTTGATCGAAGTGCGGTGATAGCCTCGAGCAGGCCTCTTTCGTGGGAGAGATACTCCTTTGCGGCCGAGACTAAATTTGGTAGCAGATCGTAGCGCCTTTTTAGCTGTGCATCTACGCCGGCTTCGATGTTTAGCATTTGATTTTTCTTGCCTACAAGAGAGTTATAAATGCCTGTGATAGCAAACACAAGAACTACTGCAACAACGATGAAAACGGCAAAAGCGTTCATATCAGTCCTTTAAGAAAATTTATGAAAGTATAGCGAAATTTATTTTGGCTGTGTTTTAAAAAGCGCTGATCTTATTTACTCCGTGAGTGACCTAGCGCAGATGCGAACGCCCTTGCTTTAAGGGGACACTTTTGCGAGCGCCGGATCATCTGTCAGTGCTTTTTATATAAGCATAGTCTGAAATTTCAGTCCATTTTCTGCTTAGCTTCATGAAATTCCTTTGCGAGTCTAAAATTTCTTTAAATTCGCCATCCTTTGCGGACAGTTCGTCTAAAATTTCATCCGTAGCGGCTCTTAGAGCGCTTAAAATTTCAGGCGGAAAGGAGAGGATCTTTACATCCGGATGCTCTTTTGCTATCTTATCAAGCATGATGGAATTTTGATAGTAGCTTGCGTCATAAACATCGGCTGCTACGACTTTGGTCGCACTTTCTATGATGAGCTGCAAGTCCTTTGGCAAGCTCTCGAAGAGATTTTTATTGACATAAAATTCATTTTCGCTCGCAGGCTCTTGCCAGCCGGTGTAGTAAAATTTCGCCACCTTTTCAAAGCCAAAATTTATATCTATCGCCGGTGAGACCCACTCGACCGCATCTATCGTGCCCATCTCGAGCGCCATATATAGCTCGCCTATCGGGACGGTGTTGATGTTTGCGCCCAATTTTGCCATTATCTCGCCGCCAAGGCCCGGGATACGAAATTTCAGCCCCTTTAGGTCGCTAAGCGTCTTGATCTCTTTTTTGAACCAGCCGCCCATTTGCATGCCAAAGCTTCCGCCGTTAAAGGGCACGATGTTGTAAGAGCCGTAAATTTTACGTGCAAATTCCTTGCCGCCGCCGTAGCTATACCATGCGTGCTGCTCGGATGAGTTCATGCCAAAGGGCACGGTCGTAAAGAGCATGAGCTTAGCGTCTTTGCCCTTATAAAAATAGCCCGCTGTGTAGCCGATGTCGTATTGTCCGTTTTTTACGAGGTCTAGTATCGAAAACTGAGCTTTATGCTTGGACGGATAGTCGATGCGAACCTCGATGAGTCCGTCACTCATATCCTCGATCAGTTTTTTGAATTTTTTAGGAGCATCGCCTAATACCGGGACATTGCTCTCGTATGTAGTCGCCAGTTTAAGCTTGTATTTCTTTTCCGCTGCTTGCGTAAATACCGCAAATATCGCTACGATCATCACTATGGCGATCTTTTTCATGGCTTCTCCTTTATCTTACTTTAGTGCAATTATATATATTTGTATCGTAAATTTCATCTACCGACTTAAAAATATAGCAAGAAAATAGCCGCGCTGGGTAGAATTGTAATTTTTAATCTTAAAATTTAAATATAATTCGTATAATTAAAGATCTAAATTTAAGGAGGACGAATGAGAACGATCCAAACCAAACAGATCAAAGAGGCCGTGAGCGAGCTTTGTAAAAAAGCCTGTTATATCGTGACCTCAGATATGAGAGAGGCCTTTAATAAGGCTCAAAAAAACGAGACTTCTCCTATGGGTAGGGACATCTTGGGTAAAATTTTGAAAAATGCCGACCTTGCCGCCGAGGGCGTGGCTCCGATATGTCAAGATACCGGTATGGCGGTAGTTTTCGTTGAGATCGGACAGGATGTGCATATCGAGGGCGGATACTTAGAGGATGCGATAAACGAAGGCGTCGCAGACGGCTATATCGGTGGATATCTAAGAAAATCAGTCGTCGCCGAGCCGCTTTTTGAGAGAAAAAATACTACCGACAACACTCCTGCGATCATCCATGCGCGCATAGTAAAAGGCGATAAACTGAAGATAAAAGTAGCGCCTAAAGGCTTTGGCAGTGAAAACAAATCCGTCCTTAAGATGCTGGTGCCGGCTGATGGCATAGAGGGCGTGAAAAAGGTGTTTTTAGAAGCCGTCAAATACGCGGGACCAAACGCCTGTCCGCCGATGGTCATAGGCGTAGGCATAGGCGGCACTATGGATAAGGCCGCGCTTTTAGCCAAGCAAGCTGCCGTGCGCTCCGTGGATAGTCATAATGCAGACGAGCGCTACGCAAAGCTGGAGGACGAGCTTTTGGAGCTTGCCTGTAAAACCGGTGTAGGACCGCAAGGACTGGGCGGAGACAGCACCGCCGTAAAAGTAAATGTAGAGTGGTATCCGACGCATATCGCAGGGCTTCCTGTCGCCGTAAATATCAACTGCCACGCAGCACGCCACGCCGATATTGAAATTTAACGAAAAGGTAAAACGATGTCAGAAGCAAAAAGAGTAACCGCACCATTTGATAAAAACGTGGTAAAGAGCCTAAAAGCCGGTGATAACGTGCTTATCTCAGGCACTATCATAGCAGCCAGAGACGCCGCGCATAAAGCGCTGACGCAGACCTTGGCCAGAGGCGAGGAACTGCCCGTAGATTTAGCCGGCGAGACTATCTACTATTTGGGTCCGACCCCTGCAAAACCGGGGCAAGCCATCGGCGCAGCAGGACCAACGACGAGTGGTAGGATGGATAAATACACTCCAACTATGATAAACGAGGTCGGCATAAACGGCATGATAGGCAAGGGCTACCGATCCGATGCGGTCGTAGATGCGATGAAAAAATCAGGCTGCGTGTATATGGTCGCTATCGGTGGGGCGGGAGCGCTGATCAGCCAAAGTATCAAAAAATACGAAGTTTTAGCGTATCCCGAGCTTGGTCCCGAGGCCGTGGCTAGGCTCACGGTGGAGGACTTCCCGGCGATCGTGGCTATTGATAGCGAGGGCAACAGCTTTTACGAAGTCGGACAGGCGCCGTATAGAAAGATCTAATAATATCCCAAACAAAGCGTATCGGTCAGTTTGATGCGCTTTTCAAACGGGGCTGGCGAGAAGAATTTACATTTTTCGATGTAGATACGGTAGGAGTACGCTAGCCCCAGATCATCATAAAATTTCTTTAAATTTATAAATTTTATCCCGCAAATTTCGTGAAATTCAAAGAGTTCGTAAAGCTTTGAGCCGTTTTTCTTGACCAAATGAGAGGGCGCTAACGTCGTAAACGAGCAAAACACGCCCGTAAGCACGAGGCCGTTAAGTGCGGTGCAAGTGTTTAGGGCTTTTGTAAATTTAGACGGTATGCTTTTGCGGTGCAAAAATACGATACGAGAATTTTCAAATTTCGCTGAAACTACGCCTTTCCAAAAGAGATAGGCGTTTGATGAAATTTCAGCGTTTTTGGCAAATTCGCAGCCCAAAACGTAATCGTCTAAAAATTCGTTCGGCGCAAGGGTCAGCTTCAAATTTAGTCCTAAATTTATGTGATTTTACGGCATTTGAGAGCCATTTTGATGAAATTATATCAAATTTAAAGAGGGCTGTTATTGACAGAGGTTTAAATTTGTAGTAGGATTTGCGAAATTTAAATTTAAGGAAAAATATGAAAAAAGCTATCTCTACGACCAACGCTCCAAAGGCGATAGGGCCGTATTCGCAAGCGATTTTGGCAAACGGGTTTTTATTTGTTTCGGGCCAGCTTGGTGTGAGCCCTGGTGGTGAATTTACAGGCAGCAACGTCGAAGCTCAAGCCGAACAATCGATGCAAAATATCAAAAATATCCTGGCTGAGGCCGGACTTGGCTTTGAAAACGTGGTAAAGACTACGATATTTTTAGCCAATATGAACGACTTTGCAAAGGTAAATGAAATTTATGCCAAGCATTTTAGCGAGCCGTTTCCGGCGAGAAGCACGGTCGCTATAAAAACACTACCTAAAAACGCCCTCGTGGAGATAGAAGTGGTGGCTGTAAAATAAATTTAGTAGTAGAAGGATATCGTCCTTCTATTTTTTTAAATTTCAAAATTTTCCTCTAAATTTCCCCCGTTTTTCAACATCCTTTAAGCTTGCCTTGTATATAATTCCAGCTCACGATTTAAGAAGCCATCTTTAACTTCCTTGTTAATAAAGCCTTTTCTTTTTTATCGTTTGTTCTTTAACCTACCATTGTTAAACTATTAGTCAATCTTTGAAATCTAAACAAGTGATCGATTGAGCCGATCTGCTTTTAGGCTTTCTTTGGAAAGTAATCAGCGGATCAAAAACTAAATCATCTTTTCTTTGTAATAGATAAAGATGTATTAAAAAATAAAAAACAAAAGTTTTTAGATTAAAAACTTCATATATCAAAAACCACTTAGACATTATCTAAGTAAGTGTCAAACCTTACTTATGCAATAACGACTTGCGAAGCAAGGAGTGTTGCAGTCTTTAGGTGGGTCAAGGGAGCGTAGCTCCTTGTCGCAAGGAAAGGCTTTGCCTTTCTGCGAAGTAAATATGGAGAGTTTGATCCTGGCTCAGAGTGAACGCTGGCGGCGTGCCTAATACATGCAAGTCGAACGGACAAGTAAGAGCTTGCTCTTATGAGTTAGTGGCGCACGGGTGAGTAATGTATAGCTAATCTGCCCCATAGTGGAGGACAACAGTTGGAAACGACTGCTAATACTCCATACTCCATTTATATATAAGTATAAATGGGAAAGTCGAACCCTATATATTGTTTATTTATCAAATACCTACGGCGCAACCGAAAGTTGCGGTGTGCTTTAGGTGGGTCAAGGGAGCGTAGCTCCTTGTCGCAAAGACGGACTTTGTTCGTCTGCGAAGTAAATAATATATAGGGTTTCTCGCTATGGGATGAGG
This sequence comes from Campylobacter curvus, assembly GCF_013372125.1. NCBI lineage: Bacteria > Pseudomonadati > Campylobacterota > Epsilonproteobacteria > Campylobacterales > Campylobacteraceae > Campylobacter > Campylobacter curvus. The sequence goes on along the minus strand of NZ_CP053826.1, from coordinate 1,759,505 downwards.
CTATATCGTATCAGCTAGTTGGTAAGGTAATGGCTTACCAAGGCTATGACGCGTAACTGGTCTGAGAGGATGATCAGTCACACTGGAACTGAGACACGGTCCAGACTCCTACGGGAGGCAGCAGTAGGGAATATTGCTCAATGGGGGAAACCCTGAAGCAGCAACGCCGCGTGGAGGATGACACTTTTCGGAGCGTAAACTCCTTTTCTTGGGGAAGAAATTTGACGGTACCCAAGGAATAAGCACCGGCTAACTCCGTGCCAGCAGCCGCGGTAATACGGAGGGTGCAAGCGTTACTCGGAATCACTGGGCGTAAAGGACGCGTAGGCGGATTATCAAGTCTCTTGTGAAATCCAATGGCTTAACCATTGAACTGCTTGAGAAACTGATAATCTAGAGTGAGGGAGAGGTAGATGGAATTGGTGGTGTAGGGGTAAAATCCGTAGAGATCACCAGGAATACCCATTGCGAAGGCGATCTGCTGGAACTCAACTGACGCTAATGCGTGAAAGCGTGGGGAGCAAACAGGATTAGATACCCTGGTAGTCCACGCCCTAAACGATGTATACTAGTTGTTGCTGAGCTAGTCTTGGCAGTAATGCACCTAACGGATTAAGTATACCGCCTGGGGAGTACGGTCGCAAGATTAAAACTCAAAGGAATAGACGGGGACCCGCACAAGCGGTGGAGCATGTGGTTTAATTCGAAGATACGCGAAGAACCTTACCCGGACTTGATATCTAACAAATCATCTAGAGATAGAAGAGTGTCTGCTTGCAGAAATGTTAAGACAGGTGCTGCACGGCTGTCGTCAGCTCGTGTCGTGAGATGTTGGGTTAAGTCCCGCAACGAGCGCAACCCACGTCATTAGTTGCTAACGGTTCGGCCGAGCACTCTAATGAGACTGCCTTCGCAAGGAGGAGGAAGGTGTGGACGACGTCAAGTCATCATGGCCCTTATGTCCGGGGCGACACACGTGCTACAATGGCGTATACAATGAGACGCAATATCGCGAGATGGAGCAAATCTATAAAATACGTCCCAGTTCGGATTGGAGTCTGCAACTCGACTCCATGAAGCCGGAATCGCTAGTAATCGTAGATCAGCCATGCTACGGTGAATACGTTCCCGGGTCTTGTACTCACCGCCCGTCACACCATGGGAGTTGATTTCACTCGAAGCCCAAATACCAAACCGGTTATGGTCCACAGTGGAATCAGCGACTGGGGTGAAGTCGTAACAAGGTAACCGTAGGAGAACCTGCGGTTGGATCACCTCCTTTCTAGAGTACAATGAATATTCTCTCACAAGATATTCGTCAAAGGAAAATTTAGATTATTGTTATAGATAATCTACTCAATCGACCTTGTTTAGTTTTGAAAGATTGACGGCTAATAAATAATAATTATCTAGTTCCTTAACTACCTAGGCAAAAACCTAAATTTATGATTTATGACAAATAAATTTTGAAATAAATCTTTGTAATTTTAGGTGGGTCAAGGGAGTGTTTGCACTCCTTGTCGCAAAGATAAATTTTTATTTGTCTGCGAAGTAAAGGATAGCATGGGGAATTAGCTCAGCTGGGAGAGCGCCTGCTTTGCACGCAGGAGGTCAGCGGTTCGATCCCGCTATTCTCCACCATTTATAAATGGACGATGATTTATCATTGTGGTTGTAAATAAATAGTATTTATGATTTATTTTTAGCTTAGACGAGAAAGCTTTTAAGAAATTAAGGAGCGTATCGGATATACGTGACGAAGGTTTCGCAAAAAGCTGACGAAGTATAAGTTAAAAAGAAACATAAGATATGCGAACTATTTTAGCTTTAGAGAAGGAAAATCTCAATGAGGCAAGGAGCATACATAAAAGTATGTGACGAAGCTAAAGCGGAGATTTGACGCACTATAAAGCTAAAAGAGAAAGCAAGAGGGCCTATAGCTCAGCTGGTTAGAGTGCACCCCTGATAAGGGTGAGGTCACAAGTTCAAGTCTTGTTAGGCCCACCATTATTGAAATTTAGCTTTTAAGCATTAGCTCGCTTATAGTTTAACTGAGTATAAAAGATAAAAGCCCAAACAAAGAGTTTGGTTGATCCTAAATTCTTTGTTTAGACTTTGTCATGGTCTAAGTTCTTTTATTTATCATTGTTAAGAGTCACAAGCAAGTTTTAATAAAAACAATTTTACAGGACTTGTTAAAGATTTAAATCTCTAATCTCTTTGCATTTAATAATGCAAAAGTTTAACATCACAATTATATGGAGCTAAATTAAAACTTATCCATATATAGTTAATGCTTTCCGTCTTGGAGGATAGAGTTTAAATGCAGTAACTAAAAGTTATCTTTAACAAGGAAGTGATGCGAATTAGAATATATAAATATACTAATGACTTCTTTTAACCGATACCATCTAAACTTAAATTTTAGAGTGATCTAATTTTAAAATATACGGCGCTTCCGAAAGAAGCGGTGTGCTTTAGGTGGGTCAAGGGAGTGCTTGCACTCCTTGTCGGAGCAAGAGCTTTGCTCTTGCGAGAAGTTAAAAAAGGTAAGCTACTAAGAGCAAGTGGTGGATGCCTTGGCTAGTAGAGGCGATGAAAGACGTGCCAGGCTGCGATAAGTCTCGGGGAGCCGTCAAGGGGCTTTGATCCGGGAATTTCTGAATGGGGCGACCCAACTAATAGAGATATTAGTTACCGTAATGGAGCGAACGAGGGGAATTGAAACATCTTAGTACCCTCAGGAAAAGAAATCAAACGAGATTACGCTAGTAGCGGCGAGCGAACGCGTAAGAGGGCAAACCACTAGTTTACTAGTGGGGTTGTAGGACTGTAACATAGACTAAATTTAGCTAATAGAATGATCTGGAAAGGTCAAGCATAGAGGGTGATACTCCCGTATATGAAAGCTTTATTTTACTTAGCAGTATCCTGAGTAGGGCGGAACACGTGATATTCTGTCTGAAGCTGGGTAGACCACTATCCAACCCTAAATACTACTACTAGACCGATAGTGCACAAGTACCGTGAGGGAAAGGTGAAAAGAACTGAGGTGATCAGAGTGAAATAGAACCTGAAACCATTTGCTTACAATCATTCAGAGCCCTATGATTTATCAGGGTGATGGACTGCCTTTTGCATAATGAGCCTGCGAGTTGTGGTGTCTGGCGAGGTTAAGGAAACCCGGAGCCGTAGCGAAAGCGAGTCTTAATAGGGCGTTTAGTCAGATGCTGCAGACCCGAAACGATGTGATCTATCCATGAGCAGGTTGAAACTGGTGTAAGAACCAGTGGAGGACCGAACCCGCTAGCGTTGAAAAGCTATGGGATGACTTGTGGATAGGGGTGAAAGGCCAATCAAACATCGTGATAGCTGGTTCTCTCCGAAATATATTTAGGTATAGCGTCATGTAGTAGCTATAAGGGGTAGAGCACTGAATGGGCTAGGGCATACACCAATGTACCAAACCCTATCAAACTCCGAATACTTATAGTGTAATCATGGCAGTCAGGCGGCGAGTGATAAAATCCGTCGTCGAGAGGGGAACAACCCAGACTAACAGCTAAGGTCCCTAAATCTCATTTAAGTGGAAAACGATGTGAAGTTACTGAAACAACCAGGAGGTTGGCTTAGAAGCAGCCATCCTTTAAAGAAAGCGTAATAGCTCACTGGTCTAGTGATTTTGCGCGGAAAATATAACGGGGCTAAAATGAGTACCGAAGCTTTAGACTTGCACTTAATTTTAACTATAAAAATTTTACACAAGGTTTTAAGTTATGTTTCTCATAATTTAATGAACTTTGTGAGTTAAATTATGAGAAAATAGTTTACTAAAAGTAGTTAGAATTAAGTGCAAGTGGTAGGAGAGCGTTGCATTCAGCATTGAAGGTGTACCGGTAAGGAGCGCTGGAGCGGATGCAAGTGAGCATGCAGGCATGAGTAGCGATAATTAATGTGAGAATCATTAACGCCGTAAACCCAAGGTTTCCTACGCGATGCTCGTCATCGTAGGGTTAGCCGGGTCCTAAGCAAAGTCCGAAAGGGGTATGCGATGGAAAATTGGTTAATATTCCAATGCCAACTATGATGTGCGATGGAAGGACGCTTAAGGTTAGAGGAGCCAGCGGATGGAAGTGCTGGTCGAAAGGTGTAGGTTGAAATTCAGGCAAATCCGAATTTCTTTATCCAAGACCCCACAGGCATTTGAAGTTCTTCGGAATGGATAGTGAATCCTTGATACCATCGAGCCAAGAAAAGTTTCTAAGTTTAGTTATAGTTGCCCGTACCGTAAACCGACACAGGTGGGTGGGATGAGTATTCTAAGGCGCGTGGAAGAACTCTCTTCAAGGAACTCTGCAAAATAGCACCGTATCTTCGGTATAAGGTGTGCCTAACTTTGTGAAGGATTTACTCCGTAAGCATTGAAGGTTACAACAAAGAGTCCCTCCCGACTGTTTACCAAAAACACAGCACTCTGCTAACACGTAAGTGGATGTATAGGGTGTGACGCCTGCCCGGTGCTCGAAGGTTAATTGATGACGTTAGCTCTGCGAAGCGTTTGATCGAAGCCCGAGTAAACGGCGGCCGTAACTATAACGGTCCTAAGGTAGCGAAATTCCTTGTCGGTTAAATACCGACCTGCATGAATGGCGTAACGAGATGGGAGCTGTCTCGAAGAGGGATCCAGTGAAATTGTAGTGGAGGTGAAAATTCCTCCTACCCGCGGCAAGACGGAAAGACCCCGTGGACCTTTACTACAGCTTGACACTGCTATTGGGATAAAGATGTGCAGGATAGGTGGGAGGCTTCGAGTAATAGACGCCAGTTTATTATGAGCCATTGTTGAGATACCACTCTTTTTTATTCTGATAGCTAACTAGCATGAGTTATCCTCATGTAGGACAATGTCTGGTGGGTAGTTTGACTGGGGCGGTCGCCTCCCAAAATGTAACGGAGGCTTACAAAGGTTGGCTCAGAACGGTTGGAAATCGTTCGTAGAGTATAAAGGCAAAAGCCAGCTTAACTGCAAGACATACACGTCAAGCAGAGACGAAAGTCGGTCTTAGTGATCCGGTGGTTCTGTGTGGAAGGGCCATCGCTCAAAGGATAAAAGGTACCCCGGGGATAACAGGCTGATCTCCCCCAAGAGCTCACATCGACGGGGAGGTTTGGCACCTCGATGTCGGCTCATCGCATCCTGGGGCTGGAGCAGGTCCCAAGGGTATGGCTGTTCGCCATTTAAAGCGGTACGCGAGCTGGGTTCAGAACGTCGTGAGACAGTTCGGTCCCTATCTGCCGTGGGCGCAAGAAGATTGAGGAGAGTTGACCCTAGTACGAGAGGACCGGGTCGAACCAACCACTGGTGTACGAGTTGTCCTGCCAAGGGCACCGCTCGGTAGCTAAGTTGGGATGTGATAAGAGCTGAAAGCATCTAAGCTCGAAGCCAACTCCAAGATGAATCTTCTTTTAAGAGCTCAATTAGACTAATTGTTCGATAGGCTGGGTGTGTAATGGATGAAAGTCCTTTAGCTGACCAGTACTAATAGCTCGTCTGCTTATCTTTATAAGCATCACTTCCTTGTTAAGGATAAATTTTAATTCCTATTTTTTCTACTATGCTTCGTTAGACTTCGTTTCAGACTTCGGTCACGTATAAAACATACGCTCCCTCGTCTTTACTCGTCTGCCTCGCCTAGCGAAAAAATAGTTCTTAAAATTGTTTAGCATTAAAATTGATAAGATTTCTAATCTAAATTCATATCCGAACAAGACCTTGTTTTTATCATTGAAACATCGCTTTGACTTTTAACAATAAAAGCAGTGTTAAACAAGAAATTTCTAAATTTAACTAACCTGGTATAATAAAACTAGATTGATTAAATTACAAAGAAATTTTAGTTTAGACGAGGCGAACGAAGCAAGAACGAAGGAGCATACATATAGTATGTGACTGAAGTTCGTAGTAAAGCACAACGAAGTATAAACTAAAATTCTGCAGCAATTTTTTATTTAACACTGCCCGTGGCTATACAGACGAGGAAACGCCTTGCTCCATCTCGAACCAAGAAGCTAAGCTCGTCATGGCTGATGATACTCTCCCTTACTGGGATGTTGGAAAAGTAGGTCGCTGCGGGCTTTGTTATTTATACTAAACTTTCTTTCATAAATCATGATCTTTAATAACTTGACTCAAATGATAAAACTATAAAAATTTGATCCATACAATATAAAAATATCCATAAAATATAAAATCCACCTATCTTCTATATGTAAATTTATGATTGCTATGCTAAAATCACTCCTCAATTCAAATCAAAGGAACAAACATGAACAAGGTATTATTGTCATTGATAGCTACTGCTTCATTAGCGTTGGCAGCTGTAAATTTAAACACTGCTACTAAAGAGGAGCTCATGAGCTTGGATGGTATAGGAAGCTCTAAGGCAGATGCCATAATAGAGTATAGGAAGGCAAACAAATTCAACTCCATAGAGGATCTAAAGAAAGTAAATGGCATAGGTGACAAGACATATGAAAATTTAAAATCAGATATTTCTACCTCAGGAGATACTAGCATAAAAGAAAAAGCTAAAAAGCAAAAAGATAAAGTAAAAGAGACCAAAGAAAAGATAAAGAGTAAGGCAGAAGATAAAAGTAAAGACATAAAAGAAGATACGAAGAGCAAGACTAAAAAGATGAAAGAGAAGATGGTAGGGTGATATAGAATAGATATAAAGCAGTAGTGAAATAGGTGGGGGGGGGTTAAGTATATTTTAGGTATTTGTTAGTGAAAAAATTAGTGTAAGTGTTGTGTGTAAATCTAATAAAACAATCTATATAAAAGAAGCCATTATGCAAAATGAGATAGAGTTGAAACGACAAGGGAAAATAAAGAGGCTCACGAATCAAACATTCAGGCTAGATAGCAAAATAGCCGACGGCTTTTACACCGCCAAGTATTTTTTGAAAATAAATAAGATAATCAGCGAAAATTTACCAAACCAGCATGTCACTATGCAGTTTTTTCAGCGAAATGACAACATCATGTTGTGCGGCATAGATGAGGCCATCGTGGTTTTACATACATTTGCCAAGCACCCTGAAGAGCTTGAAATTTTCGCGTTAAACGACGGCGATATTATAAATGCAAACGAACCTGCGCTCAAGGTCAGCGGCAAATATGAAAATTTCGGCTTTTTAGAAAATATCATAGACGCCGTCCTTACGCGTAGGAGCTCGGTAGCTACAAACGTGCATGACATTTTAGCGGCCGCAGGCGATAAAGCCGTCTTTAGCATGGCCGACAGACAAGACGACATAGCGACGCAAATAGGCGACGGATACGCCACTTACGTTGCCGGCGTGAGCCGAGTCTCTACCGATGCGCAGGGACTTTGGTGGGGCGGTAAGGGCATGGGCACGATGCCTCACGCGCTTATTCAAATGTGCGGAGGCGATGTCGTAAAGGCATGTGAGCTTTATGCAAAGACCTTTCCTGACGAAAAGGTAACGGCGCTGGTTGATTACAACAACGACGTGATAGCAGACGCACTAAAAGCGGCAAATGCGCTTGGGAACAGGCTCGCAGCGGTAAGGGTCGATACGTCTAAAAATTTGATAGATAGATATTTTGAAGGCAAGGACACTGGCGGATTCGATCCGCATGGAGTTTGCAAGCAACTTATCTTTGCACTGCGCAAGGCGCTTGATGGTAACGGCTTTAAATATGTCAAGATCGTCGTTAGCTCGGGGTTCGATCCTAAAAAGATAGCTGATTTTGAGAGGCATGATACGCCGGTCGATATTTACGGGGTGGGAAGCTTTAACGTCATAAACAACAGATGTGGCTTTACGGGCGATCTAGTCGAGCTAAACGGCAAGCAAGAGGCCAAGGTCGGGCGTAAAATTTTGCACTCTTCGAGGCTGGAAAAAGTAGAATTTAAGGGCTAAATTTAGCGGCTAAAGGGTGCGGGTAGGAATAGCTGAAATTTCATTCCGATGATTTTAAGAGGCTCTTTTTAAAATTTTGGCTCTGTTTTGACAAAATATTGATTTTTAATTTTTAAGAGCAAGAGAATGCGAACAGTGTGAAGTAAAAATCGTGCTATATGTTGGACTACTAGCCCCCGCACTTTGCTGACAAGGAATTCGCAAATAGCACTTGAGTAGTGAAGCGAAGCAAAAACAGCCTTTTAAAAATAAAGCATTTTTGGGCTATAATCCCCCTAAAGGATGAAATTTGAAAAATATAAAGCATATAGATGTAGCCCACTCGCCCGATGCAGACGATATTTTCATGTATATGGCTATAAAATTTGGCTGGGTCGGCAGTAAAAATTTATCATTTACCAACAACGCTTTAGACATCCAGACGCTAAACGAGGAGGCGCTAAAAGGCACTTACACCGCCACTGCGATCAGCTTTGCGCTCTATCCATTCATAAGCGATGACTACGCGCTTTTAAGGTGTGCCGTCAGCTTTGGAGAGGGCTACGGGCCAAAGCTCATCAAAAAAAGAGGCGTAAATCTAAAACGAAATTTCAAGGTCGCACTCTCTGGCGCTCATACTACAAACGCCCTTCTTTTCCGCGCGGCATATCCCGAGGCGCGTATCGTTTATAAAAATTTCTTAGAGATCGAAAATGCCGTGCTTAGCGGCGAGGTCGATGCCGGCGTGCTTATCCACGAGAGTATTTTAGGCTTTTCTAGCGAGCTCGAGGTAGAGCGCGAGATCTGGGACGTCTGGCGCGAGCTCGCGGGCGAAAATTTACCGCTTCCGCTTGGCGGTATGGCGCTTCGCCGTTCATTGCCGCTCACTGACGCGATAGAGTGCGAGCGAGTACTGACAAAGGCCGTTGCTATCGCCACAGCGCACAAGCCGTTTTTATCGCACATGTTGATGGAGCGAAATTTGATCCGTGTCGATAAAGAAAAGCTTAAAATTTACCTCGATTTATACGCCAATAAAGACTCAATTAGCATGAACGAGACGCAGCTAAAGGCCCTAAATAGGCTCTTTGAGATAGGCTACGATCAAGGCTTCTACCCACAGCCCATAGACGCGCACGACTACCTGATCCCGACTGAATACAACGACGCGAGGTTTAGCTGATGCAAAGCACGCTCGTCGCCCTTGGTATCGAGACGTTTAAGGTCGCGCTCTATCTTAGCCTGCCGATGCTTTTAAGCGGGCTCATCGCAGGCCTTATCATCTCGATATTTCAGGCTACCACGCAGATAAACGAGACTACTCTGAGCTTCGTGCCAAAGATCATTCTAGTCGTCGTCGTGATAATATTTTTGATGCCGTGGATGGTCTCGATGATGGTGGAATTTACTACGCGCATGATCGATTATATCCCGGAATTTATCCAGTGATCAAGAAGATAGATTTTGCTAAATTCAGCTCCGTCAAGATCGGCGGCATACACGAGGTCTTGATCGTAAATTTCACCGATGAAAATTTTGATGACAGAGTGATCATAGGCGGCGGCAACAACATCCTCGTCTCGCCAAATCCGCCAAAACTAGCGATGCTGGGCGAAAATTTCGACTACATAAAAATAGACGGCGAATCTCTCGAGATCGGCGGCGCGACAAAGAGCGGCGCGATCTATAACTACGCAAAAAAGTACGATATAACGGGCTTTGAGATGTTGCGAAACATCCCGGGCACGCTTGGCGGGCTAGTCAAGATGAACGCCGGACTTTGCGGGCGCAGCATAAGCGACGCGCTCACGCATGTGCTCTTTAAAGACGGCTGGCGCGAGCTAGAGCGGATAAATTTCGCCTACCGCACGAGCGGTATAAAAGAGCCGATATTTGGGGCGAAATTTAAAATTTCACATGGCTTTGACGCGCCGCTTGTGGATGAATTTGCCGCCAAACGCGCAAATCAGCCAAGTGGAGCGAGCTTTGGCAGCTGTTTTATCAATCCTGCTGGCGATTTTGCCGGGCGGCTCATCGAGGCTGTCGGGCTAAAGGGGCATGCGATAGGCGGGGCGAAATTTAGCGAAAAGCACGCAAATTTTTTGATAAATTTTGATCACGCGACCTTTGAGGACGCGACTGCGCTGATAGCTCTGGCTCAAAAGCTCGTAAAGGCGGAATTTGGCACCGAGCTTAAAACAGAGGTCGTGATACTTTAAGGAGCGAGATGAAAGAGCTGATGAGTGAAATTTTGACGATGTCGGTAGTGTTTGCTTGCATCGGATTTTACGCGATCTGGCGCGCTAGAAAGGCTCAAAGCGAGCATGAAATCTCGCTGGTCGATCGTGATAAAAGCCTATTTGCCTTTGCGCGCGAATTTGACACGGAATTTGAGCCTGATATAGTAAATTTTAAGGATCTTTGCGACTATCTGGCGGGTAAAAATTTGATACTGAAATTTTCAAAGAAAATAAGCCAAAAGGTCTTTGTCGCGCTGATAAAAGAGCAAAATTTAAAGCAGCACGTGACGGCTGGCGAGGAGGCTATCTCGCAGGATTTCATAAGCCTTTGCGTGCGAAATTTAAACCCTCCTCTCGCGCTTGGATTTTACATCGCGGGCGATCAAATTTTCGCATTTTTATGCGAAGAAAAGAGGCTTTTTAGGCTCATAGATCTTGCTTCAAGGCTTGGCGAGGACATCATAATCTGCGATTAAATTTCGCCTTTAGCCGTCAAAATCGCAAAATCAACAAAAATTCATCTGTTTTTGGATAAAATCAAGCCAAATTTATCACAAGGTAAAACATGGCAAAAGAAAAAGACAGCGACAAAAAACTAGTCCCTTTGGAGCTTGAGGCCGACAAGAAAAAGGCCATCGACCTGGCTTTGAAGCAGATCGATAAAGCATTTGGCAAAGGTACGCTTTTAAGGCTTGGCGATAAACAAGTCGAGCCGATAGAGAGCATCCCCACCGGCTCGATAGGGCTTGATCTAGCACTTGGTATAGGCGGCGTGCCAAAGGGCAGGATAATCGAAATTTACGGGCCCGAGAGTTCGGGTAAGACGACGCTTACTTTACATATCATCGCCGAGTGCCAAAAGGCCGGAGGGATCTGCGCGTTCGTCGATGCCGAGCACGCCCTTGATGTAAAATACGCTTCGAATTTAGGCGTGGATACGGACAACCTTTACGTCTCTCAGCCTGATTTTGGCGAGCAGGCTCTTGAGATCGTAGAGACCTTAGCCAGGACGGGAGCGGTCGATCTCATCGTAGTCGATAGCGTCGCCGCACTTACGCCAAAGAGCGAGGTAGAGGGTGACATGGGCGATCAGCACGTGGGGCTTCAGGCGCGTTTGATGAGCCAGGCGCTAAGAAAGCTCACCGGCATACTAAGCAAGATGAAAACTACGGTCATATTTATCAACCAGATCCGCATGAAGATCGGCATGATGGGTTATGGCACGCCTGAGACCACCACAGGCGGAAATGCACTAAAATTTTACTCCTCCGTTCGTATCGACGTACGAAAGATCGCTACGTTAAAGCAAAATGAAGAGCCTATCGGCAACCGCACGAAAGCTAAAGTCGTCAAAAACAAGGTCGCGCCTCCGTTTAAGGTCGCGGAATTTGACATCATGTATGGCGAGGGCATCAGCCGCGAAGGCGAGATAATAGACTACGGCGTCAAGCTCGATATCATAGATAAAAGCGGCGCGTGGTTTAGCTACAAGGCCGAAAAGCTCGGACAAGGCAGAGAAAACGCGAAAGCCTATTTGAAAGAGCATCCGCAAACAGCCGATGAGATCGTCGCCTCTATCAAGGGCTCGATGGGCATAGACCATTTGCTAACCAGCGGTAAAGACGATGATGATGATAAACAAACAGGAGAGGAAGAATGATTTTTATTGAAGACGTTACAGCTCACGAGGTTTTAGATAGTAGGGGCAACCCGACCGTTCGCGCGAGTGTGACTCTCAGCGACGGCACGGTCGCAAGCGCGGTAGTGCCAAGCGGAGCCAGCACGGGCAAGCGCGAGGCGCTGGAGCTTCGCGATAAAGAGGCTAGATATGGCGGCAAGGGTGTATTAAAGGCCGTTGCAAACGTAAATGAGCGTATCGCGGAGGTCGTCATCGGGCTTGATGCGTTCAATCAAAAAGCTATCGACGATGAGATGCGCGAGCTAGACGGGACGGACAACTATTCGAATTTAGGCGCAAATGCCGTGCTTGGCGTGTCCATGGCTGCTGCACGCGCCGCTGCAAAGAGCCTAAATATCCCGCTTTACCGCTATCTTGGCGGTGCGAACGCCAGCATCTTGCCTGTACCGATGTTTAACATCATAAACGGCGGCGCACACGCAAACAACAGCGTGGATTTTCAAGAGTTCATGATAATGCCTTTTGGATTTTCAAATTTCAGCGACGCACTCAGGGCGGCTACTGAAATTTATCATAAACTAAAAGCCATCTTAAACGCGGCAGGTCACAGCACGGCTGTGGGCGATGAGGGTGGATTTGCACCGAATTTAAAGGACAACGAAGAGCCGTTAAAGCTCATAATGCAAGCGATCGGCGAGGCCGGATATGAGGCTGGAAAGCAGATCAAGCTAGCTCTTGACGTGGCTTCCAGCGAGCTTTATAAAGACGGCGCTTACGAACTTGAGGGCAAGAAATTTTCAAGCGAGCAGCTCATAGAGTATTACGCTAAGCTTTGTGAAAAATATCCGATATTTTCTATAGAGGACGGCCTTAGCGAAGATGACTGGGACGGCTGGGCGAAGCTAACGGCAAGGCTTGGAGATAAAATTCAGCTCGTAGGCGATGATTTGTTTGTCACAAACGAGAAAATTTTACGCGAAGGTATCCAAAAAAACATCGCAAACGCGATCCTCATCAAGCCAAATCAGATCGGCTCCGTGACTCAGACGATGCAGACCGTGCGCCTAGCGCAAAGAAACGGATATCGCTGCATAATGAGCCACAGAAGCGGCGAGAGCGAGGACAGCTTTATAGCTGATTTTGCCGTAGCGCTAAACACCGGCGAGATCAAGACCGGTGCCACATCGCGTAGCGAGCGGAATGCGAAATACAACCGCTTGCTCGAGATCGAGCTTGAAAACGGCGAGTTTTTAGGAGATGATATTTGAGTGAAATTTTAAGAGAGTATGATAGGAAAGTCAAGAAATCATACCTTTTGAAATCATTTTTACGCCACATCATAGCCGTCATTTGTGTCATCGCATTTGGCATATATATCGGCAATATGATGTTTGGCAAGCGCTCTTTGGACGTGATGCTAAGCTTGCAGAGCAAAAAAGAGCGCCTCAGCGAGGATGTCGAAATTTTAAAAAAAGTAAATGCACAGCTTCAAAAAGAGTATTTCGAGCTAAAAGAGCTCGAGCCCGAATCCAATAAAAAGTAGAAACGATGAGAAAATTTTGGCTTTTGTTTTGTATGTCGGCGGCTATCTTGAGCGCGCGGGAGAATCCGTTTGTTCCTATCAGCGAGCTAAATACCAGCGTGATGACGACGAATATCGTCGAGCAGTATCCGGAATTTGACAGGCAAGATATAAAATTCCCCAGCGATATGAGCCTGCTTCTTGGCATCACGATAAGATACCGCGCAAACGACGGCAGCATAAAAGAAAAGGTCATCTCGGACATTAATAAGACCGTTGACTGGAAAAACGAATACGTCATCGAAAAGCTCAAAAATCCGGAGCCAATGGTTGCTAAAAAGCTCGATGTCTCGGTCACTATGCCAGAGCTCGCCCTGCCAAAAGTGGCGACGCCTGTTAAAATTTCAGACAAAAACGACACTAATCTAACTGTTAAAAAAGATATAAATAGGACCTTGTCGATGAGTGCGCCAAGCGTCGTCATGATAAATCTCGACACTCAAAAATCAAACGAAGCCGTAAAAGCTCAAAGCGCGCAAGAGCCCGCAAAAACGCCCATAGATGTAAAGATAACGCCTAACGTAAAGCCTAAGACAAATATCCGCAGCTCATCAAAGATCGTAAATTTCATGAATTTCGTGAAATTTGACGCTGATGATGGCGAGCTCAAAATTTTGACGAAAAGCAAAAATATCAAGCATTTCGCGTATGAGGACAATAAAATCGTCATGGACTTTTCAAGGCCGCCAAGAAGCTTTAAAACCAGGGCTTTGAAATTTGAAAACGGCGTATTCAAGGGTGCAATCATCGGCTGGCACGATAGCTACTACCGCGTCGTAGTCATGCTCGATAAAAAGCGCAAATACAAACTAGAAGCTCTCAAAGACGGATACGAGCTTAGAGTGGAGTGAGCGCATTTCTTTTACTGGCAAGTAAAATAGCCGCCTCAAGATCGGCTTTGATTTATCAAAAATAACCTCACGGCCTGATTTGCCGCCATTTTTAAATTTTTGATCGCGATATCTTTTCTCATAGCCTCTTCAAGGCTTATAGGCTCGTTTAGGATACAAAAAAATGCGTCTATGCCGCTTTTGTTGCACTCTTGCGCGCCCTCGCACACGCAGCCTGCTAGCGCGATGACAGGCTTTTTGTGCTTTTTAGCGAGCTTCGCTACTCCGGTCGGAGTCTTGCCCATAGAGCTTTGAAAGTCCATTTTGCCCTCGCCGGTTATGACTAGATCGGCTTTTTTTATCTCATCTTCAAGCCCGATCTCATCGGTTATGATATCGATGCCCGGCCTTAGCTTCGCATTTAAAAAGTTTACAAAGCCAAACCCCAGCCCGCCTGCAGCACCTGCGCCTTTTAGCTTGTGATGTTCAGTGTCAAAGTGCGTTTTTACCGCATTTGCAAAGCTTTTTAGCCCGTCGTCGAGCTCCTTTACCATGCGGCCATCAGCGCCTTTTTGCGGAGCATATACATAGGCTGCGCCGTTTTTGCCAAAGAGAGGATTGTCCACGTCACAGGCGATCAAAAATTCACACTGTTTTAGCTCTTTTAGCGAATTTTGAGTAGAAATTTTAGAAATTTTGGCTAAATTTTCGCCGATACCTGCTAGAAGATCCCCGTTTTCATCGTAAAATTCAAACCCAAGAGCGCTTAGCATGCCAGTTCCTGCGTCGTTTGTAGCGCTACCTCCGATACCGATGATAAATTTCCTAGCGCCTTTACTTATGGCGTCTTTTATCAAAAGTCCAAATCCATAGGTGCTGGTCTTTAGCGGATTACGCTGTTTTTCATTGATGAGCGTGAGCCCCGAAGCACTAGCCATTTCTAGTATGGCTAGATCTTTTATGAGCGCGTATCTGGCTAAAATTTTGACTCCCAAAGGATCTTGAGTGATAGCGTCGATGTAGCTAGCTCCCAGTGCGTCGGCTAGCGCCTCCACGCTACCCTCTCCGCCGTCAGCGATGGGCTTTACGACGACATCGCAAAGCCCTTTTAGTCCATCTTTGACGGCTAAGCCCGCCTCGAGCGAGCTTAGAGAACCTTTAAAAGAATCAATGGCTACTAAAATTTTCATAATAGCACCAACGACAATACATAAACGCTTAGCATGCCTACGATACCCATGATGAAAGTCAGCATGGTCTGTGTGCGGTAGCCTTGCTGAGCCGTCATCTTGCTAAAATTCGTAACGACCCAGAAGTAGCTGTCGTTTGCATGCGATACGCACATGGCGCCGGCAGCTATAGCCATGACGCAAAGTGCCGCCGCCATCTCGCTGGTGAGGCCAAGTGCCATCATCAGCGTCTCCTCTTGTCCCGGCGAAACGGTGAAGGCGCCCATGATGGATGCGGTCGTGATGATAGCCACGGTCGAGCTTCCCTGCGCTGTTTTGATGATTGCTGAGATGATGAACGGAAAGAAAATTCCAGCCGCTTTGATAACCTCTGCGTTTTGTTTGATGAACTCGACAAATCCTGCCGCTGTTATGACCTTACCCAAAACGCCGCCCGCAGCCGTGATAAAGAGGATAGGTCCTACGATCTTTAGCGACTCGTTTGTCATATCGCTAAATTCCGCGAGCTTGTTGGTCTCAGCCAGCAAGAAAACAGCAAATACCACGCCTATGGCAAGAGCGATGATAGGGTTGCCCAAAAAGCCAAGCAATGTCCCTAAAATACCGCCGATCTTTAGGATCGCGCTTATAGAGCCAAGCGCCATGAATATGATCGGCATGATGATAGGAGCGATGCTTAAAAAGCCGCCCGGGAGCTTGCCGTATTGTTTTAAAAGATCGTCATAACTTTTTGTTATCACGGCGTTAGCTTCGCTGTCACTTATCGTGACCTCTTGACCGATCTTTTTAGCAAAAAAATACACTGCAACGAGCACTGGTAAGGAGACCACGACGCCCATCATTATGACAAGCAGTAAATTCTCGCCAAGCCCGAGTGCTCCGGCTGCGGCGATAGGTCCGGGAGTCGGCGGGATAAAGACGTGTGATGCGTAAAGTCCGCCGCTAAGAGCGACCGCCATGCCGACCGGGCTGGCTGAAATTTTCTTATAAAGCGCCTCTCTGATCGGGTTTAGCACGACAAAGCCGCTGTCGCAAAAGACCGGGATACCGACGATCCAGCCCATGATGAGCATAGCAAGCTCGGGACGCCTTTGTCCTACGAGATTTACGACCATATCGGCTAGTTTCAAGGCCGCGCCCGTTTTTTCCAGCACCGTTCCAATCAGCGCGCCAAAGATGATGACGATACCGATACTCTTAAACGTACCGCTAAAGCCGTCGCCTATGATGCCCGGGATCTTGCCCAGATCGATGCCAGCGACGATAGCCAGCAGCAAGGATATGATCATCAACGCCAAGAAAGGATGGACTTTAAGCTTTGAGATCATCCATATCATCACGGCTATGGCGATCACGAAGCTTATGATTAAGAAAACTCCGTTCATAAAAGCTCCTTGAATTAAAGTGTCGATAGGGCTATATTAGCAAATTTTTCTTATAAAATTTATAAAAATACTTAAATTTTAATATTAAAATTTTTTGCAAGTTTTCGCGCCGCCAAAGGCTCGTTTTTACTTGGTTTTATATTTTTAGACGGACCAGATTCTGGCGATTTTGTGATGCTTAAACGATATGCTAAATTTCATCATTTAAGCAGCGTAAAGCCGATGCCGATCTTATTGGTGTGCCTGTTGTAGTCGATCAAGCTCTCGTCATATCCGTTAAAATACTGCAAATATCCGTAAAGACCGCTCGAGAGTATCGGGAATAGCCAGCTAAACTCGGCTGCACCGCGGTTTGTTTTATCAAATTGCAGGTTGTTTCGCACCATTAGATTAAATATCTGCTCTTTATAGGTAAAAGCTATGTTTATATCGGCTCTGCCAGCGTAGTTTTCTATATTTTTGTTGTCACTCTTATCACCTATGACGGTCCATATCCTAGGCGTCAGGCTTAGGTTTGCAAAGTCGAATTTAGCTTGCAGGTAAAGTCTGTTCCAGCTACGCGAATTTTCACCGTCACGGCCGTTTGACTCATGTAAAATTCCGCCTCTTACATTGCTGATATGAGCGGCTTTCAGGCTATCTTTGGTGTCAAAATCGATAAAAATTTCAGGTCGGTAGTTCGTCTCTCGAAACGGCGCAGATATCTTGTCCGTCTGCCACCACGACGTCTGCGAATACGCTATGCCGATGCTCTCTTTAAGCCCCCAAACATCGTAAAAAAGAGGTTTTTGCACGCTGAACTGAAATTTCGTCTCAAACCTCTTTCGCCCGTCGTTTGGCACGTTTTTAGCGTATGTCGCGGGCAAGAGGTAGTTGAAATGATAAAGCTTGATGCCAAGCGGATCGCTCGCTACCTTTTCTAAATTCGCCTCGCTTTTGTCGCTGCTTGGCTCTGGCTTTGCTGGGTAGTTCGCCTGGATCGGCGAACCTTGTGAAATTTCGTTTTCTAAATTTTGCATAAGGGCGGCGTCATTTCGCTCCATGGCGGCCATGGCGGCTTCTTTATAAAATTTCATCGCTCCTGCCGTATCACCGGCACTTTCTAGCTGTTGCGCCTTTTTAAAAAGCTCGCTCGCACCTCCGAATAGATCAAGCCCAAAAAATACGACGAAAATGGTGGTCTTGATGGCGTTATTTTTATTTATATTTTTCATTGGCGGCTCATTTTCAGCGCAAGCTCGTACTGCTGGGGATCGTTGATGTTAAAAAACTCTTTTGGGCCCTTAAAACCAACCTCCTTGCACCTGCAAAGGCTACGTAAAATTCCGATCTTATTTTCATTTTTTTCATAAAGCTCCTTTGCTTTTTGAGCTAAATTTGCACTGAAAAATCCGCATAAAGAGTGCGTGAATTCACCGTCTTTTGGCACGACCATGTCAAATTCGCCCGTAAATTTAAAGAGCTCTCTTATCGTGCGTTCGCTAAGAAATGGCATGTCGGCCGGAATTATGAAAACGTGCTCGTCTTTGAAATTTAAAAGTATGCTGTAAAGTGCTAGCATCGGCGAAAATTTCGCTTCTTTCAGATCTTTTATCAGCCTAAGCGGCGGGTTAAATTTATCAAACTTGGAGCTTACAAAAACACGCTCAAAAATTTGCGCGAATTTATGCACCTGAAAATGCGTGAGCGTCGCAAACCCGCCAAAGGGCAGCAGCGTCTTATCTCGCCCCATGCGCGAGCTTTTGCCGCCAGCTAGTATCACGCAGGTTTTCATTTTTGCCAGATTTTCGCTCTTGTTTTCACTTTTCATAAGGCTAAATTTGGCAAATTTTAGCTTTCATTCGGATAAAATCAACGATCAAGCCCGCCCGCAAAATGAGTGGTAATAGTAGTTTTGAAAGGATTAAAGTGGCGGCAATATCGTCATTTCCGAGATATTATTTGCCGCTATAAACGATAAGCCATGCCGTCCTCGTGTAATTTAAAGATCTCTTGGATCGGCGATCTTGCCTGCGATCGCGCTTGCCGCGGCGACGGCGGAGTTTGCCAGATACACTTCGCTCGTGCGATCCCCCATGCGCCCGACAAAATTTCTATTCGTCGTGCTGACACAGCGCTCGCCAGCACCCAAAATCCCCATATATCCGCCCAGACACGCACCGCACGTCGGGTTGCTCACCACTGCACCCGCCTCGACTAAAATATCCATCAGACCCTCTTTTTGCGCGGCGAGGGCGATCTTTTGCGTAGCCGGCGTGATGATGAGGCGGGTCTTGCGTGAGACCTTGCGCCCTTTTAAAATTTCAGCCGCGATGCGTAGGTCGCTTAGTCGTCCGTTCGTGCATGAGCCGATGAAGGCCTGATCGATCGCGATGTCGTCTTTCACGGCTTCGCGTACGCTTTTGCCGTTGCTTGGCAAAAACGGATACGCGATCACGGGGTCGAGCCTCTCAGCGTCGATTTCCAGCACGCGCTCGTAGCTAGCGCCCTCGTCGGAGTAGAAAAATTTCGGCTCGGCACGTAAATTTTTACCTTTTAAAAATTCCTTCGTTATCTCGTCGACTGCGATGATACCGCTCTTGCCACCCGCTTCGATCGCCATGTTACACATCGAAAATCGCCCGTCCATATCAAGCGTGTCGATCGTCTCGCCGCAAAACTCCAAAGCCTTGTAGCGCGCGCCATCAACGCCGATTTGGCGGATGATTTCTAGGATGAGGTCCTTTCCATAGACGTGGCGACCGAGCTTACCGCGAAAGACGACCTTGATCGTAGGCGGCACTTTAAACCAGTTTTTGCCCGTTATCATCGCGTAGGCCAGATCGGTGCTGCCCATACCCGTAGAAAACGCCCCCAGCGCGCCGTGCGTACATGTGTGGCTGTCCGCGCCGATGATGACATCTCCCGGCACGACGAGCCCTTTTTCTGGTAGCAGTGCGTGCTCGATACCCATGTCCTTTTCGTCGAAGAAGTATTTCAGGTCGTGCTTGTAGGCAAAGTCGCGCGAAATTTTGGCTTGATTCGCGCTTAAAATATCCTTTGCCGGGATGTAGTGATCCATCACGATACAAAAGCCATCGGGATTTGCGAGCTTCGTTGCGCCGCTTCGCTCGAACTGCTTGATGGAGATTGGCGTCGTGATGTCGTTGCCGATGACCATATCGATGCCACTTTCGATGATCTCGTTTGCGAAGACCTCGCGCCCTACGTGGTCGGAGAAAATCTTTTCCGTGATGGTTTGGTGCATTTTTTGTCCTTGAAATTTTAAATTTATCGTTTGAAGTGCGTTCGCGCTGAGAGTAGCAAACTTATAAATTTCCTCGATTTTATCAAAAAATATATAAATTTTTCATTGATTTTGATAAATCGGGCGCCAGGCTAAGAGTAAATTTAAAGGAGCATTCGCTCCTTTAAATTTAAAATTTCACCGTTGCTGTCAGCATAAACTGGCGTGCGCAGCCCGGCTGGATCGGGATGATGTTTGCCGTCGTGCCAGTTGATGATGATGTGTAGTAAAGCTTGTCGGTCAGGTTTTTGACGTTAAATGCGAAATTTGTCTCATAGCCCGCGATCTTCGTGTCGTAGCTGATAAATGCGTCATAAACGACCGCGTCAGGCATCTTAAATGCCGTTCCTGCCGGTACGTTGGCTAAATTTGTGCGCATATAGTAGGTGTACCACGAGCCAAAATATCGCGCTCCGCCGCCCACTCTAAGCCCCTTTACGCCAAGGTGGCTGAAATCATAATTTGCAAAAAGGCTTGCTTGATGTTTTGGCGTGGCTTCGAGCGGTTTGCCAACTAGCACGGCAAATGCGCCACTATCTTGCCTGACCTCGGTCTTTGTGTAGGCGTAGCTTGCGCCAAGAGTTAGCCCTTGCGTGACGCGTCCGTTGAAGTCAAATTCAAACCCTTTGGAGCGAGCTTTGCCAACTGGCGTGGCGACACTATTTACGGTGCGCATGATGTTTTTCTTATCAATGTTGTAGATGGCTGCGCTTGCGGTTATGCTGTCGTTTTGAAATTTCGTTCCAAACTCGATACTCTTGCCCTCTTCTGGCTTTATGTCGCCGATGTCATCGCCGCTGATAGCCATTTGCGGCTGGAAGCTTTGCGCGTAGTTCGTGTAGATCGACCACTCTGGCGTTAGCAGGTATAAAAGTCCCGTCTGCCACGTAAATTTGCCATCTTTTTGATCGGTCGTTGGCTTGCCCGTGGTCGTTCCGCGTGCGAGCTGATCGTAGTGTTCGTATCTTAGTCCGATCGAGTAGATCAGATTTTCGGTCAAATTTATACTATCTTGCGCACTTGCGCATAAGCACCGATCGTTTTTAGCTTTTGATACTGGATGCTTGATTGTCTGGCTGTCGGCAAGCCCACTTTGCCGTAGATCGGGTGAAAGATATCGATATTAAATTGATTGCCCGTAGCTTGCAAGCCGCCCGGTCGGTAGCGGTAGTATTCCTTCGCGTCAAGCCCAAATAGCAAATTATGCTCGATCTCGCCGGTTTTAACGTAGCCGTTTAAATTTAGGCTGCCCGCGTGCGTGCGGTGGATGAAGCCGTCGTAGTATTCGTTGCGTCTAGTCGCGATGCCCGTGTTTAAATTTACGTTCATGAGGCGGATATGTCCGTATTCGTGCTTTGTGCGTGAAAAGGCGTAAGCACCGCGCAAAAGCCAGTCCTCACCGATATTTTTCTCAAAATTTACATCGACGGTGTCAAGAGTCGTTTTTAGCTTATTAAACGGCTCATCAAGGCGCACCTTTTTACCGATCGGCAGCAACTGCCCCGTGGCTGGGATGAGATACATACCGCGGTCGATCGGGTCAGTCGAGCGTGTGTGCGTGTAGGCGAAATTTATGCGGTAGTCATCGCCCTTATACTAGCGCGACGGGGCGAATAGATAGTTTTTATAATCGCCAAATTCGCGCCAGTAGTCCTTTTGCATCGCGTCAAATATAAATCTATACGCAAAGCCGCTCTCGCTGATAGGGCCTGTCGTGTCAAAGCCTGCGTTCCAGTAGTGGCGGTTGCCCACGCCCGCCCAAATTTCATTTTAAAAGCTATAAAGCGGCTTTTTGGTGACCATATTTATGATGCCACCGGGCTCTTGCGCACCGTAAAGTAGGCTCGCTGGCCCTTTTAGCACCTCCACGCTTTCGACGCTTTTATTAAAGCTGTGCATCACGGTGGCCGGCACGCCATTTCGCATGATCGAGCCGTCTCTACCGCCGCCAAAGCCACGCTTTATGATCGCGTCAAATATGCCGCCCGTGGTGTTTCCGTAGCTGATACCGCTCACGTTTTGCAGGCTCTCTGCCAGCGTTTCAGGCTTTTTGTCCTTTATTTGCTGCTGGGTCACGACATTGACCGTTTGCGGGATCTCTAAAATAGGTGTCGTCGTCTTGCCGACCTCGCTTGTCTTTGCGCGGTAGCCGTCATCTGCGCTGTCTGTGACCTCCACGCCTTCAAGCTTCACGTCTGCAGCGTAAATTTGCGTCAAAAGCAGCACTGAAGCTGCTAAACTTATGTTTATTTTATTCATTTTTTCACCTTAAATCTTAAAAATGGTTATCATTATATTATTATTAAATTTAAAATTATATAAATGATATTTATGCATGATTTTATATTTTATTAAATATAATTATTTACATTTGGTATAAGGATAAAAATGCGTGAGGAGATATACGTTTGTATCGATGATACAGATGAGATCGGATATCCAAGATCAACAGGTATGCTGGCTCAAAATATAGTAAAATTTATAGATGAAAATTTTGCACCTTGCTCCTTTATCAGCCGTCATCAGCTGTTGCTTGACGAGCGGATAAACTACACCTCACACAATAGCTCTATGTGCTTTAGCACGGTGCTGAGTCATATTGAGCGAGATGAGGTTATAAAATTCATACAAGAATTTTTGCTCGCCAAAAGCGCTCCTAGTGCCGAACCTGGCATCGCAGTGGCGTTTAAAGGCGATATCACCGATATTTCGGGGCTGATAGATTTTGGTTACCGCGCTAAAAGCGAATATTTAGACAAAAGCGAAGCCTACTCGCAAGCAAAGAGGCAAAATGTCTATCTAAAAGGGCTCAAAAACGGCGGACGCGGTGTCATCGGAGCACTGGCGGGACTGGGGCTCAGGCTAGGCGGCAACGACGGTAAAGTAAGAGGCTGTATAAAGATGACACAAGATGAGATGAGAGCCACAGAATTCTTAAATCTAGGCTATGCAAGCGAAATTTTAGATGAAAATTTTAATAAGATAAAAAACGACGAAACGATCGTTTTTGGGCGAAATTTAAAGCTTGTGATCAAAAATTCCAGGTCCGTTTTGCTGGTCAAAAAAGATAGCGACGGCAGATTTAGAAGTCTTGATGTAGAGGAGCTACGAGGGTTTTGATGGATGAGAATTTCGATACGAACGGCACCTTTTTATACGGGAAATTTGCATACGAAGATGCTAAATTTTCTGCTTTAAATTGTAAATTTTTCATGCTTGATAGCGACGAAGACGAGCTTGTTTGTGATGATGAGATCAGCTGCTACAACTGCTTGTTTAGGCGCTGGAGCGAGCAAAGCTTTGAGTGCTTGAAATATGAAAATTTATGAAATATTTTTCAGCGATTTAACTTTAAGTGTAGTTTAAATATTTCTCAATTAAAATTATTTTTTTATATAGATATAAAAATACAACGTTTAAAAGCGTTTATAAACAATATAAAAAATAAACTTAAAGGGGAATTCATGAAAAAGTCGCTTTTGATGGCATGTAGTGCGGCTCTGGCACTTCACGCACAAGTTTTTCAGCTAGGGGAGGTCGAGATCGTCGCAAACAAAGACGGCAGCAAGAGTAGTGATAACAATGTCGCCGTCATCACGCAAGAAGATATGCAAAGAAACGAGGTCAAACGCCTATCCGAGGTCGCAGCGATGACGCCTGGTGTGTATGTGGATAAAAAAGGTCCGCGCGCCGAGCAAAATTTCTACGTTCGCGGTTTTGACGCGCGCCGAGTACCGCTTTTTATCGATGGTATCCCCGTTTATATCCCGTATGATGGTAACGTAGACTTTGGGCGATTTACGACGTTTGATCTAAGTCGTATAGATATCTCAAAGGGCTCAAGTTCTGTGCTTTACGGCATGAATACTATGGGCGGAGCGATAAATTTGATCACCAAAAAGCCGACACGCGAGCTGGAAGGAGACATCGGGTACGGCTTTGAAACGGGCAAAAATGCTAAAACTTACGGCAACAACGTTGAATTTAACATCGGTAGCAAACAAGAGCTATTTTACGTTCAGTCCGGTGGTAGCTATATGGAGGACATGGGACAGCAGCTCTCGCATAAATTTACGACTGACGTAAATAAAAACGAAGACGGCGGCAGACGCGAAAATTCAGTCCAAAGAGATAAGAAATTTAACATCAAATTTGGCTTTACTCCAAACGATACCGACGAATACGCCATCAGCTACATCAACCAAAAAGGCGAAAAAGAGCAGCCGTATTATGCGGGTAGATATAGTAAAGGAGTACTCCGAAATAATGGTAGATACAGCGGATATGGTCAGGCCTTAAGATATTGGGATTGGCCGCAATGGGATAGACAAAGTCTCTACTTTTTATCACATACCGATTTTGGTGCGGTATATCTAAATACTAAAATTTTCCACGATACATTTAAAAATACGCTTTATAGTTTTAATGATAAAGAAAAAACAATTTGGCAAACACAGAATTATAGAAGCAATGTGACGTCTTCAGATAGTCGAAGTAGCTATAAGGATACAGCCTATGGCTTTGGTGTGGAAGTTGGCGGCGATATAGGCGATAACGATACTTTGAAATTTGCTACTAACTATAAACACGATAAGCACAAAGGCGCTAAATATCAAGAGCCAGAAGAGCTGATGAAAGATAAGTCATACTCCTTTGGACTTGAAAACACATATAGATTTAGCGATATGACGAGACTTATCGTCGGTGCTAGCTACGACGTGAGAGACGGCATAAGCGCAAAAGCTTATGCCACTATGGCTAACGCTACACAAAAAATAGTAACTTATGATACAACAAAAGAACATGCGTTTAATTATCAAGCAGCTATCAAACATAGCTTTGACGGCAAGGATGAACTAAGTGTCAGCTTTGCTAAAAAGACCTATTTTCCAAGTATGAAAGAAAGATACAGCACAAGGTTTAATCGATATATTTCAAATCCATACCTAAAGCCCGAGATAGCAAACCACTATGAGCTTGGCTATCAGCGAAATTTTAGCGATACGCTAAGGCTCGAGACGGCTGTATTTTACTCAAAAGTCAAAGATGCTATCGGAGATATAAAAACAGGGCTTTTTGTTGGAAATACGGAGCTTAAAAAGAGTGTCAATATAGAAAGGGCTGACTATAAGGGCTTCGAGCTTGGTGCGATATACTTTGCGACATCAAATTTAGAGCTTGGTGGCAACTACACATATATGAACGCAAAATATAAAAATACCGACGATAGTAGGGTCTATGACATACCAAAACACAAGGGCTTTGCGTATGTGGATTTTAAATTTATGCCAAAATTCAGCGTCTATATGTCCCAAGAGCTGGTTTCAAGCAGATGGTCAAACTCAGGCTCAGGCTCAGACTATGTCACGAAGCTTGGCGGCTTTGGCGTGACAAATCTTAAATTTACCTACAAACCGACCGAAAATTTAAGCATCGACGTTGGCGTTTCAAATCTATTTGATAGAAATTATGAATACCGAGAGGGCTACCCTGAAGAGGGTCGAGTATTTTTCTCGAACGTTCGATATAAATTCTGATATTTAGGCAAATTTGGGTAATATGGCAATACCTAAATTTGCCGCTTCTTTTAAGCTTAGCAAAATATCCTAAAATAATAACGGAGCTAAAATGCTTAAAAAATTTATACTTTGTCTTTTGGGCTGCATCTGCCTCGCATTTGGCATGAGCGAAGCTGAAATTTCAAAATTCATTCAGGAAAACAGCAGCGATTTTGCCGCGCTAAAAGGCGTGCCAAGCCGTGTGTATGCGAGCTCGCCGCCGCTTCTTTATATCCTTTACGCGCTCGCTCCCGAAAAGATCAGCGGCGTAAATTTTGAGTGGAACGACTACGAGCGACCATACATCAAGCAAAATGTGCGTGAGCAGCCCGTCGTGGGCGGCTTTTTCGGGCAGGGCAAGATCCCAAACGTCGAGATGCTTTTACGCCTCGACCCCGAGCTCATCCTAGTAAATTTAAGCTCCAAAAACACGAAAAAAATGAGCGAAGTTTTTGGCCCCATTAAAAAACCGATGCTTTATCTAAACGCCTTGCGGCTGGAAGATTATCTGCAAAGCTTTGAGGTTTTGGGCAAAATTTTAGGCAAAGAAGCGCGCGCAAACGAGCTGATAAAATACGCGCAAAGCTCGCTAAATTTAAGCGACGAAGTGGAAAGCTACATCAAAAATAGCGGCGTAAAACGCGCACGAATTTACCACGCGCAGGGTAGCGACGGGCTATCGACTGAGTGCGCGGGCTCGTGGCATGCGACCCTCATCGAGCGAAGCGGCGCGCGAAACGTGCATACGTGCAGCGAAGACCCCAATGCCAAGGCATTCGGGCGCGTGAAGATCAGCTTCGAGCAGCTGGTAAAATACGATCCCGATATCGTTCTCATCTACGAAAAAGAGCTTTTTGATAAAATTTACGCCGACCCCAAATGGCAGCTACTAAGCGCAGTGAAAAACAAAAAGGCGTTTTATATCCCGCGCGAACCCTTTTCGTGGTTTGACCGTCCGCCTTCGTTCATGCGCTTTTTGGGGCTCAAATGGCTCATAAATTTAACCTACCCTGAGGCGTTTAAATTTGATATGGTGAAAGAAACTCGCGAATTTTACAAGCTATTTTTGGACATCGACCTTGACGAAAACGCTGCGAAAAAGATACTTGGTGAGTAAAAATTCCTTCCTGTTTTTGCTATTTTTGCTCGCTCTTTGCGTCTTTGGCTCGTTGCTGCTCGGTAAATACGGCTTTACCGCGCGCGACTACATCGACTACTTCGGCGCCGCAGTGCGCGGGCAAAATTTGGACGCCTACAAGATCATCCACACGCTCGTGATGGAGATTCGCCTACCGCGCATCATCGCCTGCGTGCTCATCGGCGCGTCGCTTGCCATCTCGGGCGCGGCGTACCAGGCGATGTTTGTGAATCCTCTCGTCTCGCCCTCGATCCTTGGCGTGCTATCAGGTGCCGGCTTTGGCGCGGCGGTCGGGATGTTTTTCGGGTTAAACGAGACGCTCATCCAGCTTAGCACCTTTGCGTTTGGCTTTGCGGCGGTCGTTTGCGCGCTTGCGGTCTCGGCACTTTACTCGCGCAGCGACAGCGTCATCGTGCTGGTTCTTGGCGGCGTTATCAGCGGCTCGCTTTTTACCTCGCTGCTTTCCGTGCTAAAATACGCCGCCGACCCCAATGACACGCTGCCCGCGATCACATATTTTTTGATGGGAAGCCTTGGCTTTGCCTCAAAGAGCTTTTTGCAGATCTCGATTCTACCGATGTTGGCGGGCATTTTGCTGCTGGCACTTAGCGGCAAATACCTAAACGCACTAAGCCTTGGCGAGGAGGAGGCCAAAAGCCTGGGCGTGGACGTGCGGCGAGTCAAAATTTTTGTCATCTTGACCGCTACATTTGTGAGCGCGCTAAGCGTGACGATCGCGGGTATCATCGGCTGGATCGGGCTTATCGTGCCGCACATCGCGCGTTTTGCTTACGGAGCGGACAACCGCGCGGTTTTGGTCAGCTCGGCGATGATCGGCGCGATATTTTTGCTGTTTTGCGACAGCTTTTCGCGGCTCATTTTTACCTTTGAAATTCCGATTGGCATAGTTACCTCGCTCTTTGGAATTCCGATGTTTATCGTTGTGCTTCGCCGCGCAAAGAAGGGTTTTTAACGTATGTTGATCGAAGTTAAGAATTTGCGCTTCGCCTATAAAAAGCGCGTGGTGCTGGACGGTATCTGCTTTGGGCTGGGGCGGGGCGATACGCTAAGCATTTTGGGCGCAAACGGCAGCGGTAAAAGCACGCTGCTTCGCATAATGCTTGGCTTTTTGAGATTTGAGGGCGAGGTCAAGATCATGGGCAAGGACGTGCGCGCATACGCTAAAAACGAGCTTGCTAGGGTGGTCGCCTACATCCCGCAGACGCACGAGCCTTCATACGACTACACCGTATTTGACGTGGTGCTGATGGGCGCGCTTTGCAGGACGCCGCTGTTTTCGAATTTTAGCGCGGCGGACAAGGCTCTAGCGGAGGAGGCGCTGGCAAAAATGGGCATCGCACGCCTAAAAAACGAGCCATATACGCGCGTGAGCGGCGGCGAGCGGCAGCTGGCATACATCGCGCGCACGCTGGTGCAGGGCGCAAAGATCATCTTTATGGACGAGCCCACGAACGGGCTTGACTTTGGCAATCAAATCAGACTGCTTGAAATGATCCGCTCGCTCGCGGACGAGGGCTATACGATCGTGCAGACGACGCACTATCCGCGCCACGCGAGGTTCGTGTCAAATTTGGTGATGTTTTTGAAGGAGGGTAAAATTTTGGATTTTGGCGAGAGCGAACGGCTCATAAATGCCGAAAATATCGATAAGATTTATGGGATAAAATACGAAAAATACGAAGATAAATTATGACTCTAGCTTGTCTTTTGATTTGATGCTTCGTTGGTTGCTCTCGCAACGTCGGTCACATACATATTTATATGCTCCCTAGTTTTGCTCGCAACCGCCTCGCCTGAAATCAAAATACCGCGCCTTGGGTTGCTACGAGCACGAAGTGGAAAAATTTATTCATCTTGCGACATTGGGCTTTAAGTTCGTGAGATATGAAATTTATTTTTGACGAATTTAAGCCAGCCGCACCGCTTTGCCTTTGATTTGTGCGGTTTGGCTCGCGTAAATTTTGTATAATTTTGAAAAAGGAAAAACCATGATATTAAAATCAAACTTCGACGAGATCGACTTTAACGAGCTTTACAAAGCCCAGCGTGCGAAAAGCTCATTTGGCGCAAAGACCAAGACCGACTGGGACGCAAAGGCGGCTAAATTTAACGACGGTATCCTGCAAAGTGACTACATTTTGGAGTTTTTGCGACGTGTCGATTTTACGGGCGTGCATTCGGTGCTTGACTTCGCGTGCGGACCGGGCGGGCTTAGCTGTCTTGCCGCACAAAAGGTGCAGCACGTGGTGGCATGTGATTTTTCGCAGCAGATGCTAAAATTTGTCCGCGAAAATGCCGCGGATCTGGGGCTTACGAACGTAACGACACTGCAAAGATCCTTTGACGATGATTGGAGCGACATCGAACCAACCGACGTCGTCTTTGCCTCGCGCTGCCTTGAAGTGAGCGACATATGCGCCACGCTGGCTAGGCTCATCTCAAAGGCAAACCGTGCGCTTTATCTCACGTTTAAAGTGGGCGGGATGTTCGTAGATAGCGAGCTTTTGGACGTCATAGAACGAGACGTCGCGCCGCGTCCGGACTTTATCTACGTCATAAATATTCTGGTTCAAATGGGCTATCATCCAGAAATAAGCTATATAAATAGCTGCTGCCGTGAGAGCGTGCAGAGTGCCGAGGAGTTGATAAAAAAGGTCGAGTGGGGACTGCACGATACGCTAAATGACGCTGAAAAAACGCGGCTTAAACGGTATTTTGAGCGCGGCGGCAAAACTCATAAAAACGTGATGAACTGGGCGTTTATGAAGGTAAATACGATCTAGTGCACCTTTTTTTGGTATGATTTTTGCTCTGTATATCTAAAACGGCACTAAATTTAGCAAGGGCAAGGTTATGAAATACGCGCATTTGGTCCAGATAGCGGCCTTTTTGTCGAAATTTAAAAAGATAAATAGCATAAAACGCGTCGGCGATATGCTGCTCTTGATAGAATTCGAGCGCGAAGATATCTTTTTTGACCTTGCAAAATCGGGCTCTGCGATATATAAAGACGAAAATTTTAAGCAAACTAAAATTTATCAAGCGCCGTTTGACAACGTCCTTAAAAAACGGCTGAATTCCGCCCATATCCAAAGTGTAGAGTGTCTGAAAAACAATAGAATTTTAAAATTTACCTGCACGCAAAGCGGCTCATACAAGAGCCTCGTCACAAAGCTTTATCTGGAATTTACCGGCCGCTTCACAAACGCCATCATCACGGACGAAAAAGACATCATCCTAGAAGCCCTGCGCCACATTGATAACAGCTACCGCAAGATCGAAGTGGGCGAGGCTTTAAAAGAGCTTGAGCCCATAGATATAAAGGAAAAACCAAGTCAAGAGATCGCGGACTTTGATAAATTTTTAAAAGATGAATTTGCTAAGATCAACGAGCAAAATTTAGCGAATTTAAGGGCGATCAAACTAGCTGTCGTGCAAAAAAAGCTTGAAAGCTTGGAGCAAGATTTACGCTTTTTGGAAAAAAAGGACGAGCTGCTTAAACAAAGCGAACATTACGCGCATATAGGCTCGCTTTTACTGGCGAATTTATCGTATTTTAAGGGCTATGAGCGCGAGATAACATTGAGGGATTTTGACGGTGAGATTTTAAATCTAAGCCTCGAAGACACACCCAAAAATAGTGCGAACGACTTTTACGCCAAGTCTAAAAGGCTTAGGGCAAAGGCGCTTGGCGTGCAGCTTGAGGGGCGGAATTTAAGCCAAAAGATAGAATTTTTAAACGGACTAAGATCGCTTTTACAAGAGGCGAGCAGTGTCGGGGAGCTTGAAATTTTAAGCCCTAAAAGACCAAGTCGCCAGAGAGAAAAAGAGGCCAGATCTCAAAGCGAAAACGTCCAAAGCTTTTATGTAAAAGATTTTAAAATTTTAGTAGGGCGCAACGAAAAGGGCAATGTCGAGCTCTTGAAAAACGCCAGGAAAGACGATATTTGGCTGCATGTAAAGGACGCTCCAAGCGCACATGTCATCATAAAAACGAACAAAACGAAGCTCGATGAAGAGGTGCTTAGATTTGGCGCTAAGATCTGCGTGGAATTTAGCGTAAAAGGTGCCGGAAGCTACGAAGTAGACTACACGAAGCGCGAAAACGTGAAGATCACGAGTGGCGCTAATGTAAACTATATCAATTTTAAGACGATCATAATAAACAAACGATGAAAGGTGCAAAATGTCAGTAACACCGATAGGAAATACAACTTTTATCAACCAAAACGCGCCTGTAGTCTCGCAAGTGCAAGCGAACAATCAAGCCAGATTTGACATGCAAGCGGCCCTGGCTACGCAGCTTGCCGGCGAGCAAGAGGGCGAAGTAAAGCAGATCCGCCCTGCCGAGGAGACATATAAAATAGACCCACAAAATCAGCACGAAAAAGAAAAGGGCGAGCAAGAGGCGGGCGCTTTCGAGCAAAGCTCGCAGCAAGAAAGCCAGCAAAACGAGAGCTACGAAAGCCAGCAACAAGAGGACGAGAGCCTTAACGAGGGGCATGTGCTTGATATAAAGATATAAATTTTGGCTCTGTTTTGATAAGGTGTTGATTTTTAAAATTTTAAACATTCTAGCGTAGTCAAATCTTAGTAGCGAGCTTATCGCCGCCGATGTTTCTGCTTCGCTTCGTTCGCTACTCTCGCAAGCAGGGGAACGGCTACTTGCTCTGCACTTTCGCTAGCAGTCGTGAGTGCAACGAAACGAAAAATTAGGCAAGCCCGCAGGGGCTGAGTAGTTTTTTGCGAAGCAAAAAAAGATTTCCTTGAAACCTTGTTCGCGTCTGTGCTAGGTTGCTCCTGGAGTAAATAAGATTGAAGCGTTTGTTTAAGGGCGTCAATACTTTGTCAAAACAGAGCCAGAATTCCCGCTCCTTTGAAATTTTAAACGCTTGGGCAAACGAAACTTCGCTTGAAAATTTCACTCATATAAATTTGGTAAATAACCTCTTAAAATTTAAATGCTATAATGCGCTTAAATTTTAGGCATATTAAGGAGATAAGATGACATCTCGTATCGTAACGGGCGTGCTTATGCTAGCGGCTGTCTTGATAGTATTTTTCATAAACAGCTATATTTTAAATTTCGTCTTGCTAGGCATCGTGCTTTATTTTGCATTTTGCGAGGCGCTCAAGCTCTACGGTATCGAGCATAAGCAGCTAGTTTTCATAGCGCTTGTTTTTTATTCGCTCACATTTTTTACAAACCCTATATTTATCGCGATGCTGGCTATCATGCTAGTAGCCTCAGTGCTGGCGCATGTCAAGAGCCAGAGCTTAAGCAGTGTTTTGCCTTTCATCTATCCGACTACGCCGATATTTATGATGTGGATGCTTTACTCGGAGTATGGTCTAGGGTATCTGGTATGGCTCATTTTGAGCGTCGCAGCCAGCGATACTGCGGCCTATTTTACCGGCAAGGCCGTCGGCAAGCACCCCTTTAGTCCAAGCTCTCCGAACAAAACGATAGAGGGCGTCGCAGGCGGCGTGATAGCCGGCACCATAGTCGGCACGATTTGCGGCAACCTCGTGATGGACGGCTTTTTACAGATCATCTTTACTAGCTTTTTAGTCTGCGTTTTTGCCATTTGGGGCGATCTTTTCGAGAGCTATCTAAAGCGCGCCGGTGGGGTCAAGGACAGCGGCGGGCTTTTCCCGGGACATGGCGGTATGCTTGACAGGATAGACGGATATCTATTTGGCGTCGTTGCACTTCTTTGGGCGCTTTCGTGGTAATACTAGGCTCTACGGGCTCTATCGGTACGAACACTCTTGAAATTTGCTCTCGTCACGGCGTAAGCGTTGAGGCGCTAAGCTGCGCTAAAAATATCGCTCTTTTAAACGAGCAGATCGCTAAATTTAGGCCTAAATTCGTCTGTGTAGCAGATGAAAGCCTAGCTAGCGAGGTCAAAATTTTAAAAAAATCTCAAATTTTTATAGGTGCAAAGGGTCTGCTTGAGATGCTTGAGGCCTGCCACAGCCAAAAGGTGGTAAATGCTCTCGTGGGATTTGCAGGGCTCGCACCTAGTCTAAAGACGCAAGAGCTTGGCAAAAGCCTAGCACTGGCAAATAAAGAAAGCCTGGTCGCAGGCGGTAAATTTCTGGATACAGCCAAAATTTCGCCTATTGATAGCGAGCATTTCGGGCTTAAATTTTTACTGCAAAACCGCACCGCACCAAGCCGCCTCGTAATCACCGCAAGCGGCGGGGCGTTTTACCGCACGCCGATAAAAAATTTAGCCAAAGTCACGCCAAGTGACGCTTTGAAACATCCAAACTGGAGCATGGGCGCAAAGATCACGATAGATAGCGCCACGATGGCGAACAAACTCTTTGAAGTCATGGAGGCTTTTTGGCTTTACGGCACGAGCAGGATCGACGCTCTCATCGAGCCTACATCGATGGTGCATGCCTTGGTGGAGTTTGTGGACGGCTCTTGCACCGCGCATATCTCGCGTGCTGATATGAAGCTGGCTATCGCGCATGCCGTGCTTGAAAACGTGAGCGAAAATGTCGTAGCGCACGCTGATCTGCTAGCTCTTAAAGATATAAAATTTCATAAAATAAATTTAAAGAAGTATCCGATCTTTTCGCTAAAAGAGCAGGTCTTGCAGTGCCCCGATCTTGGCGTGGTGATAAATGCCGCAAACGAGGTCGGAGTGTTTGCGTTTTTAAAGGGCGAGTGCGGGTTTTTGGATATCTCTCGCATCGTTTTGGCTGCGGCGAAGAGATTTGCCGATGTGAAAATAGAGACAAAAGATGAAATTTTTGCGATCGACGCAGAGGTTAGAAAATTTGCAAAAAGGGGACTAAATGCAAAAATATGAGGGCTATCACTTTAGTCTAAAAGATAGCATCATCGGCGTTCAGTTTTTGTTCGTGGCGTTTGGCGCACTTGTGTTGGTGCCGATACTAACGGGGCTTGACGCGAACGTAGCGCTTTTTACGGCGGGCCTTGGCACACTGCTTTTTCAGATAATAACGCGCAAAAACGTTCCGCCGATATTTTTGGCGAGCTCGTTTGCATTTATCGCGCCGATGACTTTTAGCATAAAGGAGTGGGGCGTAGCGGCTACCATGGGCGGCGTGGTGTTTGCCGGACTTTTTTACGTGGTGCTAAGCTTCATCGTGCGCTTTCGCGGCGAGGGCTTTTTACATAAAATTTTACCGCCCGTGGTCGTGGGCCCCGTGATAATGACCATAGGTCTCATCCTCTCGCCGGCAGCCGTGAATATGGCGATGGGTAAAGGCCAAAGCGCCTATGCGCAGACCGAGGCGCTCATAGTGGCGGGCATCTCACTAGTAGCCACGATAATCGTAATGATGATAGGGCGCGGTATCTTACGCCTGGTGCCGATACTTTGCGGCATACTCGTGGGTTATGTGGCGGCTTATTTTTTCGGGATGGTAAATTTCGTCCCGATTATTGAGGCGGCTTGGTTTAAGCTGCCAAATTTCAGCGCCCCAAGCTTCGAGCTAGACGCGATCCTCTACATGATACCTATCGCGATCGCCCCTGCTATCGAGCATATCGGCGATATGCTAGCTATCTCGAACGTAACGAAGGAAAATTTCCTCAAAAATCCCGGACTTAAAAACACGCTGCTTGGCGACGGGCTGGCGACATCGCTGGCTGCCTTTTTCGGAGGTCCGCCAAATACGACATACTCGGAGGTAACGGGCGCAGTCAGCATAACAAAGGCCTATAATCCGGGGGTCATGACATGGACCTCAATAACGGCTATCGTGCTGGCCTTTGTCGGTAAGCTAGGAGCCGCGCTCTCTACTATCCCGGCTCCGGTGATCGGCGGTATAATGCTGCTGCTTTTTGGCATAATCGCAAGCGTAGGCATGGAGACGCTGATAAAAAACAAAGTCGATCTGGCCGATCCTAGAAACATGATCATCGTCGCGCTCATCTTTGTCTTTGCCATAGGCGGTATGGTGCTTGATTTTGGAGTGGTGAGCTTTACTGGTATCGGACTTGGCGCGGTCACCGGCATAGTTTTAAATTTATTCTTGCCAAAGAGCAGGCATTACGAGGGCTACTAGCTATCGATGGAGGATAGTGTGAAAATTTTAAAAATTTTGGCTATTTTGGCGCTGTTTTGCGCATTTTTACAAGGTAAAAATTTAGAATACGCGCTCATCAAAAAGGGCGTGCCAAGCGACAATACGATGCTTTTGATAGGCGGCATACAAGGCGATGAGCCGGGAGGATTTCTGGCCGCTTCTATCGTGGCGACGGACTACAACATCACAAAAGGCAGCCTCTGGGTCGTGCCAAATCTAAATTTCCCAAGCATCATCCAGCGAAGCCGCGGCACCAAAGGCGACATGAACCGTAAATTTGCGCACATCGACAGGGGCGATCCAGACTATGACGCGGTAATGCGCATCAAAGACGTGATAACGGACAAAAACGTATCTATCATCTTAAATTTACACGATGGCAGCGGGTATTACCGCGACACTTTCGTAAATAAGGACGAAAATCCTGACAAATGGGGCAATACCTGCATAATAGATCAAAGCAGTCTAAAGGGCGCTAGGTACGAAAATTTAGAGGGCGTAGCGGCTAGGGTGAGAGACGTCATAAACGCTCATTTACTCGACGCCAAGCATGCTTATCACATCAAAAACACACACACCGCACTTGGCGATAAAGAGATGCTAAAGAGCCTCACGTATTACGCTGTGACGCAGAGCAAGTCGGCATTTGCAAACGAAGCGAGCAAAAATTTAAACGCCGAGCAGCGCACCTACTATCATCTGCTGGCCATCGAGGAATACATGCGCGTAGCGGGGATAGAATTTACGCGACCTTTCGCGCTGAACGTAAAGGAGGTGAAAAAGGCGATAGAAAAGGAGATCCGCCTGAGTCTCTTTGACGATGCTTTCGTGCTGAATATCCACAATCTAAAAGGCAGTCTAAATTTCGTCCCGCTAAAAAAGGGCGAGCTAAGATACAGCTCGTCAAACCCTCTCATCGCCGTTTTAAAGGACGGTAACGGCTACAAGGTGCAGTATGGAAACCGCTTTGTGACAAAGCTAAATCCGCAGTATTTCGAGTATGCACCCGTTTTAAAAGATATCGCGCTGGTCGCTGATGGCAAGCAAATTTCAGCCAAAAGCGGGGATAAAATTTCGCTCAAAAACAGCTTTAAAATTTTAAAGATCCCTAGCGTGCGCACAAATGTCATCGGATACAGCGGCAAGAGTGGCGACGAGGCGGGCGAGGAGATAGCTAAAAGGCAAATGAGCGGCTCTTATGCCGTCGATAAAGAAAGCAAAGTCTACCGCGTGGAATTTTACCGAAACGATGGCGGCGCCGATAAATTTGCCGGTATGATCTTGGTGGAGTTTAAATGATACTTGGTATAGAAAGCAGCTGCGACGATAGCTCGGTTGCGCTTTTGGATATCAAAAATTTAAAGCTGCTTTATCATAAAAAGATCTCTCAAGAAAGCGAGCACAGCCCCTTTGGCGGCGTAGTGCCGGAGCTTGCCGCGAGGCTTCATACAAAGGCACTGCCGGCGCTACTTGAAGAGATAAAGCCAAAATTTAAAGAGATAAAGGCTATCGCCGTCACAAATGAGCCCGGCCTTAGCGTGAGCCTGATAGGAGGCGTGAGCATGGCAAAGGCCCTTAGTGTGGCGCTAAATGTGCCGCTCATCGCCGTAAATCATCTGGTGGGGCATATCTATTCGCTGTTTTTGGGCTGCGAGGCGAAATTCCCACTTGGCGTCTTGCTGGTAAGCGGCGGGCATACGATGGTGCTTGACATCGATACGGCGGGTAAAATTTCACTGCTTGCCGGCACTAGCGACGATAGCTTTGGTGAGAGCTTTGATAAGGTGGCTAAGATGATGCAGCTTGGCTACCCTGGCGGCGCGGCGGTGCAAAATTTAGCGCAGCAATGCAAAGACAAGCAGAGGTTTAAATTTACTATCCCGCTTTTGCACGATAAACGGCTGGAGTATAGCTTTTCCGGGCTTAAAAACCAAGTGAGGCTTGAGATAGAAAAGATAAAAGGCCAAAATTTAGCAGGCGCGACAGATCGCGAGCTCTCAAACGACGATATGGCGGACATTTGCTACGCTTTTGAAAATGCAGCCTGCGCGCACATCATGGATAAGCTGACTAAAATTTTCAAAGAGCGCCAGTTTAAGCGCTTTGGCATCGTGGGTGGAGCGAGTGCGAACCTGAATTTACGCTCTCGTATCGAGCGACTATGCCTTGAAAGCGGTTGCGAGCTACTTTTAGCTCCGCTTGAATTTTGCTCCGATAACGCCGCGATGATAGCACGCGCGGGCCGCGAGAAATACCTAAAAGGCGAGTTTGTGAAGCATAACGAGCTAAACATCAACCCGCGTGTGAAATTTTGATCATCGATACTACCGATCCTTTCGTAATTTATAATAATTTATTTATCCAAAACTAATCAATTTTTTTTATTTTTAATAAAGTTTTAATAATTTTCATTTTAAAATACGCTCAAAAATTGATAAAGATTATATAAATTGCTATATATCGTGTAATCAAAATTTTTAATAAATTCAAGGAGTTTTTATGAGTGGCAACAGATTAAAGTTGTCTTTGATTGCTTTATTGATCCTAAACGCAGGAGGGTTATTCGCAGCAGACGAAAAGGATGTAAAGCTAGATAGTATCGAAGTTATCGGCACGACGCCTGATGACGATGTGAAGACCAAAAAGGTCGGAGAGACTAAGAAGAGCGCTGAGACGCTTAGCAAACAGCAGGTTTCAGACAGTAGAGACCTCGTAAAATACGAAACCGGCGTAACGGTCGTAGAGGCGGGAAGATTTGGCGCTAGCGGATATGCCATACGTGGTGTAGACGAAAACCGCGTAGCTATCACTATCGATGGGCTTCATCAGGCCGAGACGCTTTCGTCTCAAGGCTTTAGAGAGCTATTCGAAGGATACGGAAATTTTAACAATACCCGCAACGGCGTAGAGATGGAAAACGTCAAGCTAGCTACCATAACAAAAGGTGCCGACTCTATAAAGACAGGCTCAGGTGCACTTGGTGGCTCTGTGATGTTTGAGACCAAAGATGCAAGGGATTATCTGATAGATAAGAACTGGTATTTTGGTTTTAAAAATGGTTACCAAAGTAGAGATAGTCAAAATTTTAGATCCATTAGCGCTGCTGCCAGGGTCAAGTGGTTTGATATATTAGTCATAAATACAAACAGGAACGGACACGAAACAAAGAATTATTTTTACGATATATATTCTCCTGAAGAAGATAGGCATAAAGTTGGTAGAGAAAGGGAAAAGGTAGATCCATATAACATAACTCGCAAAAGCACTATGATAAAAATAGGCTTTCAACCAAGCGAAGAGCATAGATTTAGTGTAATGCATGATGATTCCAAAATAGGTTCAGTAGGGGAAGACTTTTCTTATACATTAAGACCAAGCACTATGACAAATATATTTTACGATGGAGGTAGAGTAAATAACGACAAATCAACTAGAACGAATACACAATATACTTATGAGAGCTTTGTAGAGACTCCTTTTTGGGATAGTTTTAAGATATCATACTCTAAACAAAAGATAACAAATACCGCCAGAACTGATGAATTTTGTACTGGCTCAGAGTGTAGAGAGGTACAAAATCCACAAGGGCTACATATTGATAGCGGTGGTGGAGCTCATAAAACGGTTGATAAAAGTGGTAATGAACTAACGGCAGAGTATGATTATGGAACTACCATTAAAAATTCTGCTGGACAAGAGCTTCATCAAGGAACTGACTATCAAGAGTATTCGATAGAAAGGACATATCTTGACTGTTCTAAAATAGACTGCACAAAGAAATTTAAGGTTCTTCAAAAGACAGATGAAGAATGGAGTAGCGTTTATAGATTTGTAGAAAGAGATATAGAAATCATAGAAAGAAATGGTAAAAAATATGGTTATATCAAAACTAAAACAAAAGATTTAGGATGGACTACCGCAAAAGAAGATACATCATTTATAGTTCCAGGCAGAGCTGGTCGCCACGTGAGTTTTTATAATGATAGGGATCTAAACACTGATACAAAGCAATTCAATATAGATTTTGATAAAGAATTTACACTACTAGGTACAGAGCACTCTATGAAATACGGTATGCTTTATAGTAAAACAAATAAAAGTATGGTGAATAAAGATGGATTTAGAGGAGGTAATATCCAGTGGTGGTCTGATTGGTTTATAGGATCGGATAGCACTCCTGATGCAAATGGGATTTACCAGCCAAATCCGGGAAATTGGCCAAATGGCTCAAATGTAAAACAAAATACAAACGATATCCACAGCTATCTTGTACCCGTAACCACTAAAACTTCTGCATTTTATATCGGTGACGATATGAAGATTGCGGATTGGCTAGGATTTGATTTAAATTATAGATATGATAAAGTCAAACATCAGCCAAAATATAATAGCAATATTCCTATACCACACGGAATGATAGTGGGTATCTTTGTGCCAGTACCATATAATTGCGATCCTTATGCCAATGGCGCCTACAATTCTCCTTGTGTGTTAGAAAATCTTAGACAAAATTTAGCGATATTGCTACAAGATAAAGAATTTAAGAGCGACTCTTATTCACTTGGTGTAAATTTAGACCCTTTGTCTTTTATGAGATTTCAAGTGAAGTATTCAAAAGGTTTTCGTGCTCCAACAGCAGATGAGATGTATATGACTTTTAAACATCCAAGTTTTTCTATCTCGCCAAATATTAATCTAAAAGCTGAGATAGCAAAGACAAAAGAAGCTGCTCTTACTTTTTATAAAAATCAAAGCTTTGCTAGTTTTAGTGTTTTTAAGACTGACTATGAAAATTTTATAGATCTAGCATATCTTGGAGAAAAGCCTGTTGATATTGGTAGCGGTATAGCTTATCCTTTTTGGCAAAATATAAATAGAGATAAAGCAAAAGTAACTGGATTTGAGATAAATTCTCGATTGGAGCTAGATGAAATTTCATCTTCACTAAGGGGCTTTAGAGTAGGATACAAATTTACTCATCAAAAAGGCAGGATGAATGATACTATCCCCATGAATGCCATTCAGCCTACAACTTCTGTATATACGCTAGGCTACTCTACACCGGGTGATAAATACGGTATAGATTTTTATATAACAGATGTAGGGGAGAAAAAGGCGGATGATACTTATAATATGTATTGGGAAAGTCAAAGAGATGCAGGAAAGATAGTAAAAGGAAAACCTGTAACCGATAGTACTATAGCATGGAGAAGTGGTAATTATACCATTTTAGACATGATAGCTTATGCTAAGCCTATTAAAAATTTCACATTTGGCTTTGGGCTTTACAATATAACCGACCAAAAATATATGACTTGGGATTTAGCTAGATCGATAAGGGCAGTTGGTACCAATAACATGATTAACCAAGATACGGGCGTTGGTATCAAAAGATTTTACGCTCCGGGCAGGAATTTCAAATTTACATGGGAGATCAAATTTTAAAGTATAAGTAGGCTAGCTTTGGCTGGTCTACTTTACAAATCAGCGTATCTGTAGCGGTTGGAATTTTGGCGAGAGGATGAGAGAATCGAACTCCCCGCAAGACGGTCAACCGCCCCGCCATCGGATTTGAAGTCCGTGAGCGCCACCAGATCACTTTATCCTCCGTAAGTGAGCGTATTTTAGCAAATTTTATGTAAATTTTACTTCAAATTTTTATTAAATTTAAAATTTTAATAAAAATAGCCGCCCCGAGCCCAAAGCATGGCTTAAAAATGCTATAATTCGAGCAAAATTCATAAGGATCTTACCATTTTAAGAGCCGTTATCGCTATGGTTTTGATATTGTCGCTCTTTGGCTGCTCGGCGCTGTTTACCCCGGCTACCGCACCGCTTAATGTCTACGACGCCTACTCGATCTCACGCGATCAGCGTGGCATCTACTCTATCACGCGAGATAAATTCATCCAGAGCAAACTACGAAGCAAAATTTTCTTTTCAAAGGGACTTAGTAACCTTGACATCGAGATCGAGTGCTTTTACGGCGATGTCTATCTCATCGGGCTCGTAGATGATATAAAGATGCAAGATAAGCTCATAGAGCTCGCCAAAGATACGGACGGTGTGCGCAAAATTTATACGTATTTGCAGATAAAAAAGCAGGACTATCCCTGCGATAGTTTTAAAATTTTAGCCGATTTGAAGCAAAATTTATTTAAAGACAGCATCGTCGAGGGCACGAACGTCAGGGTCAGTATCGTGGGCTGCGATGTCGTATTTAGCGGAGTCGTGGATAGCATCGAGCAAGAAAAGCACGCTATATGGTACGCCAAACACATTGACGGCGTAGCTGATGTTTATTCATTTTTAAAGATAATGAAATGAAATTTTAATCTCCATTAAAACATCTCATTGATTTTCAGCTCTCAAAGTGAAGTCAAACCTTATGAAGCGACACTATCGCCGCCGATTTTGAGGGAAGCTATAAAGCTGACCGCGGTCTGCTTGCAGTTGCGAGTGCAACGAAGCGTCTTAAAAAGCTGCGAGCAACGCGAATATGTTCGGCGTCTTGCGAAGCGAATAAGATTTGCGAAGCGTTAGTTTAAGGCTATCAGCATTTTATTATAAGAGCCAAATTTTATTTCACCTTCTTACAAAGCTTATGATGAGGCTTGGCAGTATTATGAGTGCGCCAAGCAGCATAAAGATCATAACCAGATCGGTCAAAAGTCCAAAATAAATAGTCGGTATGAAGTTGCTCGTTATCATTACGCTAAAGCCCAAAAATATCGTGAACGAGGTGTAATACATCGCGTATCCGATACTGGCGTGGCTGGCTTTTATGCTCTCTACTATGCCTTTTGTGAGGCGTTCCTCGCGGAAGCGATGTATATAATGGATGATGTCATCGACGCCGATGCCGATACTGATGGCCGCGATTGTGATACTCATAACATCAAGCGGTATGCCAAAGATACCCATCACGCCAAATAGCGTGCAAAGCGGGATGATGTTTGAGACTATGGCGATCGTGGCCAGCTTGATACTTTTAAATATAAAGCAAAATACGACAAATAGCATGAACACGGTCAGCCCGAAAGTATCGACCTGCGAGCTTAGCAAATTTTGAAGCATGTTGTTATAAAGCACCATCATGCCGACCGTTTCGACCTTTACATCGTCGTTTTTGCTGATCTGCTCTACGCCGGCTTTGAGCTCTTTTAAAAACTCGTTGCGACGCAAATTTTTATCACTGTCGATGATACGCATGCTAAATCGCAGTTGGTTGTTTTCTACGCTCACGTAAGGGGTCAGGAGTATGTTTTTGTAGTTTTGCGGTAGCTTCTCATACATTGCCGCGAGTAGGAAATCATCGACTTCGCCGTTGTTCAGCTCTTTCATGACCTTGATAAGCGTGCCTAGTGAGCTTACGTTGCCGATGAAATTTTGCTTTTTTAGATGATCGTGGATCTTTTCTGCGACACGCATGTGATAGCTGTTAAACCAATACTTCGCATCGTTCGCATCCGCGTCGAATTCGCTTTCAAATTCATCCTTTTGCCCGCTATCGTCTTTTGTCCGTGCGCTACCCTTAAAGGTCACGATGATGTCTACCGGGATCGTGCCGCCTAGCTTGGTGTCTATGATCTGCATGCCTTGGCGGATCTGCGTGTCTTCTTTGAAATAGCCGATGAAGCTGTTTTCGACCTTTAGGTTACTGATGCCATAAAGTCCGAAAACTACGACCAAAACGCAGACGCCGTAGACAAATTTACGCGAATTTATGGCGATAGCGGCGCATTGCTTGGTAAAGTGGAATTTGTTTTCAAACGTCCTCACAGGCGGAATTTTACTTAAATTCACAACTATCGAGCCAAACAATAAAAACGCAAGCACAAGCGATACCGCGATACCCGAGCTCATCATCACGCCTAGCATTATGACGGGCTTGATGTCAGCGGTCACTAGCGAGCTAAAGCCGATGATCGTCGTAAATATCGCCCAAAAAGAGGGGCTGAATTTATCACACAGCGTGAGATATACGAGCTGCCTTTGGCTGTATTTTGGATGCTTTATGTAAAATTCTCGGTAGCTTACGATGAGGTGGATGACCGTGGAGATGGTGATGATGAGCTGCAGGGCGATGTAGTTTGAGCTGATCACCGTTACCTCCCAGCCAAAGAGCCCAAATATCCCGGTCGTAAAAACTACGCTCACCGCGCAGATGAATATCGGCAGCACTATCCAGCGTATCTGCCTGAAAAATAGCCACAAACTAAAGCCAAGCAGCAGCAAAACGCTGATGCCGTAGATGTAAAGATCGCTTTTGACAAAGCTTATCATATCATCGGCTATCATGTTTGCGCCGCCCAGGAATAAGCTATTTTGGCTGTTAAATTTCGCGATGCTGGCTTTTATGCGCTCTAAATTTTCATGTTCCTTGACCCTGAGCTCGTCTCGGTAGCGCTTAAACTCGACCTTCACCTCTTCAAATTTCACATTTTCGGCTGCGCTTATCGTGCCGTTTTGCTCTTTTAAACTAAGCTCGTTTCGCTCGTTTAAAAGCTCGTTAAATTTCTCGTCGTCCTTTAAATTTAGCACGATCGCCGTGGTTTTTAGATCTTTGCTGATGAGGTTGCCGCTATAAAGGGGGCTACGTGAGAATTCCTCCCTTGCCTTGCTTTTGTTTATATCCGCATCCATCAGCGTAGGAGTGTGCTTGAAAATACCCGTCAGCCCGCCATCTACGCTCTCAAGGAGCGGGACGTTCAGGATAGAAAGGACGTTTTGCACCATATCGTTTTTGGCCAGTTCGTCGCTTAAATTTTTGATGAGATCAAGGCTCTCGTTAGCTAGCAGATCGCCATTTTTGGGCGTATAGGTCACTACAAGATAGGTCGGTGAGATGTAGCGTTTTGAAATTTCGCGCCAGGCCTCAAGATCGGGGTCGTGTTCCAGCAGGAGCGTTTCCGCCGAGGCGTCTATGCTAAGCTTCGTGCTAAAGTAGCCAAATAGCGCGCTTAATGCCAAGACAAGCGCGATGATGAGCTTGTCAAAGGTCAGGATAAATTTAAAAATAGCGCGCATCAAGGGCTATTTGTCGCCTTGATTTGGTAGGGTTGTTTGA
The DNA here is from genome assembly GCF_013372125.1 of Campylobacter curvus. Classification (NCBI taxonomy): domain Bacteria; kingdom Pseudomonadati; phylum Campylobacterota; class Epsilonproteobacteria; order Campylobacterales; family Campylobacteraceae; genus Campylobacter; species Campylobacter curvus. The sequence goes on along the minus strand of NZ_CP053826.1, from coordinate 1,715,564 downwards.
TTTAGCTTTGCTATCAGTGTCGCAAAATCGGCGTTGTCAAGTAGGTCGGCAAACTGACTGCGGTATGTCTGGATGATGCTCACGCCTATGATATCGATATCATATATTAGCCAGCCGCGCTCCTTCGCGTCGTAAAATTTATAGACGAACTCATAGGGTTTGCCCTCGCTTATGAGCTCGGAATTTAGCCAGTAGCGATTTGGCTGAGGTTTGCTCGCGTCTTTTATGTTTATTTCTTGATTGGTGTAGCTAAGTAGCTTATCGATGTATGAGCTTTTTAGCTTTTGCTCGAAAGCCTCGTCAAACTGCTTTTGCTCGCTGGCACTTAGGCTGTTGTAGCGCTTGCCAAGGCTGATTTTAGCCATTTGCTTAAAGTCAAACAACGGATCGAATATCGCAAACAAGGCCTTACTCTTTGCCGCGTTGTCTAAATTTGTATCTTTTAGCACCTTGATAGCTTCGTCTGTGCGCTTAGTCACCTCTTGCTTGATCTCGTTTTCAGAGACCGCCCAAAGGCTACACGCAAATAGCACCGCAGCGAGTAAAATTTTAAAAATTTTCATATTCATTCCTTGATTAGGTGTTCGCGTCTTTGCTCGTAGCCGTCGCGTAAAAACGGATAAAGATCGATCGCGTCTTTTTTGAGCTTATCGTAGGCCGTCGGATCGTGCGAGAAGTCGTTTAGGTATTTAAACGCGCCTATACCGATGGATAGCTCTCTTGGCTTCACGTAGCTGATAGGATTTGCGAAATAATCTCCCACCATGCCCGCAGTATCTCTTAAATTTGAAGGTCCTAAGATCGGCCAAACGATATGAAAACCGCTGCCTACGCCCCAGTATCCTAGCGTCTGCCCCAGATCCTCGTCGTGCTCTTTTAGTCCGTAGTATTTCGCGCCGTCGGTCAGTCCGCCAAAGCCGATTATCGTATTTGCAAGAAATCTCAGCGTCTCCTCACCTGCGTTTTGGAATTTAAGCTGTAACACGTTATTTACGAAGCGGATAGGGAACATGAGATTGTCAAAAAAGTTTGAGATCGCGGTGCGCGCGGGCTCGGGAACTACGTAGGCATAGCCCTTGGCGGCAGGAGTGAGTATGTTTGAATATATAAAATCGTTCACATTCGTCATCACGCGGTTGTAGCCGCTTAGTGGGTCAAAGGTGTTGGCTTTGGCGTCAAATTCCACGTCGAATTCGTCCGCTTCGTTTGTGCTAGGGTTTGCAAAAGCTAGTAGCGTGCTAAAGAAAATAGCCAGCAAAATTCTCATAAAATGTCCTATAATAGCCTAAAATTTTAAAAATTAGTCTAGATTTTATCCTTTTGAAACTTTAAAAGAATTAAAACACTTTATTTGAAATTTTAAGTAAATTAATATATAGCATGAGCTATACTTACGAAATTAAATTATTATATAGAAAGGAAAAAGGTGAAATCGGACGTAAATTTAGAGCTGTTTTTGAGCGAAGATACACAAGTTTTAGCAAAGCATATACAGCTTCTTAAAGCGGTAAAAAAGACAAAAAGCATAACCAAGGCGGCCGATTTTGTCGGCATCTCGTATAAAAATGCTTGGGACAGTCTCGATACTCTCAACAATAAAAGTCACAAGCCTCTCATAGTTCGTGCGGACGGAAACAAGAAAAATAGCGGCTCGGAGCTAAGCGAATACGGCGAAAAGATGATCGAAATTTACGATGCGATACTTGAAGCGCAGAAAGATTTTTTACAAAGGATCTGCGAGAAGGTCGATTTTAACGATGTCGATATCGTGAATTTACAGCGCATGAGCATGAATTTAAGCGCTCGCAACCAGCTATGCTGCGAGATAACGCATATAAACTCAGGTGCGGTGAATACCGAAGTCATCGCTCGCCTTAGCAACGGCAGCACTCTAAGCGCGACTATCACGGTCGAAAGCGAGAAAAGTTTAGCCCTAAAGGTCGGCAAAAAGGTCGTTTTTATATTCAAAGCCCCGGCTGTCATCCTGGTAAAAGGCGACGAGAAGCTTAATCTCAGCACGCGAAATCAGCTAAAAGGCAAGGTCATAGAGGCCAAAATAGGGGTGGTTAGCGCCGAGATAACGATGAAACTAAGCGACGAGCAGACCCTGACCGCTATAATCACAAAAGATAGCGCTATGGATATGCAAATAGGCGTCGGCGACGAGCTGACAGCGGTAGTAAAATCATCACAAATCATAATAGGAGTATAAATGAAAAAATTTCTTTCTTCGATAGTTGCGAGCATTACGCTTGCTATCAGCGCATTTGCGGGGGATATAACAGTCTATGCGGCGGCAAATACGACATACGCTTTCCCTGAGCTCATCAGCGAATTTGCCAAGGTCAGCCCGCAAACAAAGGTAAATGTGACACTTGGCGCGAGCGGCGGCCTCACTACGCAGATACAAAACGGCGCGCCTGCCGATATCTTCATGGCTGCTGACATGGGCTTTACTCAAAAGGTATATGACAGCGGATTTGCAGCAACCAAGCCGGTAATTTATGCACAAGGCGCGCTTGCGATGTTTTCTATCAGAAATATCGACTTCAAAAAAGGACTAAACGTAGTCGTGGGGCTAAAATCCATCTCGATAGCAAATCCTGAGACCGCACCTTACGGCAAGGCAAGTATCGAAGCGCTCAAAAACGCGAAATTGTTCGATAAAGTCGAAAAACATATCGTCTATGCGCAAAAAATTTCAGAGACCCTCTCTCAGGCTCTAAGTGCTGCTGATGTCGGATTTATCGCGGCTAGCGCGCTGTTTGACGAGAAAATGTCAAAATACAAAGAGGGCGTGAACTACGCATTTGTAGATCCAAAGCTCTACACTCCGATCGATCAAGGTATCGTGATAACTAAACGCGCCGAAAATAACGCGGAAGCAAAGGCATTTTACGACTTCGTTTTGGGCGATAAAGGTAGGGAAATTTTCAAAAAATTTGGCTACAACGTCCCGGCTAAATGATAAAAGCGCAAATTTTACAAATACTTGAGCGTGATGGCGTCGGTTGCTATAAATTTCAAATTTCAGATACTGACGCCGTCATCTATATGTTGGCCCTTGGCGATCACAGTCGTTTGCGCGAGGGCCTTAACGTCAGGCTAAATTTCAAAAGCTCCGATGTGATAATCGCTACTTCAAAGCTTCAAAACTGCTCGATAAGAAACGAACTTCCATGCAAAATACTTAAAATTTCAAAGGGCGAAATTTTAAGTGTTATTCATCTGAAATTCGCTCAGTTCGAGTTTGAGAGCATAATCTCCAGCCTTTCTTGCAATGAGCTGAATTTAAACGAGGGCGACAGCGTCTTTGCCTATATCAAATCGACCTGCGTCCACATAAGCGGCATCGATGATTGAAATTTCGTGCAAAAAAGAGCTCAGCGGCGCTAGCGGGAGATTCGTCCTTGATGCGAATTTACAGATAAATCGCGGTGAATTCGTCGCGCTTTACGGCAAGAGCGGCGGCGGCAAAACGACTATCTTACGCTTGCTGGCCGGCTTTGAGACGCCAGATAGCGGACGTATCAAGGTCGGCGAACGAGTCTTTTTCGACGAAAACGTAAATTTACCGGCACAAAAGCGAAATATCGGGTTTTTGTTTCAGGATTACGCCCTGTTTGAAAATATGAACTTGCTTGAAAATTTACTCTTTGCAAACAAAGACAAGCAGCTTGCGGATAAGCTTTTAGCCATGTGCGAGTTAGGCAGCTTAAAAGATGCACGTATCTCAAAGCTCTCCGGCGGTCAAAAACAGCGTGTGGCGCTCGCTCGTGCGCTGATGAGACGACCTGAAATTTTACTGCTTGACGAGCCGCTAAGTGCACTTGATAACGATATGAGAGGCAAGCTACAAGATTATTTGCAAGCGCTTCACGCCGAATTCAAGATGAGCGTAGTGCTCGTTAGTCACGATGTGGGCGAGATCTATAAGCTTTGCTCGAAAGTTTTCGTGCTTGATGGCGGTAAGGTAAGCACCGCGGCGAGCCCTGCGGAGGTGTTTTTAAAGCAGTCCGGCTCTCAAAAATTTGCATTTAACGGCAAAATTTTAGAGATAAAACGCTGCGACGCGATATTTGTAGCGCTTGTGCTCGTGGGCCAGCAGCTTTGCGAGATAGTGCTAAGCTGCGACGAAGCGGCCGGGCTAAAGGCGGGCGATATCGTCACCGTGAGCGCAAAGGCCTTTAATGTAAATTTGCAAAAGATAGAGGGCGAAAATGCACGCTAGATCGGACGTAAATTTAAATGGGATTTACCCACAAACGATGCGAGCGAGCCATGTTTGATATAGATTTCTCGCCGTTTTATCTATCTTTAAAGCTCTCTTTGGTTTCAAGCGCCATACTCTTTTTCGTAGTGCTTGCTTTGGCTTATGCGATGTCGCGCAGGGATTTTTGGGGCAAGCCCGTCATCGAGGCCGTAATCTCTTTGCCACTCGTGCTGCCACCTAGCGTTTTAGGCTTTTATCTGCTCATATTTCTTTCGCCTTATTCGCCGATCGGTAAATTTTTCGAGAGCGTGTTTGACATCAGGCTCGTTTTTAACTTCACGGGACTGGTCGTAGCAAGCTGCATATATTCGCTTCCTTTTATGTTTCAGCCTGTCTATGCGGGGCTAAATAGCCTCAGTAAGAGCTTGTTTGAGGCTAGTTATTCGCTTGGCAAGGGTAAATTCGAGACGCTTTTTCGCGTGATCTTGCCAAATATCAAGCCAAGCTTGCTGACGGCGATCGTCGTTAGTTTTGCGCATACGATGGGGGAATTTGGCGTCGTGTTGATGATAGGCGGAAGTGTCGCCGGCGAGACGAAGGTCGCTAGTATCGCGATATTCGAGGCGGTCGAGATGCTTGATTATACAAAGGCGCACGTATATGCCGCCTTGATGCTTGCTATCAGCTTTGGCGTGCTGTTTTTGGTATATTTTTTTAATACCAAGAGCAAGTGAGCTAAATTTATCGGATGAAATTTCAAGGTTTCGTTCCAGCGTAGTCAAATCTTATGAAGCGACACTATTTTGCTTCGCAACTGCAAGCAGACGTCGCCGATTTTGAGGGAAGCGGTAGTTGACCGCTGTCTGCTCGCAGTTGCAAGACGAAGTCGAAGCAAAAAATCGTGCTACACGTTCGGCACTTTGTGGAGCAAGTAAGATTTGCGAAGCATTCGTTTAAATATAATACTTTGTTGAAATATAGCTGAATATAATTAAATTTAAATGTTATAATGCGCTTAAGATTTCATTAAAATTTTAAAGGATCGATATGATCAAAATTCCTACGAGCATACATTTAAAGGGTCTAAAGGGCGAGGATTTCGACTTTTCGGCGTTTGCCAGGACGCATGATTGCGTCGTATTTTTGTATCCTAAGATGGGCGAGAGCGGCAAATTTTTAAGCGAACAGCTCAAAAACACCGAGGGCATGACCGGCTGCACCGTGCAAGCGGGCGAATACAAAAGACTGATGAGCGAATTTAACGAGCTTGGCTTTATGGTCGTGGCTATCGGGACGCAAGATCTTGCGGAGCAGATAAAATTCAAAGAGGACACCGGCGCGCAATTCATGTTCTTAAACGACGCTGATTTCGCCCTTGAGCGTGCGCTGGAGCTTCCCGTGTTTTCAAGCGGGGACGGCAAGAAATTTTATTTTCGCCAGACTCTCATCATAAAAGGCGGCAAGATCGTGCGCGCAGATCTGGTGCTAAAGCCGCAAGACGATGCTAAAAATACACTCGAGCTCATAAAAAACAGGGCGTTTTAGTCTAAATTTACCAACCAAAGCGAAATTTAAAGGACGAAGATGAGCGACATACAAAACGACATAAAAAGATCATACGATGAGCTTACTTACACCTCTAGCGCCTTCCCGCAGTGCTCGCCTCTGAGGCTGGAGGCGTGCGCGGCGCTGCTTGGCATCGAGCCCGCATCCAGTCAAAACGCTAGGATCTTAGAGATAGGATGTAGCTTTGGCGGCAACCTCATACCATTTGCCCTGCATAATCCAAACGCAAAGCTAGTCGGCGTCGATCTAAGCGGCGAGCAAATAAAGCGCGGGCGCGAAATTTTAGGCGAGATCGGTATAAAAAATTTAACCCTCGTGCAAAAAGATATCTGCAAATTTAGCGCAGCTGATGTCGGAGTGCAGAAATTTGACTACATCATCGCTCACGGCGTTTATAGCTGGGTACCGGACTTCGTCAAAGAGGCGATCCTGCGCGTCATAAAAGAAAATTTAAGCCAAAACGGCGTGGCTTTCATCTCGTATAACACCTATCCTGGCTGGAAGATGAAGGATATCTTGCGCGATTTGATGTATCTGGCATCCAAAGATGAGCAAAGTGCGCAGGGTAGGCTAAAGGCCGCCAAAGAGGCGCTTAAAATTTACGAGAAATACCTGCAAGATAAGGTGCAGAGCGGTAAAATAGACAAAGAGACACCTGTATCCTCGCTTTTAAAGTGGATCGATAACATAAAAGCTCAAAAGGATCATTATATCCTGCACGAATACCTCGAGCATGTGAATGATCCTTTTTATTTTAAGGATTTTGCTGGCGACCTTGATAAAAACGGACTTGCCTATCTTTGCGAGAGCGATCTGTCGGATATATTTAGGCCTGATCTTGGCGCTAGCGATATCGATACGTATAAAAACGAGAAATTTAAAGACAGGATAGAGTCCGAGCAGCTTTTGGACTTTCTTACAAACAGAGCGTTTAGACAAAGCCTCATCGTACATAAGGACGCCTACGCCAAGGTCGCCGATAAGCAGATCGGACCAAGCGACGTAAATAAGCTTCATATCATAATAAATTTCAAAAAAGAGGATGGCTCTTGGCTAAATGCTGACGATCAATATATGCCAGAAAACATCGACTGGCTGTGCGAAGTCTTTCACAAAATGTATCCTGCTAGTATAAATTTGTCTCAAATTTTAGAGCTTTTGCCCGAGCAGAAGCTAAATGTATATCTGGCGTTTGTAAAACTACTCTCTGTAAACGATAATGTCGCACTGGCCGTGAAGGAATTTAAAAATATCGAGTATGAGCCGGGCAGATCGAGACTAAAGCCTTATGTGGCGGATTATTTGAGGTATTTTTTAAATCACGAAAAGCCCGATATCGCCTTTGCCAGCGAGCTAAATTTTAATGAAAACATCAAAAATACGGACTATCTCATCGGGCTTGAATTTGACGGTAAAAATTCTCTCGAGCAGATAGGTTTGATGTTTGCGGAGTATGTAAAGAAAAATAAGATGAGAATTTATGACAACGACAAGGAGATAAAGGGCGAGAAGATAAACAAATACGCCCTCGGGCTCGTAAAAGAGACCGCAAAGCTGTTTAGTGCGTTGTTTCTTTTTGAGGAGATTTGATTTGTTTTGCAGCACGATTAGACGCGCGGTCAGCTACCACTTATCTTGTTCGTAGCGAAGTTTTGACTATGCTAAGAATTCTACGAATTTTGACCCCACGCAGGTGAGCTGCCGTAAGATAAACCGCCCGTAAGCCTCATTTTGTTATACTCGCACATTTAAATTTAGGATAAAAAATGACCGAAAAATTCTTGCTATTTCTTGGACTGCTCGCGCTGATCGTAGCTCTAATGATGCTCGCAAACCGCCTAAAGATCGCCTATCCGATACTTTTAGTCCTTGGCGGGCTGGCGATTAGCTTCGTGCCAAATTTACCACACGTCCGCATCGATCCTCAGCTCATTTTCATCGTATTTTTGCCTCCATTGCTTTACGAAGCCGCGTGGGCGGTATCGTTTAAGGAGTTTTGGAAGTGGAGGCGCATGATCGGCGGCTTTGCTTTCGTCGTGGTTTTCATCACCGCTGCTGCCGTTGCACTCGTCGCAAACTGGCTGATACCGGGCTTTTCGCTCGCACTTGGCTTTTTGCTGGGTGCCATCGTCTCGCCGCCTGATGCTGTGAGCGCGGCTGTGATATTGAAATTCGTCAAAGTGCCAAAGCGCGTCTCGGCGATACTGGAGGGCGAGAGTCTGCTAAATGACGCCTCCTCACTCATCATCTTTCGCTTTGCGGCGGTCGCGGTCACGACGGGGCAGTTTGTCTGGTACGAGGCGGTGGGCAGTTTTATCTGGATGATCGCAGGAGGCGTGGGAGCGGGGCTTGCAGTGGCATTTATCGTTTGCAGGCTGCATAAAATTTTGCCTTTTGATGCAAATATGGATACGATCCTAACGCTCATGACGCCTTATGCGATGTATATTTTGGCCGAGGAGATCCACTCCTCGGGCGTGCTCGCGGTGGTCACCGGAGGGCTATATCTCTCGACGAAGCGAAACGAGATGTTTGACGCTACCACGCGCACTCACGCCGTGCCCGTGTGGCGAAATTTCATCTTCATCTTAAACGGTCTTGTGTTTGCGCTCATAGGGCTTGACTTGCCGCAAATTTTAGAAGGGCTGCAAAGAGAGGGCGTCTCGCTCATCACCGCGACCGGCTACGGACTGCTCGTGACGGCGGTGCTCATCGTCGTGCGTATCTTCGCCTCTTACGGCGCAGCGATAGTTACCTTGATAATGAAAAATTTCATCGAGGTCGCCGACGATAAATACCCCGGCAACGGCGCACCGCTCGTGATCGGCTGGGCTGGCATGCGCGGTGTCGTGTCTCTGGCGTCTGCTTTGTCGATACCGATAATGGCTGGTACGCAGGCGTTTCCGCACCGCGATCTCATACTTTTCATCACCTTTGTGGCGATCTTGATGACGCTTGTGGTGCAGGGACTCACGCTTTCACTACTCATTAAAAAAGCGAAAATGCCTGAATTTGACGATCATATGCCCGCCACGCAGGCGGAGACGCTAATACGAAAGACACTAGCGCAAGCGTCGCTAAATTTTATGCAAAGCCACTTTAAAAATGACGAGAGCTTTTTACTTCAACTGCGAAAAAAGGCGTGGAGCTTTCAGGTTTCAGCCGATAGCTGCGGTATCACTGCGGACGCGAAAGAGAGGTATTTTGCTATCCTAAGCGAGCAACGCCGCGTGCTAGCGTAGCTAAACAAAGATCCGCGCATCGATGAGGAGCTGATACGTAGATTTTTGTATCAGATCGACCTTGAAGAGGAGAAATGGCGGCTTTCAGACAGGCATGAGTGATCGAAATTGGCGGTCGAGCCGATTTGCCTAAATTTTATCCTCGCAAAGGTCTAAGATAGGCTCTAAAAGCACTAAATTTTCGCGGCTTAGGGCTATGAAATGAGGACTGGCGAGCGTTTTTATGTCGTATCTTGGCGGTAGATGCGTGTTAGTGTCCACGACCGCCCCGCCGCTAAAGCAGACTATCGCGTCGCCTGCGGCATTGTCCCAAAGGCAGCTGGGGCTAAATCTCGCATAAACGCCGCCGCTTCCCTCCGCCAGGCGGCAAAATTTTATCGCAGAGCCTATTTTAGCATGATTTAGACTGAGTTTTGCAGCGATAGCTTTTGCTTTTAGGCTTTTGCTCCTATGACTTAGAAGGATGAAATTTTTGCCGTTTTGCCTGCTTTGGCGTAGATTTGTTTTGGTTAAAATTTGACCTCTTGCGTCCAAAATTTCCTTAAAAGCTCCGCCCGCGCTCGCGTAAAAAAGCTCGTTCGTGTGGGGGATGAATATCACGCCAAGGGTAGGGCGTTGGTTTTCTATCAAGGCGATACAAACGCAAAATTCTCCGTTTTTGGCGATGAATTCTTTCGTGCCGTCAAGCGGGTCTACTAGCCAGAACCGCTCTAAATTTTCGCAGCTTTTAGGCTCTAAAATTTTCTCCTCCGAGCAAACGGGCAGGCCGCTTTGGCTTAAAATTTTGATGATAGCCTCGTTTGCGGCCAGATCGGCGCTAGTGAGCGGTGAGCGGTCGGCCTTTAGCGTGAGCGTGAAATTCTCATAATGCCTTTTTATCTGCTCGCCGGCAGCCAGTGCGGCGACCTTGGCAAGGGCTAGTAGATCATCTATGCTTTTCAAAATTTAAGATGCTTCCTATTGTTTTGGTGTGCGGTTGGTTTCCCCAACATACAGCTGGCGAGGGCGCACGATCTTGATGCTGCCTTGCTCTTTTAGCTCGATCCACTGGCTGATCCAGCCCGGCGTGCGGCCGATGACGAAGATCACGGCGAACATATCGTTTGGTATGCCAAGGGCTTTTAAGATGAGTCCCGAGTGAAAATCGACGTTCGGATAGAGGTTGCGACTGACGAAATACTCGTCATTTAGCGCGATCTCCTCGATGCGATTGGCAATCGCGATGAGTTCGGAGTTGATACCGATCTCGCTAACTAGCTGGTCGCGCATCTTTTTTAGCACCTTCGCGCGCGGGTCGAAATTTTTATACACGCGGTGTCCAAAGCCAAGCAGCCTAAACGGATCGTTCTTGTCCTTGGCGCGAGCGATGTATTTATCGACGTTTGCGACCGAGCCGATCTCTTCTAGCTGGCGGATGACGCCCTCGTTCGCTCCGCCATGCGCCCAGCCCCACAGCGCGCCGATGCCAGCAGAGATGCACGCATACGGGTGTGCGTGTGTCGAGCCCACGGTGCGCACGGTCGTGGTGGAGGCGTTTTGCTCGTGATCGGCGTGCAGCATGAAGACGGTGTCAAGCGCCTTGACTTCGATAGGCTTAAGATCGACATGCTCGTAAGGGTAGCTGCGCATCATGTAGAGAAAATTTTCGGTAAAGCCACGGTCTAAATTTGGATAGATGATCGGTAGTCCGCGTGAAAAGCGGTAGTAAAACGCCGCGATAGTCGGGATCTTTGCGATGATTCGCATCGCCATCTCGTGGTATTCTTCTGGCTTGTCCATATTGAGATGATCGAAATAAAACGCCGAGAGCGCCGAGACTGCCGCTTGCAAGATCGCCATAGGGTGGGCTTTGTCAGGGAATGCGTCAAAAATTTTAAGCATACCCTCGTGGATGAAACTGCGCTTTTTGAGTTCGAGCTTAAAGGCGTCGTATTGGGCTTTGTTTGGCAGCTCGCGGTTTAAAAGCAGATACGCCACGTCCAAAAAGGTCTTATTCTCGGCGAGATAGGCGATGTCGTAGCCCCGATACATCAGTTCGCCTTTTAGCCCGTCGATGTAGGTGATAGACGAGCGGCACATCGCAGTCGAGGTGTAGCCGCGGTCAAAGGTGAACATCCCTGTGTCGCTAAAAAACGTCGAGATGTCGATCACATCGGGTCCCATCGTGCCTTTTAATATCGGGAATTCGTAGCTTTTACCCGTTCTGTTGTCCGTGAGTGTCGCGGTTTCGCGCATCGTTTATCCTTTCGTTTGGCTTTTAAGGCTCATTAAAATTTTGATTGCTATCGTTGATATTATAGCTTGCATAAGGCTTGCTAGGATGAAAGAGGTGTAAGAATTTTCGCTTATCTCGCCCGTTTTGTGTGCTATCGTAGCAACGGCGATGAGAAGTGTCAGCGGCATCGACTGAGAAAGTGCGTAAAGCACGATACCTTTAAATTTAAGCAAATTTAAAAATACCACGCTCGCAACGAGCCTGCAGCCAAGCATCGCGGCAAATATGAACGCCGCTTGCTCGAGCACGTCAGGCGAGGATAAATTTGCAAGCTTGAAGGTCGAGCCGATATGCACAAAAAAGGTCGGCACCAAAAAGCCAAAGCCAAAGCTGGCTAGCTTGTGCGGCAGGTCTTTTTTGTGATCAAAAAACGTCGCGATGAACATACCTGCGATAAACGCACCAAACGCCACCTCTAAATTTAGATATATCATGAGTGCGACCATGGCGAAAAATACGGCGATACTAAGGCGGATATCCTTTTCGTCCTTGTCATAGTGAGGCATCAGCACGACCTTAAGGCTTGGATACCACCAAAATATGACGTTTAAAAGCTTAAAGCCAAGCACACTAAGTGCTAAAAACGCGACTAGATAGGTGATAGTAAGCCACAGCTTCACGCCAGCGCCAAACTGCAAATAAGCCGCCGCAAACGTCAAAAGCATGATACTTATGAGCTCGCCGATAGTGGCGATCAGCATGCTTAAATTTAGCCACTCTTGCTGCTTGCCATACTCTTTAAACAGCGTAAATATCATGCCTACAGCCATTATCGGTATGATGATGATATAAAGCGTACTAAGATCTAAACTAAAGGTCAGCACAGCTGCTAGCAGGTAGATGAGCGCCAGATAGATGCAGCCTAGCCTTAAAATTTTGCGGTCGATGTTTATCAGCATCCTTAGATCTATCTCCATGCCCGCTAAAAACATCAAAAAGAAAAAGCCTACCTCGCTAATGAGCCCGAAAATTTCGTTTTCGCCTATGACGCCGATGTAGCCTGCGAGCGCGCCTAGCATTATCTCGACCGGAGCTACTTGCACGCGCAATATCCTGGAGATATAAGGCGATGCGAAAATGATGAAAGCTAAGGTGACAAGTATGCTAAGCTCGCTTGCGACGTTGGTTTGCAAATGTATCCTTTTTGAAATTTTTTGATTATATAAAAAGCTTGGTTACGATTTGATTAATGCTCCGTCGCTCGCATAGCCATGTTAAATACTAATGGCATTTGCTGGCAAATTCAAATCCCATTTGCTTAAATTTAGCGATATCTTTGCAGCTTTCCTCGCCCTTTGTCGTGAGGTAGTCGCCTATCACGACCGCGCTTACGCCGTGATCAAAAATTTCGTATTGACGCTCGCCAAGCACGGCCTCGCGTCCGCCTGCGATCATTATGCGCGCATTTGGCAGGGCTAGCGCGGTATCGTCTACGATCTTTAGCGCCTCATCTACGCTTAGCCTTGGTGTATCGATCTTGAGCGCGGGATTGGCGATGAAAAAATTTATCGGACTGGAAAATGGAGCTAACTCTTTTAGACTGGCGCGAAAGCTAGCGCGATCGGCCTCACTCTCGCCGATGCCGTAGATACCGCCACAGCAAAGCTGTAGCCCTGCAGCCTTGGCGTCTAAATTCGTCTGCCAGCGCTCGTCCCAGCTGTGTGTGGTGCAGATTTTCGGGAAAAATTCCCGCGAGGTTTCTAGGTTATGGTTGTAGCTAAAAACGCCCGCATTTTTGAGCTCTTTTAGCTGATCTAGGCTTGCCATACCGTTGCAAGCTATAAGCATAAGCTCTGGCACCTCTTTACTGACGGCTCTTGCTATGCGAGCGACTTGCTCGGTCTTTTGATCATCGAGCCTCGCTCCGCTAGTCACCAGGCAAAAGCCCAAAGCGTGGTTTGCGTATGCTTTTTTAGCCTCACTTACGACTTGATCCGGAGTTTTTAGCTTATAGCGCTTGATGTCGGCCTTGGTGCCAGCACTTTGCGTGCAGTAATGGCAATCCTCCGAGCAGTTGCCCGCACTCAAAGATGATATGGCGCATAGCATTATGGTTTTCATTGAAATTTCCTTTTTATTTGATTTTCTTAATCGCTCTATTATAATAAACTATTGACACTTGCTTCGCAACTGCAAGCAGACCGCGGTCAGCCTGTGGCTTCTCTGCTCGTAGCGCAGTCTCGTCACGAGCGATAGCGAAGTGAAAAATCGGCGGCGATAAGCTCGCTAACAAGGTTTTACTCGAATGCTGTTCGCATTCTCCTGCTTTAAAAACTGAAAATCAATGAAATATTTTAACAGAGCCTTCTTAAATTTTACCAGGTTCGTCTAAAGCAAAATTTATTAGGTTTTTTTAAAATTCTAGCTTCTGCTTTGCAAATAAGATGAGCAAAAGGCAGAGTACTTAACGTTTAACACGTTTTGCTCGCAGTTGCAAAGCAAAAAATCGTGCTACAATTCGGCGCTTTGTAGAGCTAGCAAGATTTTTGCTTCACTCCTTTCGCAACTGCAAAGCAGAAGCGAAGCGCTCGTTTAAGAAATCAACACTATACTAAAATTCTCTCGTCCGTAAAATTTAAACACTCTCTATCTTTATCGTTTCTTTGTGCCACCGGCTCTCGTTTGGCGATCTGCTAAACCTTGCGGCGATAAATTCCTGATTTTCGTAGACTAGTAGCATGAAGCTGAATTTACCGAATTTCCGTCCGCAAATTTCACCCGGATTTACAAAAAGCTTGCCGTCTTTCATGATCGCGCCAAAGCTATGCGTATGACCGAAAACTACGACATTAGCATCGATATTTAGAAATTTTGGATGATGCATGAGGGCGATTTTGATATCCATAAATTTAAACTCATAAGGCTCGTCAAAAAGTTCGAATTCGCCCTTAAATTTCGCAAGCTCGTCATCGTTGTTGCCAAGCACGGCGCGATACTCCAGCCCGCTTTCACGCAGAGCCAAAAGTGTATCAAGCTCCACGATATCTCCGGCGTGAAGCAGTATCTGCGCCCTCTCGCGCTTTAAAATTTCGATCGCTTCGCGCGCGACGTCAGGCTTAAAATGACTATCCGAGATCAGTCCAAGCTTAAGAACGCTCAATCAGTTTTCGCCTATCTGGACTTTGTGCTTGCATTTGGTGCACTCTAAAAACGTCCCTTTTTTGAGCTCTTTTTTGACCATCATCGACCCGCATTCGCTACATTTATGCTCGGTCGGCTCGTAGTTGCTGATGAAGTCGCACTTTGGATAGTTGGCGCAGCCGTAAAATTTCCCTCGCCTGCTAAACCTTTCCACGATGACGCCGCCGCACTTTGGACATGGCACGTCTAGCTTTACCAGCTCTTTTTTGGCTTTTGGCTCGGCTGTTTGCGCGCCTGCGTCGCTTGCCTCGCTTGCGATGTTGCGTGAGTATTTACACTTCGGGAAATTGCTACATGCGATGAATTCGCCGTATCTACCCTTTCTTTTTACCAGCTCGCCGCCACATTGAGGGCATTTCTCACCGATCGGAGTGGCGACTTTGAGGCTTTTGATGCCCGTTTTGCCTTCTGAAATTTTATCCATGAAAGGATAGTAAAATTCGCTCAGTACCTTTTGCCAGTCGGCCTTGTCCTCGGCGATGAGGTCGAGCTTCTCTTCAAGATGTGAGGTAAATTCGCTATCTACGATATCATTAAAATGCTCCTCCAAAACGCCTATCATGCTAAAGGCGACGTCGTTTGGTATGAGCTGCTTTTTCTCGACCCTGACGTATTCGCGAGAGGTCAGTAGTGAGATCGTAGGGGCGTAGGTGCTAGGACGTCCTATGCCAAGGCTTTCTAGCTTTTTGACAAGTCCGGCCTCCGAGTAGCGAGCAGGCGGCTCGGTGAAATGCTGGCTTTCTTTGATGCTTTCAAGCTTCATCTCATCGCCTACATTTAGATTTGGTAAAATTTTATCCTTATCCATATCTCCATAAACGCGGTAAAAGCCGTCAAATAGCACCTTTCTGCCGCTTATCTTAAACTCGCCATTATCGCTTACGACGAATAAATTTTGCGTTTGGCTCACGCATGCGCTCATCTGACATGCTAAAAATCTATTGTATATCAAAGTATAAAGGCGCAGCTCGTCTTTTTGTAGAAATTTCGCCGCGATCTCGGGCGTGAAATTTAGATTTGTCGGGCGTATGGCCTCGTGCGCTTCTTGCGCGCCTTTTGAGCTAGTGGCGTAGTGCACGGCTTTTGGCGGCAGATAGTCTTTGCCAAACTCGCTTTTTATCAGCTCGCGCGCGGCCTCGATAGCCTCTTTGGCTAAATTTAGACTGTCCGTTCTCATATACGTTATCGCGCCCATGAAGCCCTCGTGCGTCTGCACGCCCTCATAAAGCGTTTGAGCCAGCATCATCGTCTTTTTAGGGCTAAAGCCTAGGCGGTTTGAGGCGCTTTGTTGAAGCGTAGAGGTCATAAATGGCGGGCTTGGCTGGATCTTTCTATCCTTGCTCTCTATCTCGCGGACGCTAAATTTCTCGTTTTTTAGGGCGTCTACGATGTATTTGGCGCGATCGGCGTTCGTGATAGTGAGCTTTTCTATCTTTTTGCCTTCAAATTTTATCAGCTCGGCGTCAAGATCGGTCTTAAATTTCGTATCGATACTGTAATACTCGACCGGTTTAAACGCCCTGATCTCGCGCTCACGATCGACGATGATCTTGAGTGCGGCACTTTGCACGCGTCCTGCGCTTAGGCCCTTTTGTATCTTTAAATTTAAAAGGGGGCTTAGCTTGTAGCCTACGATACGATCGAGCAATCTACGCGCTTGCTGCGCATTTACGCTGTTCATATCGATCTTTCGCGGATGTTTTAAGGCATTGTCGATGGCGGTCTTTGTTATCTCGTGAAAGACTATGCGAGGCAGCGCGGAGACCTCTTTACCGATAGCATTTGCGATGTGAAATGCTATCGCCTCGCCCTCTCTATCCTCATCGGTCGCGAGGTAAATTTCGTTTGCACCCTTGGCGAGCTCTTTTATCTCTTTTACTATCTTTGAATGATCCAGGCTCACGCGGTATTCTGGCGTGAATTTCTCATCCTCGATCTTTATGCCAAAGCTGGTTTTGGGCAGGTCTCTTATGTGCCCTTTAGATGCGATGACATCGTAGTTTTTACTTAGGAAATTTTTTATAGTTCGTGCTTTTGCAGGCGACTCTACAATGATTAGATCTTTCATCCGTAGCCTTTTAAAATTTTTGGCGTAATTGTAACAAAAAAATCTGATATTACAATAATGAAAAGGAAAATTTAGGGTAGTCATAAAATTTTTAAAATTTTTTCTTTTTAGCTCTAAAGTTTTTTTGAAAGCTTCCGATATAGTTTTTGTGCGACAAGAAGTCGTAACTAAAAACTAAAAGGATTTAAAATGAGTTTTCGTATTAACACTAACGTAAACGCCCTCAACACACACGCTAACGCAGTTAGCAACAACACTGACCTATCAAAGTCTCTAAACAAACTTTCTTCAGGTCTTCGTATCCAAACAGCCGCTGATGACGCATCTGGTCTATCTATCGCTGATAGCCTTCGCTCACAAGCAAGCGCTCTTGGTCAAGCTATCGCAAATGGTAACGACGCTATCGGTATCATCCAAGTAGCTGACAAGGCTATGGACGAGCAGCTTAAAATTCTTGACACTATCAAAGTTAAAGCTACTCAATCAGCCCAAGACGGACAAACTACTCAATCACGTCAAGCACTTCAAGCTGACATCGTTCGCTTGATGGAGGAGCTTGATAACATCGGTAACACTACGTCTTTCAATGGACAACAACTCCTAAACGGAACATTCTCTAACAAAGAATTCCAAATCGGTGCTTACTCAAACCAAACAGTTAAAGCAAGTATTGGTGCGACTACATCTGATAAGATCGGTCTGACAAGATTTGAGAGCTCAAAGCTTTTAACGGCTATGGGTGATGTAAATCTTAAATTCTTAAACGTAGATGGCGTAAATGATGTCGGCGTTACAGGTGCTACTATCTCAACAGGTATCGGTAAAGGTATTGGTGCTTTAGCTGAAAATATCAACAAAGTAGCTGATAAAACCGGTGTTCGCGCTACTTATGATGTAACATGGAAAGCTGAAGGTGCTATAGCTGGCGGACAAATAAAGAGCCTTACCATCAACGGCGTAAAGATCGGTGATCTTGAAGTCAAAGCAAACGACAGCAACGGCGCTTTGGTAAATGCTATCAACTCTGTAAAAGATCAAACAGGTGTAGAGGCCTCTGTCGATGCAGAAAGCGGTAAAATGGTGCTTACTAGCCGTGATGGTCGGGCTATACAAGTAACGGGTGATAAAATAAGCTTAGGTCTTGGTGGCAAAGGTAAAGCTGCTGGTGGCTCATCATTAACAGCGGGCTTTGTCGGTAGATTGAACCTAGTTCGCCTTGACGGACGCGATATCAAAATGGTAGGCGGCGGTAATACAAAACTTTCGATAGCATTCTCTGTCAATGGCGGCGCGCAACAATCAGTATCTCTAAGAGATGTTCGCGGTCAAATAGATAAAAATCTAGCTACCGCTATGGGCTTCCAAAGAATGAGTAAAGCCCTTTCTGTTAATCAATCAGCAGGTGTCATGACACTACGCGGCGCTATGGCGGTAATGAGTATAGCTGAGTCAGCTCAAAAAACACTTGATCTAGTTCGCTCTGACCTTGGTTCTGTTCAAAATCAGCTCCAAGCAACAGTAAATAACATAACTGTTACTCAAGTTAACGTAAAATCAGCAGAATCTCAAATCAGAGACGTTGACTTCGCTAGCGAGTCAGCAAACTTCTCTAAGCATAATATCCTAGCTCAATCAGGTGCTTATGCTATGAGCCAAGCAAACAGCGTTCAACAAAACGTCTTGAAACTACTTCAATAATTTAGTTAGTGCATTGCGGGTTGGCGGGCTTTCCGCCCCTTACGCAAAGGTGTTAAACTCAGGGCTAAGGTCGGCGAAAGTCACCTTAGCCTTTTTTATTTCTACGAAATTCCTCTTGTTTTGTCTATTGAAATTTATATATAAAACAGTTAACAAGCATGTAGGTTTGTAACTTTTTACGTCCGTATCCGCGCGATTCGCTACTTTGGTTTGTCTAGAGCTTGGCGATAATGAATACCTTATTTTTTGCAGTGTTGAAATTTAGGATTTTAATTTATTTTCTTTTGCTTTAAATTTGGCTGATTTTAGCGTAAGTTTTATTATTATTAGCTACAATGCTTTAAATCGATATGAGGAAGGTGTAGGCTTTTAGATGACGAGACGCTTCAAATTTTACTCATCAGAAATAAAAGATAAAAATAATGCAAAATATTTTAAAAATTTCAAAGAATTTTGATATTAAAGTAAAGGAGTGAAAATGCAAAATTTACAAGAGTTGATCATGTCCACACTGAGGCAAACTTGCGAAGATTACGATATAAAATTTAGCGACATAAACGAGGATACTAAGATATTTGGTAGCGATGCACTGCTTGATTCTTTGGGACTTGTAGTGTTTATCAGTGAACTTGAAGACAAGATCTCATCAAATTTAAACAAAGATATCGTCATAGCTAATGAAAAAGCGATGAGTATGCGCGTGTCACCTTTTAGAGATGTAAAAAGCCTTGAAAAATTTATCAAAGAGATGTTGGATGAGTAGAGTCGTTATGATAACCGGCACGAGCAAAGGTATCGGCAAAGAGCTTTGCTCGCATTATCTTGAAAAAGGCTTTGTGGTTGCAGGATGCTCACACGGACAAAGCGGGATAAAGGATGAAAACTATCGTCATTTTAGCCTTGATATCGGCGACGAGAGTGCAGTCGTGGATATGGTAAGAGCCGTGAAGCGAGAATTTGACGGTATAGATGTGTTGATAAATAACGCAGGCATCGCATCGATGAATCATATCCTGACGACACCAACTTCAAGTATGGATAGGGTTTTAGATACAAATTTAAAAGGAACATTCTTATTTTTGCGAGAAGTTGCGAAAGTGATGAGTCTAAAGGCAAAATCAGCAAAACAAAATCACTTTCGTATCGTAAATTTTTCTACTATCGCAGCTCCTTTAAATTTAGAAGGTGAGGCGGTATACGCAGCTAGTAAAGCGGCCATAGAGAGTATCACGAAAGTGAGTGCAAAGGAGCTCGCTAGCTTTGGCATAACAGTAAATGCCATCGCCCCAACACCGATCAAAACAGATCTCATCAAAGCCGTTCCAGAAAATAAGATAAATGAGCTTTTGCAAAAGCAGGCTATAAAAAGATTTGGTGAATTTGATGATGTGAAAAATGTCATCGACTTTTTCATTGATGAAAAGAGCGATTTCGTGACCGCACAAATCATATATCTTGGCGGTATCACCAACTAGGAGATAAGATGAGTGATAAAATTTTAGAATTTGGGCAAAAGCAGGCTATCGTTTATGACGGTATCACTTATACTTATAGCCAGCTTCATGATAAGATAAAAGAGCTCAAAGGCGGAATTTTAAAATGTATAAAAAATAAGGTCGTAGCTATTTTGGGAGATTATAGCTTTTTAAGTATCGCATCATTTTTTGCGCTTTATGAAAACCATAATATTATCGTGCCTATAACGAATACTGTAAAAGAAGAGATACAGAGTCGCTTGGATGAAGCATTTTGCGAATTTAGTATAGCACCTGATGATGGGCTTAGGCTAGTAAATTTAGAGTGCAATGAAACTCATGAAATGATAGAAAAATTAAAGCGAGAAAACCACGCGGGACTGGTGCTGTTTTCAAGTGGTAGTACTGGTAAACCAAAGGCAATGGTGCATGACCTTGATATTTTGATGAGACACTATGATGGTAAAAGGCAAAAGAGTCTCAATATGCTTGTGTTTTTGATGTTTGATCATATTGGCGGTATAAATACGCTTTTAAACATCTTGTCGATAGGCTCGACCGCCATCATAGCAAGGAATAGAGATCCAGACGAAATTTGCAAGCTTTTGCAAGATCATAGAATAATGATTTTACCAAGCTCGCCGACATTTTTAAATTTGATACTTATGAGCGGTGCGCACAAAAGATATGATCTGAGTGCACTTCGGATGATCACTTATGGCACAGAAACGATGAGTGAGAGCTTGCTAGAACGGTTAAAGACCCAGTTTCCTAAGGTCAAATTCCTACAAACATTTGGTACGAGTGAAACTGGTATCGCAAGTACCAGCTCAAAAGATTCTACCTTTATGAAAATAGATGATAAAGACCTCGAATACAAAATCGTAGATAACGAGCTCTGGCTACGCTCGAAAACGCAGATAGTGGGCTACTTGAATGCTCCTATGGATAGTTTTACTGATGATGGTTGGTTTAAGACTGGCGATCTGGTACAGCTTGGAGAAGATGGGGGTATAAAAATAATAGGGCGTTCAAAAGAGGTCATAAATGTCGGTGGACAAAAGGTACTCCCATCTGAGGTGGAAAGTGTGATATTTGAGCTTGATGCCGTAAAAGACGTGATGGTATCGGCAGAAAAATCCACGATAATCGGACAAATGGTCGTCGCAAAAATCGTTTTGAATAAAGAAATTTCAAAATCTGAAATCTTGAGACATTGTATATCAAAACTCGATAAATTCAAAGTTCCTGCAAAGATAGAATTCGTAGATGAGATAAAATTTAATCCAAGATTTAAAAAGCAAAGGCTTTGAAATTTAGCTTTAGGCTTTATTTATAAAATAAAAATATCGATAATTTAATAGGACTAAAAAATCCAAATTCTTGACCTGCTCCAAATCAATAAAATTTGTTACTCTTACAGAGACTAAGTAGTGAAAGTCACCTAAATTCTATAAACAAAATCCGTCATCTACTATGATATTTTGACCATTTACGTATAAACTAGCATTGCTCAATAAAAATATCAACGCACCCGTTAAGTCGCACGGGTCAAGCATGCCCTTGTTTAGGCATTGAGCTTTATAATTTTTTAGAAAAATTTCATTTTGATGATCGAATATCCCGCCCGGGCTTATGGCATTTACTCTGATATTTTGACCTTTGAAATATTTTGCCATGTATTTTGTAAGATGGATAAGACCTGATTTTATCGCGGCATATTCGACCGGCATAGTCATCGGCGTATCGTCATAAACTTCAAATTTCGGTGCGATGACTCCGTAGATCGAGCTTATGTTTATGATGTTGCCGTATTTTTGAGTCTGGAAAAATTTAGCGAAATGCTTCGAGCTTAAAAAATATCCGCCTAAATTTAAGCCTAAATTTTCAACGAAATCATCAAATTTCACATCGAAAAAATGTCTGCCGTAGTTTTTGTTCCTAGGATAGGCTGAATTTACAAGAGCGTCTATCTTGCCGTATTTCTTGCTGATATGCTCAATGCACGCTTCAAGAGAGTCGGCTGAGGTTATGTCAAGCTTTATGAAGTCTATGCTCGCGCTACCTGGCTCTTTTTGTAAATTTTGCTTGGTTTGCAGTCCTATGTTTTCATCTATATCGGCTATTATCGCAGTTGCGCCGTTTTTAGCTATGGCTTTTATGAATTCCTTTCCTATGAGACCTGCGCCTCCGCTTACGAGTACTACTTTATCTTTAAGCATTTCTTTCCTTTAAGATGGATTCTACGAATTTAAAATCAAGCTCGCTATCGATGTCGATAGAGCGCTCCTCCAGCATGATATAAAGTCCGGTTTTAGGCAAAAATATAGAATTTTCATTTAGTAAAATTTCACGCTTCCAGATATAAATCGACGCGTTCATATCGTAAGTCTTTGGTGCGTCTTGCCTTCTTAGGACTGGGTTTTGAAGCTGTTTTGACAGTCTGACTTCGCCGTTTTGGCTGATCTCAACGAGATTAAAATAAGGACTTCTTCTACTTGGCATAGCCGTTATCAGATTGTCATTATCGTTTGCGATAAATTGCTCGAACGCGTTTTTGATGTCGCTAACGTCACGAAGTGGAGCAGTTGCGTCAAGGTCGATCTCGTAGTCAAATTTTTGATTATAATGCGCTTCGCTTCTTTTAAAAGCGTCTTTTATCACGTCTAGTTTGCCTGCCGTATCGCTTGCCATCGCAGTATCTCGCTTGAAAAATACCTCAGCACCAAATTTGACTGCAATATCAGCTATCAAGTCGCTATCGGTGCTCACGACGATATGGCGAAATAAATTTGAAGCGAGAGCTTGCTCAATTGTGTATGCGATGAGCGGTTTGCCGCAAAGCTCTTTTATATTTTTACCTTTTACGCCCTTGCTGCCGCCTCTTGCACATATCGTGCATAAAATTTCACTCATTGTTTTGCCTTTGAATTTTAAAAATAGTTTCCATCGTTTCTAGCCCTTCGTTAAATTTGCATATAAATTTTTGCTCTTTAAAAATATCCTCGTGCATCTTTACAAAAAGCTCATTTCGCTGTAAATTTGGCGTCTGAAATATCTCCTCGCTATCGAATTTATCTTTTTTTACCAGTTTGTTCGCTATAAAATCAAGCCTGAAAGTAGAATTTTCACACTCTACCAAAAGCTCGCGACGAGAAATTTTGCTTATGTAATCGATGCTTATATTTACGATAGCGCCGCTTTGGTTTTTGCCTAAAATGACGCACAGATCGTCGCTTGTTATCTCAAGGTCTGAAATTTTACCTTTAAAGCTTTTTATCCGGTTTAGCTTCCCGCCAAGCCACGTCGTGTAGTCTATCTCGTGGCTTAGATCAAGTAGCACTCCGCCGCCTTTGAGTTTATCTGCGCTGTAAGATAGCTTGTAGTCGTCGTTTCGCCAAGTCGGCAGATACTGCCCGCAGCTTGCGTTTATAAATAAAATTTTCTCATTTGCCAAAAGCTCTTTTAGCTTTTGTAAAAGCGGATGAAAACGCAATACATAGCCTACGAAAATTTTATTATTTTGCGGGGTAAATTTATGTGCCGTTTCAAAAAGCGGCTTTTCACAAAATATGATCTTGCCTTTTACTCTTTCGTCTAAAAATTTTAAATTTTCAAGATGTAAAAAAGTAGGTGTCGCGATGATGAAATAACCAAACTGAGATAAATTTGGCACACTTTGAAGGTTTTTATAACAAATTTTATCCCTGACTTCTTGGCTTGTGACCAACGAAACAGACGATATGAAGTCTAAATTTTCTAAGACCTCGCAGTGTCTTTTGCCGATCGAGCCATAACCTACAACCAAAGCTTTCATCAAAATATCTTTGCGTATTCTTCGTTTGCCTTTTGATACTCTTCGATCCTGCCTATATCGATCCAGTATTCGTGAAGTGGGAAAGAGATCGTGTTTTTGCCGCTTTTTATCAGGGCGTCAAAGAGCATTGGCATATCGTAGTATTCGTCTTTTGGGATGAGGTTTAAAATATCTGGTGAGAGCATATAGATGCCGGCACTCACAAAAAATTTGTGGATAGGTTTTTCGGTGATGGATGTGATTTTGTTGTCATTTACTTTTACTACGCCATAAGGCACTTGATAGTCATACTCTCTCACGCACATCGTGGCTGTGGCGTCATTTGCTAGATGATAGTTTAGGATGTGCTCAAAATTTACATTAGTAAGAAGATCGCCGTTCATCACGAAAAATGGCTCGCTAGGGGTCTTTTTAAGCAGGCTTAGCGCACCGGCTGTGCCCATTCTTTTTGATTCTAAGATGTATTCTATATTTACGCCAAATTTGCCCCCATCTCCAAAATAGTTTTGAATGACCTTGGCATTGAAATTTACGCACATTTTTATATCTGTGTAACCATACTCGGCGAATCTCTCCACTATCGTTTGAAGTATCGGCTTATCACCTACTTTTAGCATCGGCTTTGGAGTATTTTCAGTCAGTGGGCGAAGCCTGGTGCCAAGCCCGCCTACCATCAAAACGACTGCGTTTGGCTTTGTAGTCGGCATCAAGATATTTTCTATCTCTTGGATGCCTACTAGCACGCCGTTTTCATCGACTACCGGGATTTTGTGGAGCTTTTTTGCGAGGGCTAGTTTTAAAATTTCATCTTTCGTATCGCCGATGTTGGCAACGGTCGGGTTTTTAAAGACGATGCTTTCTATCTTACTGTTTAGATCAAGCCCGCTAAGCAGACCGCGCCTTATATCGCCGTCGGTTATTGTGCCTATTAGTTTGTCATCTTTATCTACGACCAGCGCGATTTGCAAAGCACCGTTTTGTATGATTTGTAGCGCTTGCTTTATGGTCGAGTTTATATCAAGCTTGACTTTGTCGATAGTTTTCATGAAATTCCCTTTATATCGTAAAATTTCTTTTTTAAAATGCCGTCTAAATTTATCTCTTTTAAAATTTTTACTATTTTACTGCTCGTGTTGCCGTTCTCGTAAGGATTTGATATGCTTTTTAAATTTTTTTGAAACTCTTTTGAGTAGGCTTTTTTGAAAGCTTTTAAAATTTCATTTTTTATAGGCTCGCACTCTATCACGCTATTTGCTTTTATGCGCCCCTTTTGTCTGTCACCTATGTCTATCGTCGCTTTTTTGAAGCTTGGGGCTTCCATGATGCCGCTTGAGCTATTCCCCACTACGACATCTACAAATTTTAAAGCATTTAAATATCCAGTTTGCCCCATAGATGTGAATGCGACGGATCTATCGGCATTTTTTTTGACGTAATCGTCTATCATCTTGTTTATTATCCTGCCGTCCGTATCGGAGTTTGCCTTTGTAAAAATGATATTTGTATCTTTTAGTTCGTTTATCGCGCTTAAAATTTCGTCAAATTGAGCTTTCGCGGTAGCATTTTCGAGTGTGACCGGATGAAATGTGACGATGATATTTTTTTTATTTAGTTTGAAATTTATAAATTTTTCAAATTCATCACGTGACATAAAATTTAGCTTTTTTATATTTTCTACACCAAGTGCGCCGACATTGAATACAAATTTTGGGTTTTCGCCAAGCTGGATGACTCGGTTTTTATATTCGTCTGCCGATACGAAATGAATATGACTCATCTTTGTGATGCTGTGGCGTATAGACTCGTCAAACGCTCCTTGCGTCGTCTCTCCGCCGTAAAGATGAGCGATAGGTATCTGCGCTATCATCGCAGCACTCGCAGCAGCAAAAATTTCATACCTATCGCCAAGAAGCACTACTATGTCAGGCTTTAACTCGTCATAAGCATCGCTAAATCCTATTTGTGCTAGCCCCATAGATTTTGAAATTCCGACTGCGGTATCTGAGCTTAAAAGCATCTCTATTTTTTTATCTATCTTAAAATCTTTTTGGATTTCTTTATAAGTAAGCCCAAATTCAGGGCTTAGGTGCATGCCCGTGACGATCAGTTGAAGTTTTAGATTTGCCTCTTCTTGCACGGCTTTTAAAAGCGGATGAAGCAGTCCGTATTCAGCCCTTGTCCCTGTTACGACGCAAATTTTTCTCATATCAGTTCATCTTCTTTGTAGTCTTTTTGTGCTCTTTGTCCTATAACTTCGTCCCACCGCATAGGGCTTATGCCACTTCCAGGGCGTTTTACGGCGAGATTTTTTTCGCTAAAAATTTCACCTTTTTTTATAGGTGAGTTTGCGACTATCGATTTTCTTGCTATCTTGATATTTTCACTCTCGCTTTTGCTTGCTTTTTTTATACCGTCGCCAAGCGCAAGTTCTATGTTTCGTATCGCCTTTACCATGCTGATTAGCTCATTTGGCTCAAGGCTTGCTTTGTGATCGGGTCCTGACATCGTTTTATCAAGAGTGAAATGCTTTTCTATTATCGTTGCTCCCATGGCGACTGCGGCGATAGGCACCTCGATACCAAGCGTATGATCGCTATATCCAACCAGTAGCTTAAAGGCTTCTTGCATGGTTTTCATAGCGTTTAAATTTACGTCTTGCATCGGTGTAGGATACTGGGTATTTGCGTGAAGCAAGCTGATATTTTGCCGTTTCGTACCGTTTGAAATCAAGACATTTATAGCTTGTTCTATCTCTGCTAAATTTGCCATACCTGTGGATAAGATAATATTTTTATCAAGCTTTGCGATCTGCTTTAGATAGGGTAAATTTGTAATCTCTCCGCTTGGGATTTTAAATATTTTTAACCCAAGTTTATCCAAAAGTTTGATGCTTTCACTATCAAACGGTGTTGATAAAAACGTGATATTTTTTTTATCGCAATATGCCAAAAGCTCTTCGTGCGCCCTTTGGTTTAGTTCAAGCTTTTTTATCATCTCAAACTGGGTTTCGTTCGTGTCAGTCGTCTTTTTTTGATACTCGGCTTTATCGGCATTTTTTGAGATACAAAGCTCGGTTTTAAATGTCTGAAATTTTACCGCATCCACGCCGGCTTTTACGGCGATGTCTATGAGCTTTTTGGCTAGTTCGATGCTTCCATTGTGATTAACTCCGGCTTCTGCGATTATAAATACTTTTTTCATATTTTTATGGCTTCTAGTAAAGTATTTAAGAAAAAGAGACCCATTACATTCTCCTTTTTATATTATCTCTTGTAAATTCAATAGCTGGATTACCAAAAACTTTCATACCATCTGGTATATTTTTGGTAACGACAGAACCTGCTGCTATAACGACACTTTCTCCTATGACTAGCGGCTCATCTTTTTTGCCCTGATAGATAATAGTGCCGGTTCCCATATAAACATTATCTTTGACTATAACATTGCCATTGCATTTAACGCTGGGCGCAAAAGTTACATTATCACCTATGATACAATCATGCGCCACGTAGCTATATATATTTGCTTGAAAATTATTACCTATCTTGGCATTTGAAGTTATAGACACAAATGGACATAAAATAGCACCGTCTCCGATAATGGATGATTGTGAGATGAATGTATTTTTGTGAATAATATTTGGAAAATTTAACCCCTTACCTTTAAGATTGGTATATATACGTTTTCTAATTTTATAATCAGATATGGCTATGACAATATTATCGCCTCGCTTAAACATAAAATCTACCTCATTTCATAAATATGGTGCATCATATCCATAATATTTGTGATTTGTATCGTCTATATCAAAATACCCATCTATCTGATATCCTATATCTAAAATATACTCCGTAACTTCTGAAGCAAACCCGCCAGTACCGATTATATATAGTTTGTTTGCTTTTATATCTATCATCATGCTCGTACTCTCCTAATCAAATATCTTTTTTCCGACATTTTCCGCCGTATCTATGATGCCTAAAATTTTAAATTTATTTTCAAGCTCTATCACGTCTATGACGCTTTTACAATGCCCTCCGCCCCCTACTAAAACGATATCTTGCATTTATATTCTCGCGCTGCTTGGGATATTTACTATCCTGTCGCTTAAAAATTTAGCGTTTTTCAGCTCGTCCTTTTGGCAATCTTTGAACATATCAAGCTCACTCATAAGCCTCCAAATAGGGCGGGTGCAAACTCCATTTTCGTTGCTTAGCTTTAAAAATTCGTCTCTTTTGTCTTTGTTTTCAAGCAAAATAGCATTCAACCAAAAATTTGAATGAGAATTTGATGGCTCATTTATAAATTTAATATCGTCAAATTTGGCGAAAAATTCGCTATAAATTTGCGATAGCTCACGCTTGCTTTTTAAAAATATTTCTAAATTTTCAAGCTGGGCTATGAGCAGGGCGGCATTTAAATTTGGCATACGGTAGTTAAAGCCGATCTCGTCATGAACGTATTCGTAAGGATGTGGCATTTTTGCCGTGGTCGTGATATGTTTGGCTCTTTTTGCCAAAGCTTCATCGTCTGTCACGATCACGCCTCCCCCACCGCTCGTGACTATTTTGTTGCCATTGAAGCTAAATGCGCCCAGTTTGCCAAATGTGCCTGTGTGCTTACCTTTATAATAGCTTCCTAGGCTTTCGGCTGCATCTTCGATCAAATTTATATGCCAAGTATCGCAAATTTCTTTTATCTCGGATATGCGGCAAGGAAGTCCGAATGTATGCATTGGCAGGCATGCTTTTACGATCTTTCCGCTTGTTTTATTTATGCAAAAGCCATCTGCTATCTCGCAGTTTTTATCTAAAAAATTTTGTAGCGAAGTGGGGCTAAGTCCCAATGTGTCTAAATCAACATCAATAAAAATAGGCTTTGCATTTAGATAGCTTATAGCGTTGCAAGTTGCTATGAAGGTTAATGGCTGGGTTATGACCTCGTCATTTAAGCCAACTCCGCCCAGTTTGAGTGCCACATGTAGTGCAGAAGTGGCGTTGCTCGTGGCTACTGCAAATTTTGAATTTACTATTTTGGCAAATTTGCTTTCAAATTCATTTACATATTTGCCTACGCTTGAAACAAAACCGCTGTCGATGCAGTCTGTTAAATATTTTTTTTCGTTGCCAATAAATTTGGGCTCATGAAGCGGGACTTTATCTTTGCCAAATGTTTGCTTGATAAAGTCCAAAATTTCGTTAAAATCACATTTTTTCATCTAAATATTTTCTCTTTTCTTTATGCGTAAAATCAGGGATCAGCTTAAAAAACTCTTTTAATATATCTTCTTTTTGCCATTTTAAGCCATTTTGCATGGCTTTTATGTTGATTTCAAATTCGTCTAGTTTCTTACTTTCGATAGTCATCTTGTTTTTAATGATGCCTATACTTTGAAATTTATTTAGATCAAGCTGCTCTCCTTGCATAAAAAATTCTTCAAAATCTTTCTCGCCGGTCGTATCGCTAGGGGTAAAAAGACAAGGATAAAGACCTTTTTTGGGCAAATTTTTGGATAGCTTTCTAGCTTCGTCTTCACTTTCACATAAAAATGGCTCGAAACCTAAGCTTTTTAGATACCTTTGTGCTATCTCGCTAAAAGTCATGAGATGTAGCTTTTCATCTAGTTTTGGAAAAAATATATCTCTATTTTCGCCAAATATACAGCTCATAAGGCAAAGCTCACCACTTTCTTTTGGTGTTACGAAATATCTTTTCACATCGTTTGGAGCGACTATGGGCTGGGCTTTTTCGATACGTTTTTTAAATCCAAAAAGTAGCGAACCGTCGCTAAATGCTACATTAGCAAAGCGAGCCATAGATACGTCGATGTCTTTTGAACGTCTTATAGCAAACATTTCCATTATCCTTTTGCTTGCACCCATTAAATTTACAGGATTTGCGGCTTTATCGGTACTGACACAAAAGTATTTTTTGCTGCCTTTTTCAATAGCTTGTTTTAATGTTTTGTCGGTATTAAATATATTTGTTTCGATCATTCGCATGAGTGTGAAAGGATCTTTTTCACTTCTTACGTGTTTAAGCGCTGATAAATTTAAAATATAGTCAATATTATTTTGAGCTAGCATAGCATCAAATTCATGACTTTTAATATCTATCGCAAATGTTTTGAATTCGCCCTTGATGTAGCCAAATTCGCTTCTTATATCTCTTACGAGTTCGACTAGATTATTTTCTGATATATCGACTGCGTAGAGTTTTTTGGGCTCTCTTTTAAAAATTTCTTTAGTCACGGCAGAGCCTATGGAGCCTGCTGCACCGATGACTAAGAAGCTAGAATTTGCGATGACTTCACGTAACTTGTCTTCAAAAAATGCTATATCATCTTCAAAAAGCTCTTTTTTCCTACCTATTAAATCTAAAATTTCCATTATTTTTTCTTCTGTGGCAAAATTCCACGTTTTTTAAGCTCATTTATGAGATTTTTGGCAGCTTTTTTCGTAGTTTGAATATCTGCTTCAAACCCACCGGCTGCGGAAAATAGCCAATATTTGTGAAATTCAGCCCATTCTATTAGCTTATTTACCTTTTCTAGTTTAGTATCGCTTGGAGCGACGGAAATTTTGGCGAGTTCAAGCTCTTGATAAAAGACTGAGATTTGAAAGATATGTTCTATGTAAGGCTTATATTTTTTTCTCGTGATGAAATCTTTTGTTTTGTCGATAGTTTTTATTATCTTTAAAAGCCTCGAAAAAAGTTTTTCACTTACTTTACCTTCGTTGCGAATTTTTAATATCTCGTCTATTTTAGGCACGACTTCTAAGAAGGTGTGTTCGATCTTATTCTTAACTAGAGTTTGAACTGAAATTTTATCTTGTATGGTTTTATAGGCTTTTAGCATATCTTTGCTTGATTGTTTGTCGCTAGTTTTTGGGATATTTGGGAGTCTTTTGGCTACCTTATCTTTGCAAAGTTCGTTCATTACTTCTAAAAATGGACGTTCGATAGCACCGTTTATCCTGGCGCCACCCTCTGTGCAGTTGTAAGAAGTTATGTCTTCCCTTTTAGCCTCTTCGATATCGTTTTCAAATTGATTTTTAAAGATCGTCCAAACATATGTCGTGCGCACTTCTCCTTCGCCACCATAAGCGGTCGTGTATAAATTTTCATCTGGCTGCATTATGGTATGACCTTTTGCGTGGCTGGCACCATCCTTGCCAAAGGCAAGATCTTGACCAATGAATACGATATTTTTATGCCCCAGTGCGTAAGCTAGCTGATACCCCATATTTGCGCAGCTATGCCCTACACCTAAATAACCGTATCTTTTAAGTCCATACATCATCTCTTCGTTTTGCGGACGCATCGTTAAAACTAAACGGCGCGGTAAGATATTTTTTATAGTTTGTTTATGTGTTACTGATGCTACTACGAAGTGTATATCTTTGTCGATTTTTGGGTGTTTTTTCTCAAAAAATGTCGATGTCGGGATCATTCGCTCGATCGAGGTCACGTAGTCAGGCTTTATGCCGTTTCTTGCAAGTATCGGATATGAGGCATCGACGCTTATTATGCTCACAAAGGGAGCAAATTTTTTGAGAGTTTCAAGCTGCTTATCAAGGCTTGGTCCAGTAGAGACGATGACGGCAGTATCCATTAATCCGTGCCTCTTTTTAACTAAGTCTGTATAGCAGTAGTTTGTGAGCATCTTTGGTAAATTTTCGATATGCTGCCTGACTCCTATCAAAAGGTCATCTATGCTGTTGCCATGAGAAACGGCCATGTGAGAAAATGCCTTGGTTATATCTTTGTTTATCCTAGTGTAATCATCCGCAAAGTCGTCGTAAAATTTAGTGTGGATTATCAGGTTGTAAGTTTTTGCATACATACTTAGATCAAGCTTAGTAATAAGATAGTAAAACTGTGTATATGTGGTAAATTCCGAATAAAATAAAATCAGTCGCTCTTTTGCTAAATCATCTGCAAAATCGATCAAATTTAAAACTATATATATGATCTCTAAGTCTGGCTCTATTACGATGATTCTTTTGTGTGTTTCGTTTTTTAATATCGCTTTGTAAAAAATACCGTTTCCTAGTCCGTAAAAAAATAGTGCAGGGTATCTTTTATATTTTCTTTGCGTTTCTTCTAATAAATTTTCAATATCCTTAACGGGGTTTTCGTAGATATATTTAAAAGTTTTTTTGTTGATGATGTTTATATCGATTATATCGCTTCCCTGAAAAACCTCATATTTGTCCTGGGATGAGAGACTAAATAATCTTGCAGCTAAAATTTCGTCTTGTTGAAATAGGGCATTCAAATTTTTTTCAAATATTGGATTTGCTATGCCCTTAAATTCGATTTCTTTTTTTTCTTCTTTGGCTATTTTACTAAGACCGCCAAGCCTGATATCATCATTATCTCTTGCCATATTTACCCCTTTTTGATTATTAAATTTTATGCCATAAAGCAAATTTTATGCCATAAATTTACTTTAATATCCTCGGCAGTGTTATCCCTTCTTGCGCTTGATATTTGCCCTTTTTGTCGGCATACGTCACCTCGCAAGGCTCGTCACCCTCGATAAACAGCACTTGCGCTATACCCTCATTTGCATAAATTTTAGCCGGCAGTGGCGTCGTGTTTGAGATCTCGATCGTGATATGTCCCTTAAATCCTGGCTCAAACGGAGTTACATTTACGATGATGCCGCAGCGCGCGTATGTACTTTTGCCAAGGCAGATAGCAAGCACATTATCAGGCATATTAAAATACTCTACCGTGCGCGCGAGAGCAAAGGAATTTGGCGGCACGATACAGACATCCCCGACGAAATCGACTACATTTCTCTCGTCGAAATTCTTGGGATCGACGACCGTTCCGCCTACGTTTGTAAAAATTTTAAACTCGTTTCCCACGCGGATGTCGTATCCGTAGCTGCTTACGCCGTAGCTCACGACCCCGCGCCCGACTTGTTCCTCGCAAAAGGGCACAATCATTTGCTCATTCAAACTCTTTTCGCGTATCCACCTGTCGCTTTTTAGCCCCATTTTTTATCCTTAATTAAATTTAAGCGATTATAGCATAATTTAAATTTAAGCATAAATTTTACTCTACGTGCGCTACTATCTTTTATTTCTATGTGATATTTTTATTTTGCAAATTTTGCACTTAAAATTCCTAAATTTATCAATATATAATAATATATTTTATACCATTAAAGCCAAATTCTATTTAGGAGGGACAATGAAAAAGTTATTGTTTTTATCGCTGGCAGCGGTATTTGTTTTTGGTGCGGATAGCCTTCTAGTCGGTGCTGGCGGTGGTTTTAAAAAGCCCGTGACCGCGGTCATCGAAAATCTCAAAAAAGATGGCGTGAATGTCGAGGGCGCGTTTGCAAATTTAGCCCAGATCACGGCTCAGGCAAAGCAAAGCGACATGGCGCTCATCGTGGGTGACGAGGCGTTTTTAAAGAAAACCGACCTTGACATCAAAGGTTACGAGCGCATCGGCAAGGCAGGTCTCGTGCTCGTCACGCCAAAGGGCAAGCAGATAAAGGACGCGAGCGAGCTTAAAAATTTAGCCAAGATCGCGATGCCAGATGCTAAAAAGGCGATTTACGGCATCCGCACGGTGGAATTTTTGAAAAATGCAAAGCTTGAAAGCGAGCTCGCACCTAAAATTTTAGCCGTTGCCGGCGTACTGCAAGTCGTTACATACGTGCTAAACGGCGAAGTTGATGCGGGCTTTATCAACTCGACCGAGGCGGAGGCTAGAAAGGGCGAATTTGGCTCGGTCATCTACATCGACGAGAGCCTTTATAGCCCCGTTTTCATCAGCGCGGCAAAGCTTGCTAGCTGCGATAAAAATGCTAATTGCGCTAAATTTTTGGACGAGCTAAAAACACCTCGTTCAAAAGAGATCTTTGCTAAATTCGGGCTAAAATAGATCAAAAGTGCGCCTAGCATTTGAAAGGGAAATTTTGCAGATCGTTGATCTAAACTGGCTGATACATCCTCTTTTTCTTAGTGCAAAGACGCTATTTGTGGCGTTTTTGCTTTTTATCTTCATCGGCTTGCCGATAGCTTATTTCCTCGCATTTTATAAAGGTAAATTTAAGGCGGTTTTAGAGGCCGTCGTAATGTTCCCACTCGTATTTCCGCCCATTGCGACGGGGTTTTTGCTACTTTATCTTTTGGGGCGAAACAGCTTTATAGGAAAGGCTCTTGGGCTAAATATCGTATTTAGCTTCAATGCTCTTGTCATAGCGGCGTTTTTAGCGGGCTTGCCGCTTTTGGTAAAGCCCGTTCAAAGCGTGCTCGAAAGCTTCCCAAAAAGTCTCATCGAGGCTGGTCTTAGCCTTGGTAAGAGCCGCTTTGAAATAGCCATTTTCATAATGCTGCCGCTCATTTTTAAAAGTGTGCTTTCGGCTCTTATATTGTCCGTCGCAAGGGCGCTTGGCGAGGTGGGTATCACGCTCATGCTAGGCGGCAATATCGTTGGTAAGACGGACACCGTTTCGCTTGCGATATTCAACGCCGTTTATGACGGACAAAATGAAAGAGCCTTGATCTTGAGCCTGATTTTGGTCGTTTTGAGTGTTGTTATGTTTGGATTTATAAACTTTTTAGACAGGGCTAAAGCGGCGAAGTAAGTTTTAATTTCACTAAATTTTGCTACAATACGCCAAACTACTTATAAAATTTTAGGAGAACTAAATGAAAAAAGAAGATATTAAGGAGCTGATGCAGATCTTTGATAGTATGACGATGAATAAAATTCGCATCAAAGAGGGCGATTTTGAGATAGAGCTTGAGAAATTCGCCGACTGCTGCGAGCTGCCCGCTCCTGCGCCAGTAGTGCAAGCCCCTACGCCCGCCGCTCCGACTCCGGTAAATGTCGTCTTAAGCACCGAATCAAAACCGAGCCAATCTCCAAAAGATAGTATCAAATCGCCTATGGTAGGCACGTTTTACATGGCTCCAAGCCCTGGTGCAGCACCCTTTGTCAAAGTAGGACAAAGGGTCAGAAAGGGCGATATCATCGGTATAATCGAAGCTATGAAGATAATGAATGAGATAGAGGCTGAGTTTGACTGTCAGATTACCGAGGCTCTCGTAGCCGACGGACAGCCGGTGGAATTTGGATTGCCACTATTTGGTGTGGAGAAAATTTAATGGAGCTAAAGCGAATTTTAATCGCAAACCGCGGAGAGATTGCTCTTCGAGCGCTGCGAACGATAAAGGAGATGGGTAAAGAAGCCATCGTGGTGCATTCGACAGCCGATGCCGACGCACTTTACGTTAGATATGCCGACGCTTCGATCTGCATAGGCAATCCTCGCTCAAGTGATAGCTACCTAAATATCCCGGCCATCATCAGCGCAGCCGAGATAAGTGAAGCGGACGCGATATTTCCGGGATACGGCTTTTTGAGTGAAAATCAAAATTTCGTTGAAATTTGTTCTCATCACAAGCTAAAATTTATAGGACCAAGCGTAGAAGCTATGGCTTTGATGAGTGATAAAAGCAAGGCCAAGCAAATGATGCAGCGTGCCGGTGTGCCGGTAATCCCCGGCTCTGACGGTGCGATAGCAGACATCAAAGTCGCCAAGGATCTAGCTAAAAAGATCGGCTATCCGGTCATTTTAAAAGCAGCTGCAGGCGGTGGCGGTCGAGGCATGCGCGTAGTCGAGAAAGAAGTCGATCTTGAAAAGGCGTTTTGGTCGGCCGAGAGCGAGGCGATGAGCGCATTTGGCGACGGCACGATGTATATGGAAAAATATATCCTAAACCCGCGTCACATCGAGGTGCAGATCATCGGCGACAGCCACGGCAACGTCCTTCACATCGGCGAGCGCGACTGCTCGATGCAGCGCAGACATCAAAAGCTCATAGAAGAGAGCCCTGCGATATTGCTTGATGAAAAGACGCGAAAAAGGCTTCACGAGACGGCTATAAAAGCGGCAAAAGCTATCGGCTACGAGGGAGCGGGCACGTTTGAGTTTTTAGTCGATAAAAATTTAGACTTTTACTTCATCGAGATGAACACTCGCTTACAAGTCGAACACTGCGTGAGCGAGATGGTGAGCGGACTTGACATCATCGAGTGGATGATAAGAGTCGCGCAAGGTGAGAAGCTGCCAGCTCAAAGTAGCATAAAGCTAAAAGGACACTCGATAGAGTGCCGCATCACTGCAGAGGATCCAAATACTTTCGTGCCAAGCCCCGGTAAGATCACAAAATACGTCTGTCCTGGCGGTCGCAACGTGCGAATGGACAGCCACATCTATCAAGACTACTCTATACCGCCGTTTTATGACAGCATGATAGGAAAGCTAGTCGTCTGGGACGAGGATCGAAACAGAGCGATCCACAAAATGAAAGTCGCATTAGATCAGCTCATCATCCAAGGCATCAAAACCACGCGTGATTTTCACATCGCGATGATGGAAAATCCCGACTTCATAAACAACAACTACGATACGAACTACCTATCAAGGCACTAGAATTTACATTTAGACCCGCTCTGGCTGAAATTTAGCCAAAGCGGGCGAAATTTACGTTAGCTACGATTTATCTTAAAATTTGTACCTTTGCTTTTGCGCGGAGCTTATCGAAATAATCCTGCATGGTTTTTTGCTGCTCGTTTTGATAAAGGCTGTTTATTATCTCGTCTTTAATCTGATCAAAGCTCGGCGTATACGAGCCGATCTTGTTTTTGACATAAAACATGTCAAAGCCCTCTTGTGTTTTGAAAATTTGCGTGAAGTCACCGATCGCGGTATTTGCTATGATCGAGGCTAGCTGCGGGTTCGTGCTTTGATACTCAAGCGTTAAATTTTGCGCCTGGACGCCTTTTAGCGGGCTTAGTTTGCCCTTTTGATTTTCTAGCTCTTGCATACTGGCGGCTCTAAACAGCACGATCTCGGCGCTGTTAAAGATATTAAACTGCTCCTTGTTCGCCTCGTAATACGCCTTTGCACGCTCGTCAGTCACGTTTTTACCGGCTTCTGATGCGATATTTCTATATAGCTTTTCTTGAAGCATCTTTTTTTCGACTTCGTTTTTAAAGTCCGTAAAGCTCGTTCCCTGCGACTCTACGGAGCTTCTAAACTGAGTGCTCGTCATGCCGTTTTGCTTTGCTATCGCGTCTATGCGCTCATTTACTTCAAATGGCGTCACGCTTATGCCTAAATTTTTGATCTGAGCTTGCTCCAGACGGTCTCTGATCAGTAAATTCAGCGCCTGCGACTCATCTGTTTTTAGCTGTTCTTTTAGCTGATAGACTTCATAAAGTGTGATCGGTTCGTTTTCGACGATAGCGGCGATCCCGTTTACCATTTGGGCTGAAAATAAATTTAAAGCAGTGCACACACTAGCGGTGAAAAAGAGCTTTTTTGTCATAATAAAACCTTTATTTAAGTAATTTGTAAATATAATTTGAGCCATTATAACATAAAATCAAGGCACGAAATGTTAGTCACCAGATTCGCCCCATCTCCTACGGGGTATTTACATATCGGCGGTCTTAGAACGGCACTTTACAACTATCTCTACGCCAGAGCAAACGGCGGAAAATTCCTGCTTCGTATCGAGGACACCGACCTGAAACGAAACTCAGAAGAAGCCACGCAAGCGATAAAAGAAGCCTTTGCGTGGTGCAAGCTTGACCACGACGGCGAGGTCACGTATCAGTCGCGCCGCTTTGAAATTTATAAACAATACGTCGCAAAGCTCCTAGCTGAGGGCAAAGCCTACAAATGCTATATGAGTAAAGAAGAGCTTGACGAGCTGCGCAAAGAGCAAGAAGCGCGCAAAGAGCGACCAAAATACGACAATCGCTACCGTGATTTTACCGGTACGCCACCAGCTGGCATAGAGCCCGTGATCCGTATCAAAGCCCCGCTAAGCGGTGAAATTTTGATACGTGACGGCATCAAAGGCGAGGTAAAATTTAAGGTCGAGGACATCCTCGATGACTTCATCATCGCTCGTAGCGACGGCACGCCGACGTATAACTTCACGGTCGTGGTCGATGATGCGCTCATGGGTGTCACGCACGTGATCCGCGGCGACGATCACCTCTCAAACACGCCAAAGCAGATCGTGCTTTATGACGCGCTTGGCTTTAAGCAGCCGGAATTTTTCCACGTCGCGATGATAAACGGCGAGGACGGCAAGAAGCTTAGCAAACGCCACGGCGCGACTGACGTGATGGAGTATAAACGCATGGGTTATTTGCCCGAGGCGCTTTTAAATTTCCTCGTGCGGCTTGGTTGGAGCCACGGCGACGATGAGATTTTTAGCATAGAGGACATGCTAAAATACTTCGATCCGCACGACATAAACAAGTCATCAAGCACCTACAACGCCCAAAAGCTCGACTGGCTAAACGCTCACTACATCAAGACCTTGCCGTATGAGAGGCTGGCTGATGAGATGAAGGAATTTGGCGTGGATTTTAGAGCGTTACCTAAGGGCGAGCTGCTGCTAAATTCACTTCGCGAACGCTCCAAAACCTTGGTCGAGATGAGCCAAAGCGCAAAGGCGATCATCGACGCACCTACCGCATACGACGAGAAAGCGTATGCTAAATTTATCACGCCGGCCAGCCTTGAAATTTTGGCTAAATTTGCTGAAATTTTGACGCTAAATTTAGACGCGGCGGGATATGAAAAGATCACGAACGAATTTTTAGAGCAAAACGGACTAAAACTAAAAGACTTGGCGCAGGCTTTGCGCGTGGCACTAACTGGCAGCAGCGTGAGTCCGAGCATATTTGAGGTGCTTGAAGTGCTTGGTAGCAAAGAGATCAAACAAAGAATTAAAAATATTTTAAAGGAGAGAAAATGACACACGTGACGAAAGAAGAGGCGCTAAACTACCACATCGGCGGCAAGATCGAGATAAAGGTCAAGACCCCGTGCGAGAGCGCAAAAGACCTATCCATGGCCTACACACCGGGTGTGGCAGAGCCTTGTAGAGAGATAAACAAAGACACCGAGCTAGCCTACAAATACACGAACAAGGCGAATTTAGTCGCCGTTATCACTGACGGCACGGCTGTGCTGGGGCTTGGCGACATCGGCGCGGTAGCGGGCAAGCCCGTAATGGAGGGCAAGGCGGTGCTGTTTAAAAAATTTGCAAACGTCGATGCCTTTGACATCGAGCTAGACGAGCACGACGCGGACAAGATCGTTGAAATTTGCAAAGCCCTTGCGCCAACCTTTGGCGGCATAAATTTAGAGGACATCCGCGCTCCAAAGTGCTTTGAGATCGAAAAAAAGCTGCAAGATGCGGTCGATATCCCCGTCATGCACGACGATCAGCACGGAACGGCGATGATAACGAGTGCGGGGCTAATAAACGCGCTTGAAATTTCAGGCAAGGACATCGCTAAAATAAAAATCGTCGTAAGCGGCTCGGGAGCTGCCGGTATCGCGTGCGCGAAGATGTATAAGGCGCTTGGCGCGAAAAATATCGTGATGATCGACAGCAAGGGCGTCATCCATAACGGGCGCACCGACCTCACGCCAGAAAAGGTCGAATTCGCCGTCAAAACCGCCGACAGGACGCTAGCAGACGCGATGAAAGGGGCGGATATGTTTTTAGGTCTTAGCAAGCCCGGAGTGCTCACAAAAGAGATGGTGCTAACGATGAATCCGGAACCTATTATTTTCGCGCTTGCCAACCCAGTGCCTGAGATCTTCCCGGAAGACGTGGTCGCCGTGCGTAGCGACGTGATGATGGGTACTGGCAGGAGTGATTATCCAAATCAAGTAAATAACGTACTTGGCTTTCCGTTTATATTCCGCGGGGCGCTTGATGTGCGCGCAAAAAAGATCACCGAAAATATGAAAATGGCGGCGGCGCGCGCGCTGGCAAATTTAGCCAAAGAGAGCGTGCCTGCTGAGGTTTTAAAGGCTTCTGGCGTGAGCGAGCTAAAATTTGGCAAAGACTACATAATCCCTAAGCCGTTTGACAAGCGCGTGCTAACCGCAGTCGCTCCGGCAGTCGCAAAGGCGGCGATCGAGGATGCCGTCGCTCGCGTAAATGACTTTGACATCGCGGCTTACACGGCAAAACTCGCAAAAGGATTTTAAATGAAAAACGTCAGGCTCATCTCGCACCCCTTGATCGAACACAAACTCGCCATTTTAAGGGATAAAAATACGCAGCCGTTTCAGTTTCGCATGCTCGTTGACGAGATAAGCCACCTGATGATTTTCGAGGCCACACGGGATCTAAATCTGCGCGAGATCAGCGTGCAGACCCCCGTGGCTACGACGAGGGCGCGAAAGCTCGCGACAAAGGTCATGATCTGCCCGATCCTGCGCGCCGCGCTTGGGATGCTCGATAGCGTTTTTACGATCATCCCCGATGCGAGTGTCGGGTTTCTTGGCTTTCAGCGCAATGAAAAAACCGCGCAGGCGGAGTTTTTCTACGCAAAGCTGCCAAAGGACGCTAAAAGCCGCCTTGCCATCATCATCGATCCAATGTTTGCCACCGGCGGCACGGCAATAGACGCGGTCAAATTTTTACGCGAAAACGGCATCAAGCAGATCAAATTTATCTCCATCATCGCCGCTCCCGAGGGGCTTAGGCGTTTTAGTGAAATTTACCCTGACGTCGAGGTCTATACCGCTGCGATCGACGAGCGACTAAACGAGAAAAACTACATCGTGCCGGGACTTGGCGACGCAGGTGATAGGGTGTTTAATACGCTGTAAATTTACAAAACCAAAGCAGATCTCACGAAACGACACCATTTTTGCTGTGACTTCGAGCTTATACGCTTAACAACTGCTTCTTGAAAAGCTGTAAACGTTCACGAGATAGGATTGAAGTAAACAGTAGCCATCGCCCAAGATCGCTACTGTTATTTGTCACGCTTGAATTTCAAATAAATCTTTGGCTCTGTTACAATATCTCATTGATTTTTAGATTTTAAAGCGAAGTCAAACCTTGTGAAGCGACGCTATCGCCGCCGATTTACAGGGAAGCGGTAGCTGACCGCGTAAATCGTGCTATATGTTCGGCGCTTTGCGGAGCGAACAGGGTTTGCGAAGCAAGTGTCAATGATTTATTATAACAGAGCCAAATCTTTACACCGCACTTTGGCTCATCAATGCCTGCACCCTGGACATTATCTTATCAGCTTGCTTTTTGGCTTCATTATCGCTTAGCAAAATTTTATGCGACATACCCTTGTCTCTATGCTTTAAAAGCTCGTATATCAGGGTCTTATCCTGCACTATTTTGTCGAAATTTAATTTTGGCTAGGTGGCGATCAGATAGGCTAAAGATCGCTCAAGAAGCATTAAAATTTTAAGCAAGTTTGAGTATAATTTTGAGAGAAATTTTTAAAATCTACAATCAAAGGAGCAAGTATGAAAACTATCGTTATAATGTCGCATCCGTATTTTGAGGATTCTCGTATCAATCGCGCTTTGTTTGAGGCGGCAAAGGGCGTGCCTGATGTTAGCGTGCGCCATTTGGAGGCTATTTATGGCAGCGATACGCGCGCATTTGATGCAAAAGCCGAGCAAGATCTACTGATCGGTGCAGACAGGATAGTGTTTCAGTTCCCGATGTTTTGGTTTTCCGTCCCGCCTATGCTAAAGGCCTATATGGACGAGGTTTTAAAGGGTAAGTTCATAAACGATAACGGTAGTAGCAAGCTTGATGGTAAAGAGCTTCAAATAGCCATAAGTATCGGCGCTCAAGAGTCCGAATATTCCAAAAAAGGCTCGGTTAAATTCACGCTGGGTGAAATTTTGCTTCCTTTGCAGCTTGGAGCGTATTACTGCGGCATGACTTTCAACCGCATCTTCGCAGCCGGCGGTGCTTTAGGCGCTACGGAGGCTGACATCAAGGCTCACGTGCAAAGATATGTGAAGCTGCTTAAAAACGAGCTGGAAGAGGATGAATATCAAATTTAAGCGAGTGAGCGAGATATGATATTTGGCAAGATAGACTATCTAAATTTGCTCCCTTTCCATATATTTTTAAAGCGCTCCCCGCTTACTAGCTACGTCAAAAAGGCGATCGAGTTTAAAAAAGGAGTGCCAAGCAAGCTAAATCGCGACCTAAGAAATGGGCGCATCGACGCTGCTGTGATATCAAGCGTCGAGAGCAGGCGAAGCATATATAAGAAGCTTGATCTTGGCATCGTCGCCAAACGACAGGTAAAAAGCGTGCTGGTGCGTAAAAATAGCGCACCAAAGCTTGATAGTGCGAGTGCCAGCTCAAATATGCTAAGCCGAGTTTTAGGGCTAAAAGGCGAGGTAGTCATAGGCGACAGGGCGTTAAAGGCTTATATAAACGAAGGCGCGGATAGATTTCACGATATGGGCGAAATTTGGCATGCCAAAACGCACCTACCGTTTGTTTTCGCCAGGTTTTGCTACCGAAAAAACGGCGAATTTTATAAAAGATTGGCCCGAAATTTCTTACGTCAAAACGTAAAGATCCCGGGCTATATCCTGCAAAGCTACTCAAGATCGCGTCAGATCCGCCCGCAAGAGATCAAATGGTATCTGAAATTTATCAGCTATAAGCTCACGGCCAAGGAGAAAAAGGCGCTTTTTGTATTTTTAAATCGTGCCAGAAGGCTGAAATTTAAGCCCGAATTTAAAGAGGCGAGCAAAATTTAGACTAAAGCTCGCCTCTTGGGGTTATTTTTTAGTAAGTATCGTTTCGTCGACGAAGAAAGGAACGCTTCTAAGGCCGGCTAAGAGGTATTTGCGTCTTAGGTTGTCCATTTGAGCGACTTGCTCGTCAGTGACGCTATGCTCCGGTACTTTGAAATTTTCTGCGAAATATTTCCTTAGTACTTTGACCTTGTCGCTGTCTGACTTGACCGATTTTAGGTCTTTGTAGATGAGGTAGCTCTTTTCAAGTGCACTTTTGTCGTGTACAGGTGTCAAGATGATCTTTAGATTCTCATTTTGCAGCGTTTTTTCGATATTTTTTAGCTCCTCACGGCAGTAAGGGCACTCCGGATCGCTAAACATCACTTTCGTGGTCTTTTTGCTATCGTTGCCAAGCCTTATGATATTGGCCGCATCCTCGTTTTTATAGATGGCTGATAGCTTGGTGATCATCATTTGTTCTTGAAGCTCGCCTTTATAGCTTTTGCCGGTTTTAAGATCGAGGATGTCAGGTAAGAGCAAATCGCCTTTCGTGAAGATTATCTCGTCTTGGCTCATACCGCCATTGCTTAGTTTCAAGATAACAGCTTCGTATTCTTGGTGGTCGCTTAGTTTGTGACGAGATAAAATTTCGACATTTACGCCTTGAGGGACGATCTGCTTGTAAAAGCCTAAAATTTGCGCATCTGTTGCGGCAAATAGCGCGCTAGCCGCGATCATACTCGTTAATACGATTTTTTTCATTGATTTACCTTTTTAAAAATTTTTTGCGATTATATATAAAAAATATAAAATAGCAGTTAAATCAGCCCTTAAAAATTCGGTTTTGCCCGTCTTTTGCTATATCGCTTGCGCGGTCGAGGTTCTCAAGATAGGCTATGACGTATTTTCGGCTTAAATTTAGAGCGTCTTTGGCGTTTTGCACATTTGCGAAGCCGTCTTTTTTAATGAGCTCTCGCAGCCTATTCATCGCATCTTCAAGCGATTTTGCCGTGATGAAGAGATTGTGCGCCAGCCTTACGACGCGACCGGCGGCGGTAAGCTTTTTTAGCGCATTATCGCCGCTGATGCGGTCTATCTCGAGCTGGTCATAGATGTTGTAAGGAGCTTCCGGAGCGAGCTTTGCGGCGTCTAAAATTTTATAAATTTCATCCTCCAAGCGTATCTTCAG
Organism: Campylobacter curvus; assembly: GCF_013372125.1. Taxonomy (NCBI): domain Bacteria; kingdom Pseudomonadati; phylum Campylobacterota; class Epsilonproteobacteria; order Campylobacterales; family Campylobacteraceae; genus Campylobacter; species Campylobacter curvus. The sequence goes on along the minus strand of NZ_CP053826.1, from coordinate 1,672,282 downwards.
CTCGCTGAAATTTACTCCGCTTTTGGTATAAACGCCCTCGTTTTTGACGATAGCGCCTTCATCTTGTAGCTCGTCTATGGCCTTTTGGGCTAAATTTTCACTCGCCCAGCCAAGTTTTAATGCGACCGAGGAGGCTGAAAATATGGCGAATTTGTTTTTCTCAAGTATGAATTTCACGAAGCTTTTTATACGAGAGATAGCGTTTATGTCGTAGATATTTAGTGCTTTTTCATCGACAAAGACGTTGTTTAGGCTCTTTGCTACGCCAAGTGCCTCTTCATGCGTAAGGCCGAAGCGCTGATACGAGCCTATGATGCCAAAGCCGTTTTTATGGATATCCTTTAGCATCGTAAAGGCACTTTTAAAGTCGCTTTTGTTAAGAGCGTTTAAAAATGCTATTTTGATCTGCTTTTTCATCGGCTCCATTATCGGATTTAGCACGCGTCCGCCGCCTATGACGCGACCATTTGAGATGAGCACGAAAGGCTCGTTAAATTTTAAAAACATCTCTTTTTCAAATTTGAACGTAGCAAAAAGGCTATCGCTTTCTTTGCTTAAAACTAGCGCTTTTGCCGCGCACTGCTTGCTTCCTACGCAAAATGTCACGCTTTGATTGTGCGTAAGGTCTGCAAAGACGACCGCATCGGCTTCGTTAAAGCCTCTAAAAAATCCTTTTTTACTAAGCAGCTGACCCTTTTTTAGCTCGCTTAGCTCCACGCCTGTTAAATTTAGCGCCACGCGATTACTGGCACTGGCGCTTTCTACGAAGCTGTCGTGCATCTGCACGCTTCGCACGCTCACTTCTTTGCCAAGGTCGCAGTCAAAGAGCTTTTCGTTTTTACGCACGCTGCCCTCTATCACGCTACCAGTCACCACCGAGCCTATGCCCTTTAGGCTAAAAACTCGGTCTATGTAATAGCGAAAAACGCCGTCTATATCGCGCTTTTTAGGCTTTATGTTAAAAAGATAGTTTTTTAGCTCCGCGATGCTTTGCTCGTCTTTTATGCTGGTCGCAAAGACGTTTAGGATCTGTAAATTTGGAAATTTTGCGATGTAGTCTCTGATCTCGCGCTCTCTTTGGGCTAGCTCCTGCGCGCTTACCAGATCGCTTTTTGTTATGGCTACTATGATGGAATTTACGCCAAGCAGACTTAGGATATTGATGTGCTCTTTGGTTTGAGGCATTATGCCTTCGTTTGCCGCGACCACCAAAAGGCACGCGTCAAAGCCAAATGCGCCGCTGATCATCGTTTTAACGAGGCTTTCGTGCCCCGGTACATCGATGAAAGCGATATTTTCATCACCTCTTTTTAGGTTTGAGAAGCTAAGATCTATCGTGATGCCACGCTCTTTTTCTTGCGCCATCACGTCGCCCTCAAAGCCGTTTAACGCCTTGATCAAAGCTGTTTTGCCGTGGTCTATATGCCCGGCGGTGCCGATTATCACGCTCATTTCGTCACCTCGTTTATGACCTTTGTGAGTTTGGCTACGTCTTTTTGTAGCACGCAGCGAAGATCTAGTAAAAATTTATCATTTTCTATGCGGCCGATGACCTTTTTGGCTCTGAAATTTCGCTCGTTTGTCTGCGCGTCGCCTTTTAATGCCAGTGCGATGCTTGGTATGCGCTTGTTTGGCATCGTTCCGCCGCCTACGAAGGTCTGCGTGTCTAAAATTTCAAGCGGGCGGGCTAAATTTTGATTTATCTCGCCGGCTAAAATTTTAAGCTCATCTACGCTTTTATGCAGCTGATTTAGCGTCGTGATGAGAGAAAATTCTTTGTTTATGTAGGCCTTTATGCTCTCGCAAAGTAGCGAGATGATGACTTTATCGACACGCAGCATCCTTAAAAGCTGATTTTTGCGAAGCTTTGCTATGAGCTCCTTTTTGCCAAGGATTATGCCGCATTGCACCGAGCCAAAGAGCTTATCGCCGCTAAAGCTAATGAGGCTTGAGCCGCTTTGTAAAATTTTACTCACGCTAGGCTCGTCTTTGTCTAGATTATACGGTAGATCGCCGATGTGACCGCTACCAAGGTCGTAGTAATCAAGTAAGCCTTTGCTTTTGGCTAAATTTGAAATTTCGCCGATACCCACATCCTCGCTAAAGCCCACGATGTCAAAATTCGAGCGATGCACCTTTAAAAGCATTTTTGTATTTTCGTTTATCGCGCTTTCGTAGTCGCTAAGGCGCGTTTTGTTCGTCGTGCCGATCTCTTTTAGGCTGGTCCCTGATGCGCTCATGACCTCCGGAACGCGAAAGCTGCCGCCGATCTCGACCAGCTCGCCGCGGCTGACTATCGTCTCGCCTCCTCGCGCAAAGGTGTTTAGGACCAAAAATACGGCGCTTGCGTTGTTATTTACTATGAGGGCGTCCTCGCTGCCAAAAAGCGTGGAAAGTAGCCTGGCCGAGTAGTCGTAGCGGTTGCCGCGAGAGCCCGAAAGCAGGTTGTATTCGAGGTTTGAATACGAGCAGATTATCTCTTTTGCCCGCTCATAAATTCGCTCGTCTATCACGCTCCTACCAAGATTTGTATGGATGCTCACACCAGTCGCGTTTATCAGCGGTGCTAGCTCGCCGGCCTTATACTGCTCGTATTTTTGCGCGATCTTTTCTATGATCGCCTCTTTGTTTAGCGAATTTTGCCCGAGTTTCAAAAGCTCTCTTTGCTCTTTTAAAATATCTCGTGAAATTTCGCCAAGCACTGGTTTTATGGCGTCTTTGAAACGCTCAAGGTTTAAAATTTTATCTATTTGCGGGAGGTTTTGAAAGCTCATGTTTTCTCCAAGTAATTTTTGTTACTGGCGCAATTGTATCACATTTTTACTTACTTTTAAAATTTAAAATTTTAACTTAACTGAGCTTTAAACTCATTAATAGTAGTATGTGAAAATTTTAAAATCAAGGCTGCAAAGATGAAAGAATTTGGCTTTTACAACCCTAGCGGCGAGGCCGTGATGCTAAACGAGCAGATCGAAGTGACCACCGATGAAAACGCTCATTTTTTAGTATCGAATTCGCCAAGATTGAGCGCTGATATTATCGCGCCGGAGATAGATTTTTATCTTAAAAGCTCAAGCGATGGCGTCCTCGAAAAGGCAAAAACCGCTCTCATGCTCTACGAGGCGCGCGCGACCTGTTTTGACTTGGCAAAGGACATCGACTACGAGAAAAAGGTCGGTAAAAACGTAGTCGTAGTAAGTAACGGCGGACGCGAAAATTTAGCTCAAATTTTAAAAGATAACGGCTACAAAGTGATCGAGCTTTCTCACATCGAAGTGAAATTCGTCTACGGCGCGGTCGGAGAGCTTAGCGTCATCGTCACTCGCGAAGAGGGCGAATTTGAGATCGACTGTGACTTTTTACTCGCTCAAAACGCCCGCGAATACATGCTAAAACAAAGCGGTTGTATCGAGATAGCACACATGAGCGATGATGAAATTTTAGAATTTTTGAACGCTCACTCGCCAAGCTATCCTTACAAAAGCTTCATCACTTATGATTCTAGTATTTGCCAGTATCACGAGCGCAGAGAGGAGATCTGCGGCAGATGCGTCGAGGTCTGCCCTAGCGTAGCGATACTAAAAGAGGACGAGACCAAGCATCTTGTGTTTTCGCACATTGACTGTGTGAACTGCGGCGAGTGCGTGAGCGTTTGTCCTAGCGGCTCGATCGATTATTCGCTCATGCCTAGAGCGGCGTTTATCGAGGTAGCCAGGATGTATAAGGGCAAGATCGCGCTTATAGTGCCGCGCGTAAGCGATCTTGAAAATTTAAACGTAAATTTACCTACCAATGTAGTGCCGTTTGCGATAGAGGGCGAGAAATTTTTGAGCCAAACGCATCTTTTGACCCTGCTTCAAGAAAGCGGTGCAAACGTTATCCTCTACTCAAATGCCAGGCTAAAAGGCACGAGTATGGCGATTGACATCGTAAATCAAATTTACGAGCTGAAATTTAAAAAAACCGCCGTTTTCGTCGCCAAAAACGAAAGAGAGCTAAAGGAGGCGCTTTTAAAAGTGGAATTCATCGAAGGCAGCGAACATCACATCAGCGAATACGCCCTAGCAAAACGCGAAATTTTCGCTAAGAGGCTGGAATTTCTAGTCGGCGATGAAAATTTAGGCGCGATCTACACTGACGAGCCGATAAGATACGGCTATGTCACGATAAATCAAGACACCTGCACGCTTTGCGCCAGCTGCGTCGGAGCTTGCAACGTAAATGCCTTGATAGCCGATAAAAATGAAAATTCTATCAAATTCAATCCTAGCGTCTGCACGGCGTGCGGATATTGCGAGCTTAGCTGCGCCGAAAAAGATACGATCAAACTAAACGTCGGCAAGGTCGAGCTGGAGCCAAAATTTTTCACCTATAACGAGCTTGCCAAAGACGAGCTATTTAAATGTATAGAGTGTGGCAAAGAGTTTGCGACCAAAAAAGCGGTCGAAAAGATAGCCACGATCATGGCGCCGCGCTTTGCCTCGCAACCGGACAAGATAAAGACGCTTTATTGTTGCGCCGACTGCAAGGCAAAGATAATGGTAAGAGCTCAGCTCGCAGCCGCTCAAAGGGGAGAAATTTATGAGTAAAAACGTCGAAATTTTAAAGGCGAGATCTTACTACTACGAATTTTTAGCAATGCCTTTTTTCTTTTACGAGACGCCGGATAAATTTAACCTTTGGCGTGCTCAGCTTGACGAGCTAGCGACAAATCCGCTAAACGAAGAGAGTGCAAACGCCTTTGCAGAGCTTGAAAAATTTGACTTTAAGGCGTTTAAAGCCGAGCAAAATTCAGTGCTATTTGACCTAAGCTACATAAATGTGCCTCTTGGTATCAGCTTTTATGAAGAGGGGCGAGACGAGGGTGCGGCTAGGCTACGTGCCATCGAAATTTTAAAGAAGAGCGGCTACCGTCGAGACGTGATAAAATGCACAAGCAGCGAGGATTTCGTAGGATTTGTGTTTCTTTTGATGGTTACGTTTTTAAGAGATGAAGCAAAAGAGGAGATAAATGAGCAAAGCTTTAGTACTGAGCTTTTTGAGAGCTTGATAAACGGCTTTATAGATGAGTTTATACAAATGCTTCATGACCATGAGAAGGCGGAATTTTTCAGGTCGTTAGCCTTAGTGATGAAAAGCTTTTTTGCACTTGAGCGCTCGCTTTTAGCGATCGAAGCCCCGCAAAGGGATAAAAACGTGCAAAGCCCGGCCGAGGCGGCGCTTAACCGCAAACCTTATCAAACTAAAATGCCGACTGCAAAATCTAAAATATACTGGGACGAATTTACTGCATTATAAATTTCAAACGATCTGAGTTTTCTTGGACTCGGATCATAATTTTTAAATTTCATTAATAAAACATTATATATTTTTAAAAATTTATAAATTTAAAAAAGTTATTTTTAAATTTTAAATCGTTTTTCTACTAATTATGATACATTACCCGTATTTGAATTTGTAAGGTTTATTATAGTTGCCCTAAAAATGGGCCGTTGCGAGTAAAATTTTGCCGTTTTGCCTGCGTTTGCGCTGAAGCGGGATCGAAACGCGCGAGATTTACGTATTTTTAGAAAGGTTGTCCGGAATGAAACAAGACAGACGGGAATTTTTAAAAAAATCCCTAAAAGCTACGACGATAGCTGGTGCTGCCGTTGCCGCGACGTCTCTTGCCGCTACTTCAAAGTCCGCTTTGGAGGCTGATGATAATGGCGTAGTGATCGGCAAGTCGAACAAAAAAGAGGTGCTCTATAGAAAAACACAAGCGTGGGAGCAATATTATAAGGTCGCTTATTAGGAGATAAATTATGAGTGATGCAAGAGTTGCGAGACGTTCGTTTTTAAAACTTGCCGCGCTTGGTGCTGGTAGCGCCGTCGCTTTTGGCAGTGAAAACGAAACTATCAAGAAAAAAGACGAGTTAAATGGGATACCAGATCCGTATCCGGGTTCAAAAACAGTAAGGACGATATGTTCGATATGTTCTGCTGGCTGTGGTATCGAGGCTGAGGTGCATGATGGTGTTTGGGTCCGCCAGGATATGGCTGTGCACCATCCTATCTCACAAGGAAGCCACTGCTGCAAGGGAATCGATCAAATCGATCTAACAAAAAGTAAGCAACGTATAAAATATCCGATGAAAAAAGTAAATGGTAAGTGGGAGCGTATCAGCTGGGAGACTGCCATAAATGAGATCGGCGATAAGATGCTCGAGATCCGTAAAAAACACGGACCAGATTGCGTCGAGTTTTTAGGTTCGGCTAAATTTAACAACGAACAATCATATTATTTTAGAAAATTTGCAGCTTTTTGGGGCACGAACAACAACGATCACGTAGCACGTATCTGACATAGCGCAACAGTCGCCGGTGTGGCGAATACTTGGGGTTATGGCGCGATGACGAATCACTTTGGTGATATGGCTGCGAACTCAAAAGCTATTTTATGTATAGGTGCAAATTCTGCCGTTGCAAATCCTGTCGGAGGTATGAAACACATGCTTCAAGCTCGCGATAGAAATAACGCAAAGATAATCGTTGTAGATCCTATATTTACAAAGACTGCCGCTAAAGCCGATCATTTCGTAAGGCTTAGACCAGGAACCGATATAGCGTTTATATATGGCATGCTTCATCTTATCTTTAAAAACGGCTGGGAGGACAAAGAGGTCATAAGGACTCGCTCTTACGGCATAGACGAGATCAGAAAAGAGGCCGAAAAATGGACTCCTGAAGAGACTAGTAACGTTACTGGTGTTCCCGTAGATCAATTGATAGAAGTTACAAGAATTTTTGCTACAACTAAGCCGGCTACGCTTATTTGGGCTTTGGGTATCACTCAACACTCCGTAGGAAGCTCAAATACCAGAATTTTATCCATCTTGCAGCTAGTGCTAGGAAATATGGGTAAGCCAGGTGGCGGATGTAACATCATCAGAGGACACGACAATGTTCAAGGCTCTACCGATATGGGCAACCTTGCTGATACATTGCCGATGTATTACGGTCTTGCTGATACTGCGTGGAAGCACTACTGCAAAGGCTGGGGCGTTGATTTTGATGAATTCGTAAAACGCTTTGCGGTCTCGACAAAAGAGCCAAAGCAGGGCGGTGCACCGGTAAAAGGCACTAAATTTGAAGAGTATTATTATCACGATCCAAAAAATCCTGAAGATAGAAACTGGCGAAATGAAAAAGGCTGGTCACTATCAAAATGGTGGCAGGGCGTGCTTAAAGAAGAAAAGACTTTCTCCAGCGGCGAGCTAAAGGTTCTTTGGGTGCAAGGAACGGGTCTAACATCTATGGCTCATACGGTCAAAATTCAAGAAGCTCTTAGTAAGCTTGATATGCTTGTTGTTGCAGAGCCGTTTGTCAATGAGATCGCGATCCTTAGCGATAGAAAAGATGGAGTTTATATCTTACCAGTCGCAAGTGCTTTTGAAAACGAGGGTAGCGTAAATGCGACAAATCGTGCAGGTCAGTGGAGGACTCAAGTCGTAAAACCTTTATATGAGAGCAAAGGCGACCATGAGGTCATGTTTGAGTTTGCAAAGAAATTTGGCTTTTATGAAGAGTTTACTAGGGCACTTCGTATGAGGATCGTCGATGGCGAGCCAAAAGAGGTCAATAAAGACTTTGTATGGCCTGACGACGCTACTCGCGAGATAGCTATGACAGGACATTCTATCGGTATGCAAGGACGAACTCCGGAAAGACTAAAGAGGCATCAAGCAAACTGGGAAAATTTCGACCCTGATACGCTTATGGGCATAGGCGGAGAGGTCAAGGGTGAGTATTATTCGCTTCCATGGCCTTGCTGGGATGAAAAACACCCTGGCACCCCAATACTTTATGATATCAGCAAGCCTTATGCTGAGGGCGGAAGTGGCTTTAGAAATCGCTTTGGTTTGGAGCATAACGGAGTTAGCCAGTTGGCTGATGAGAGCGTGACTGTAAAAGACTCTAAGATCAAAGGCGGACACCCTCAGATCACAAAAGATAATATCGAAAAAGTGCTTGGTATCACTCTTACAGAAGAAGAAAGAGCAAAGATCGGAAATAGCTGGAGCGATGATTATAGCGGTATTATCAATGCTAAATGCCGTGAATTTGGTATCGTGCCTTATGGTAACGCAAGAGCGCGTGCGATCGTTTGGGAATTTACAGATCAAATTCCAAAACATCGCGAGCCTATCCACTCTCCGCGCTGGGATCTGGTCAAAAAATATCCTACGTTTGACGATCAAGCGCGAAATTTCCGTGTTGCAAGTAGGTTTATCAGCGAACAGCAAAAAGAGGACTGGAGCAAGGACTTCCCGACTATCATCAGCTCTATGCGCTTAGTAAATTTAAGTGGTGCAGGCATGATCGAGAGGACTAGTAAATATCTATCTGCGATCACGCCTGAGATGTTTGCATATGTAAATCCTGAGCTTGCTATGGATAAAGGCATAAAAGATGGTGACATGATATGGATACATAGCCCGCAAGGCACAAAGATAAAGGTAAAATGCTTCCATAATCATACGGTCACCCCGGATCGTATCTGCTTGCCTTATAACTTTGCTGGTATCATGCAAGGCGTTGATTTATCAGATAGATATCCTGAGGGAACTAAGCCTTATGTTATAGGCGAGAGCTCAAATACCGTCACAAACTACGGCTTTGACCCTGTTACTCAAATTTCAGAATTCAATGCCGGACTTTGCAGGATCGAAAAGGCTGATGAAATGGGCTTTAAGACAAAATTTTTCAATGAATACGGCGAATCTGATCCGCACAATGGCTAAGGAGGTGAACAATGGCAAGAATGAAATTTTTCGTAGATGATAGCAGGTGTATAAGCTGCTTTGCTTGTCAGGTGGCGTGCTCCTCGGCTCATGAGCTTCCAGTTGGTCTTTATCGCCGTAAGGTCATAACATTAAATGACGGTATCGAGGGCAAAGAGGTTTCCACCACTATCGCTTGTCAGCACTGCACTGACGCACCTTGCGAGCAAGTATGTCCGGTGGATTGTTTTTATATCAGGGCTGATGGCATCGTCCTTCATGATAAGCATAAATGTATAGGCTGTGCATACTGCCTATACGCCTGCCCGTTCGGAGCTCCGCAGTTCCCACGCGACGGAGCGTTTGGCATAAAGGGCAAGATGGACAAATGCACCATGTGTGCAGGCGGTCCTGAGCCTACAAATACCCACGAGGAATTCGAGCTATACGGACAAAATCGTATAGCGGAGGGTAAAGTGCCTATGTGTGCGGCTGTATGCTCCACAAATGCACTCCTGGTCGGCGATGCTACGGACGTTTCAAACATTTATAGGAAACGTGTGATGCTCAAGGATGTAGGTATCGTTTCAAATACAGTACAATAATCAAAAAGAGGGCGCCAGCCCTCTTTGCTGCGAAATTTGATCTCTTTTCAAAAACTCTTACTTTATGATAATCATTTTTATTTTGGTTAAAGCCAAAATATGGTATCTTTCCACTCAATTTGTTATTTTAAATTTATTGGATTTGTAAACATGAAAAATTTCATAAAATTCCTACTCATCATGCTGTTGCCTTTATGGCTAAACGCAAAGAATGAAGACTACGCCCAGGTAGCCGAACAGATCAAAACTTCACTCGAAAAAGTCCTAGCCGAATATAAAGCCGGCAACACCCAAGATGCCGTCACTCATACGCAAGAGGCCTACTTTGGCTTGTTTGAAGATGTCGAAGGCGCTATACGTATAAATTTAGGTCAAAAAAAGGCCTACGATATGGAAAAGCAGTTTGGCGAGATCAGAAAGGCTATCAAGGCCGGAGAATCGGTAGATGATGTCACTGCCAGGATAGAAAAGATAAATTCTCAAATCGCCGAAGTCCTACCTGCGATCATAAGCGGACATAGACTTGTAGGAGAGTATTCGGATACTCCCGCTGCACCGGCAAGCAGTGGCTTTGACACGTCCAAATTTGTACCTGAGTGGAGAGTAGCGTTTGAAAGTATGTCAAAGGATATAAATAGCGCTATCGATGCTTATGATAACGATAAAAAAGATGACGCTCAAAGAGATGTGGAGAATGCTAAATTCGTAGATTATCGCAATACAAAACTCGAGATCGCCGTGCGTCAGCATATAGATAACGGCAAAAGCGTAGATGCCGATATACAAAGAAAGATGAGCGAAGCGATAAGCGGCATAAGCAATGGCATCAGCAAAGACGATTTTAAAAGCAAACTAAATGAAGTGATAAAAATAACCTATGATGCGGTAGCTAAACTACCTGCAGATACCGCTAAGATCGCTGCCGTGGATATGAGTAACGAAACCAGCGACGAAACAGATACTCAAACTGATTACACGCCAGTCGTTAAAAATATCAACGATAAAATCGCCGCTGCGATACAAACCTACAAGGCCGGAGACGCTAAAAAGGCGATCGCTGACGTGCAGGATCTATATTTTGACGAGTTTGAGGGCAGTGGTATGGAAAACAGCGTGGGAGCTCGCGATGTAAATTTAAAAACCGCTATCGAGGGAAGCTTCGGTGCTATCCCGGCTTTGATGAAATCAGGTGCGAGCATAGATAAGATAGAAGCCGCCGCAGCTACTATGAGCGATCAGCTAAATACAGCTCTGGGCAAAACCAGCACTCCGACTTCGCCTTGGTTTTTATTCATCTCGGCATTTACTATCATCTTGCGTGAGGGCTTTGAGGCTCTCATCATCGTAGCAGCCGTGGTCGCATACTTAGTAAAAACCGGCAATGACGCCAAAATGGGCAAGGTCGTATATAGCTCAGTCGGCGTAGCAGTCGTTTTAAGTTTTGTCATGGCGTGGATCATGAACCTCATTTTTGGTCAAGCAGCCGGTCAAAAGCGCGAGCTGATGGAAGGCATCGTCATGCTCATAGCCGTAGGACTGCTCTTTTACGTGGGCTTTTGGCTACTATCAAATGCGGGTGCTAAAAAATGGAACGAGTATATCAAGTCTCATGTGACTGAGTCGCTAGCCAATGACTCGGCTATGGCGCTTTGGTGGACGGTATTTTTAGCCGTATTTAGAGAGGGTGCAGAGACAGTGCTCTTTTATCAGTCGCTTATCTTTGATGCCAAAGACAGCAGCGGCTACTCGGCTATCGGTGCTGGTTTCATCGCCGGTCTCGTGATACTGCTAGTCGTATATTTTGTATTTAAGAGATTTTCTATTAAAATTCCTATCAAGCCGTTTTTCGTCTTTACATCAGCGATCATATTTTATATGTCGATCGTCTTTGTCGGTAAGGGCGTGATGGAGCTGGTCGAGGGTAAAATTTTTGTTCCGACTATCATAAACGGACTAGAATTCCCGCAATGGATGGGCGATTGGTTTGGCTTGAAGCCATACTATGAGAGCTTGATACCGCAAATTTTGATGATCACGGCTTTGGTCGTTGGCATAATCATAATGAAAAAAAGAAAAGAAAAAACAAACTAATCTTATCAAAAGGAGAAAGTATGAATAAAATTTTAAGTTCAGCTTTGGCGTTCAGCCTTGCTGCAAGTTTCGCGGTTGCGGGGGAGCACCCTATCGGCGAGCCTGTTGAGGCTAACGGTATGGAGATCGCCGCTGTTTATCTACAACCTATCGATATGGAGCCAAAAGGCGTAGATCTAGCTCCAAGCTTAGCCGACATGCACATGGAGGCTGACATCCACGCTATCGCCGGTAACAAAAACGGCTTTGGTGAGGGCGAGTGGATACCTTATCTAAAGATCAACTACGAGCTAAAAAACCTTGATAACGGCAAAGTCAAAAAAGGAACATTCATGCCTATGGTCGCTAGCGACGGACCTCACTACGGTGCAAACATCAAAATGGATACCGGCGTGGGCAACTATGAGCTGAAATTCCATATCGACAATCCTGAAAAACAAGGCTTTGGTCGCCATGCGGACAAAGAGACAGGTGTTGGTAAATGGTTCGAGCCTTTCACGACAACTTACAAATTCCAATGGACAGGTGGTCCTGTCAAATAATTTTAGGGCGAGCGATCGCCCTTTTCAAACCAAATTTAAGAAAATTCCTAGGGTTTAGTTATGTCAATCTACTTCGTTCAGGTCCTTTCCGCCCTGCTTGGTTTTGTCCTTTTTGCTGCTTTAAACAACAAAGATAAAAGCCTAAAAACCATATTTTTACCGTCATTTTTAGGTATCGTCGCCGGTATCTTGATCTTCAAGGTCGCTAGACATGCGCTAGTCGACGATCGCGTGAAAATGGTGTTTGATTGTATCACGCTTGGATTTTTGTTTTTGAGCCTTTTGTGGATATTTTTTGAGTTTAAACCAGCAAAAATTCTCACGTTTTTTGTATTGGGCGTCGGATACGGGCTAAATTATAGCGCCATCAGCGCGCTATTCCCGCTATTTAGCGGTGAGCTTTTGGACACGCAGTCTGTTATCAGCTTTTTCTTGATGCTTTTTGCGATGCTTTGTGTATTCGTTTTGTTCTTTTTGATATCGAATTTAAAAAGCTCGTTAAAGTCTTTAAATTTAAAAATTTTCAGCCTGCTGGTCTTGGCATGCCTTGTGATAGATAAGCTCTCAAGCGCTGCGCTCGAGCTCATGCGAGCCGGATCTTTGCAGACGCATCCGCAGATGCTCTCTATCGTGGCAAAAGGAATTTACGTCGCCACGTTTTCGGCGTATTTTTATGCTTTTATCATCCTTGTGCTGGCTGTTTTAAATTTCGCCTCTCGTCCTGCTATGACTGATAAAAATGCGGTCGGCTCGATATCTTTTCGCTTTACGAAAGCCGCTAGAGAAAAGATATCGACAAATGTAAATTTTTCCACCGTCATCATCGCCGTGTCGCTTGCATTCTCGCTTTACTACGACCTTTACGCATCTCGCCCGCCTCAAATTTCAGAGCCGGTACTAGTCGAACCACAGGGAGATAAATTTATATTTGATGTGGATATGCTAAAAGACAATGCCTTGCACCGCTTCGCATATATCACGGATGAGGGCAAACAGGTGCGATTTTTCTTGCTAAATCGCTTCCCTGATCGCCCGTCGCCGGTCATCGTCTTTGACTCGTGCATGATCTGCGGCGATATGGGCTATATCAAAAAAGGTGACGATCTCATTTGTATATCGTGCAATGTCAGGATATTTTTGCCGTCAGTGGGCAAAGAGGGCGGCTGCAACCCGATACCTATGCCGTTTACCTTTGACGGTAAGCATGTCATAGTCGATTATGCTACGATAGTCGGCGGCTCGAACTACTTTAGCAAGGTCGTCGAAAGGATGGTCTTAGATCCCGTAAGCCGCAAAAAAGTGAGCAATCTAAGCTCAAGGTCGTATCTATATTACGGCCACACATACTTTTTTGAAAACAACGAGACTCAGGCGAAATTCGAAGCCAATCCTGAAATTTACGTAGATACGAACGGAACACTAAAATGAAAAATATGCAATTAATGCTGATAAAAAGCTCGATCACCGGCTCGAAAGTGCAAAAGACGATGGCGTTTATCACGATACTGCTTGCTACGATCCTTGTTGCTTGCATGCTAAACATCACGCTAAAGATCGGCGATCAAGTCGCGGGTGAGCTTAGGAGCTACGGCTCTAATATCGTGATCTTACCACGCGGCGAGAGCCTAAGCATCGAGATAGAGGGTAAAAATTTCACTCCGCTTAAGTCTCAAAATTTCTTACCCGAGTCAAATCTATATAAGGTAAAAGAGATATTTTGGCGAAACAATATCGTAGCCTTTGCTCCGTTTTTAGATGTGGACGTTAAAGACGCGAGCGGTAGAGCATTCGTGCTTGAGGGGACATATTTTGATAAAAATATCGGGCTTAAAGACGAGCCGGAATTTAGCACGGGCGTTAAGAGCCTTTATAGATTTTGGGGAGTCGAGGGCGCTTGGGTCAAAGATGACAGCGAGGATGAAATTTTAGTCGGCGACGCCTTAGCCAGCCGTGAAAATTTAAAGCTCGGAGATACTTTGAAGCTAAGCGCTAAAAACGGCAGTAAAGAGATCAAGATCGTCGGTATATTAAAAGGAGCCGGCGAAGAGTCGCATAAGCTGCTGGGCTCGCTAAAGCTGGCCGGCGAGCTCTCGGGGCATGTGGGCGAGTATTCAAAGGCTGAAGTATCGGCTATGACCATACCTGAAAACGATCTTTCGCTAAAGGCCAGGCGAAATTTAGATAACCTAGATAGCGCCGAATACGACTTGTGGTATTGCTCGGCTTATGTGAGCTCGATCGCCTATCAGATAGAGGAGGGCATCCCTGACATCAGCGCCAAGGCTAGCCTTCAAGTAAGTGACGCAGAGAGCAATATCGTAAAGAAGATCCAAAGCCTGATGGGCATTGTGAGCATTTTGGCGCTCGTGGTTTCTGCCATCGGCATAACCTCTTTGATGACTAGCGAAATTTACCGCCGTAAAAAAGAGATAGGCCTTTTAAAAGCCATAGGCGCCAGCAATTTTGAAATTTACACGCTTTTTGCGAGCGAGAGCTTGGTGGTAGCGTTTGTAGCCGGTATCTGCGGTGCGTTTTTAGGATACGCGCTAAGCTACGTGATGGCTTATACGATATTTGCTCACGGCATCGGCATCGCATGGATCGTGCTTCCTATAAGCGTAGCCTTTGCGTTGCTCATTTCAGTCGTCGGCTCGCTCATACCGATGAGGAGCGTCGTAAAATTATTACCGGCGGAGGTGCTATATGACCGTAAATAGCAAATTCTTTTTCAATATTATTTATAAAAGCTTAAGGAACGGCTCATCTCGCGTGATGGTCATCGTAGTCTCGATACTTCTTGGCGCTTGCGTGTGCGGTGCGTTCATCAACGTATATCTTGACATCGACTCTAAGGTCTCGCGCGAGCTAAAAACGTATGGAGCAAATATGATCTTCGCTCCGGCAGATATAGCCGCTACTGATGATATGAACGAGACGGAATATAGCTCGATGATAGCTAAGATCCCATCTGATAAGCTGCTTGGAGATAGCGGATATATCTTCACTCAGGCAAACATCGGACCGACAAACGCCATCATCATGGGGGCTAAATTTAGCAAACTTAAGGTCGTGAAACCGTTTTTGGAGGTTCGCGACGGAGATATGATAAATATCGATTTTGACGATAAAAACGTCTTGATAGGTGTCGACCTGGCAAGACAGGCGGGCTTTAAAGTAGGCGACAATATAGAGATAAGAGCTATCGGTGCAAACGACAGCCAAAACGTAAAGATCAAAGGTATAGTAGCAAGCGGTGATAAAGAGGACGCACTGCTCATCACCTCTTTGGCGCTGGCTCAGAAGATAGCTAATAAACAAGGTGAGATAAACTACGGTGAGGCTGTCGTGTTGGGAAATTTTGACGAGATAAGCGCTATCTCGAAAAACATAAGCAACGCCGATATCGCAGCAAAACCGGTCGCAAAGGTCTCAAAATCAGAAGGCTTCATATTAGAAAAAATCAAGCTTTTGATGGCGTTAGTGAGCCTTGTTATCTTGCTCATCACGTCGATGTGCGTAAATACGACGCTAAGTGCGATCCTGCTCTCTCGTTCACGCGAGATAGCGCTACTTAGAGCCATAGGTGCGAGTAAAAGAGATGTGCTCAAGCTCTTTGGCTGCGAGACTTTCGCCACGGCTTTCGTTTCGGCGCTCATAGGCGCATTTTTGGGCTACTTGCTGGCTCAAATTTTAGGATACGCGATATTTGATTCGAGTATCGATTTTAGAATTTTGAGTATCCCTACAGCCGTCATCATATCGCTCATTTTTGCTACGATCGCAGCATTTTACCCGATAAAAAGGGCGCTTGATAACAAGATGGCAGATACATTAAGAGGAGAATAGTATGTCAAATGCATTGGAACTTAAACATATTTGTAAGAAATTTGGCGACGTAAGCGCGCTTGATGATATAAATTTCGAGGTCAAAAAAGGCGAGTGGGTCAGCGTGATGGGCCCAAGCGGTAGCGGTAAGAGCACGCTTGTAAATATACTCTCTTTGATGGATACGCCAACAAGCGGCGTTTATATGCTAGGCGGTGATGACGTGAGCAACCTAAACGCCGAAGATACGCTTAAATTTAGACGTGAAAAGATCGGGCTTATATTTCAGCAGTTTCACTTGGTGCCCTATCTTAGTGCGCTTGAAAATGTGATGATAGCGCAGTATTATCATAGTAGTGTCGATGAAGACGACGCTAAAAAGGCACTCGAAGCGGTCGGTCTGGCTCATCGCTTGACGCATAGACCAAGCCAACTAAGCGGCGGCGAGCAGCAACGCCTTTGTATCGCACGCTCGCTCATAAACGATCCTGAAATTTTGATAGCCGACGAGCCTACGGGCAACCTCGACGAAGCGAACGAAAAGGTCGTGCTGGAGCTATTTTGCAAGCTAAGAGAGCAGGGCAAAACGATACTTCTTGTCACGCACAACCCCGAGCTTGGCGAATACGGCGACAAGATCGTCTATCTAAGATACGGTAAGCTTGAAAATATCCGCACTCTAAAAAGAGACGCATGATGAAATTTTGGTTTAAAATTTTTATTTTTGCGGCGCTGATATTTGCAGGATGTGCAAAAGAGTATGAGAAACATCACATAATGCTAAACGATCCAAAAGGCATAGATACGCAGTTTTTCCCTAGTCAGCAGCGCCTGAAAATGGGCGATAAACCCTATATGCTTTTCTTTTTCGGTACGGATTGCGGAGTTTGTAAAAAGCAGATCCCGGACCTTAACGAGCTATATAAAATTTATGGTAACAAGATGGAATTTATCGGGGTTTTAGGCCCTAGTAAAGGCTTTGACAAAGATATGGCTCTGCTAAAGGAGCATGGCATAGAGTTTAAGACTACAAGCGATAAAGTCTCGGTCGATTATTTCAGCAAAGCCGTAGGCGGTGTCATGGGAGTACCCGTTGTGTATTTTTTCGATAAAAGTGGTAAAATGTCTGGTAAATTCATCGGACTTACACCAAAGAGCGTATTGGAGAGTGCTATAAAGTCCGCTTTATAAGGAGCTTTTATGAAAACTTTACTCGTCATATTTGCTGCGATTTTGTTTGCAGGATGCGCTTCTAACGCCCCGACTATCTCCTCAAGGACCAGCGCACCGATTTTTATAACTATGAAAGACGTTAATGCCAGTGTCTTTGTAAATTTTAAAAATACCGCGACCGGTGAGGACGTAAATTCTGAAATAATAGCCGAATTCGTAAAAAACGGCTTCGTCTCTACGTCAAATATGGCAAAGGCCGATTTTGTAGTGCTTGGCGACGTTCAGGGCTTTGATCGCTTGATAAGGCGCGATTTTGACTCCAGGTTTTACATGGGATACGGCTTTGGCAGGCGACCGTTTGGGATGTTTGGCTACTCTTTTGGCTTTCCGTTTGATGACGATGACTTCGTGACTAACAGCTACTTTTACACCATGCAAGCAAGCGTCTTGATACGCCAAAAGGGATATCCTGATAAAAGTACGAACATCACGCTCTATCAAGGTGGCAATACCTATTCCAAGAGCTACATTTGGCCGTATTTTAAAGAGCGTCTGGCTAGGCAGATCGTCGGATTTTTCTACAATACCCAGCAAAGGTAGCTAAATTTTAAAGGCTCTGTTATAATACATTGACACTTGCTTCGCTTCTGCTTTGCAGTTGCGAACGAAGTGAAGCAAAAACCCTGCTTGCTCCGCAAAGCACCGAACATATAGCACGATTTTCGCGTTCAGCCTGTGGCTTCTCTGAAAATCGGCGGCGATAGCGTCGCTTCACAAGGTTTGACTTCGCTCTTGAAAGTTAAAAATCAATGAAATATTGTAACAGAGCCATTTTAAAAATCAACACTGTGGCAAAAAGCTAAATTCGAATATTATTTAGGATAAAAATCATCTTGATTATTGTCAATCGTTTTTAAATGATTTAATGATATACTTTCTCATATTCAATTTAAAATTTAAGGCCAAACATGAGAAATATCTTATTTTCAGGCGCGATCGCGGTATCGCTTTTGGGTGCTGATAATATAGCTTCCAGCGCGGTCATAGCCCCCATAAAAGAGTTTGCTCCACCGCCTTTGATCACTCCAAATATCGCTCAAAGCGCATTCTTGGAAAATCAATTCGACAAAGCCGATCGAAGCAGATACTACTTCGTTACGAACAAGCTCGACGAATCTATGGATAAATTTCACCTAAGCTCGGGCATATATGGCGGCAGCTTTTACGGCTCGGCATTATATCGTTACAGAGGAGCGAATTTTTATACGATCTTAAACGCTCACTATACCAAAGCTAATGACTACAAAGACGGTGACGGCGATAAAGTCGGCCTTGGCTATAAGCGCTACGGGCAAAATTTCATCGTAGGTTACTTGCCAAACGATATCAGCGAGATCAGAGCTACGTTTTTGCACGACAGGATAGATGACGACAAGCAGCCACAGCACCAAATGGACGCGGTAAAGACCGAGCGATACGCGACGAAGCTTGATGCGAGGATCGGCGATGAGGCTCTTGGCAATACGCTAAATTTAGAATTCATGTATAGGCAAGTCGAGCGAGAGGCAAACAACTACGCCCTTCGCAACTCCTCGTCAAAGGCTCGCGTCGAGATAAAGCGTAAAATTTTTGATTTCGGTGCGAAATACGACACGGATATTAGCGACTTTCATAACCTCGCAGGCTTTAAGATAACCCGCGACAGACACGAGGGTAAGCGCTATACTCTGACAAACGCGGGCTTTGTGCATACGGGAAATAGATTTCCAAAAATCGATACTAAAATTTATCAAATTTATGACACCATAAGCTACGATCTAAACGAGCAAAATAGGCTGAGCTTCGGGCTTGATTACGTTTGGAACAAGAGCGAGACAAAAAGCCTTGACGAGGTTTTCGTGATGCCGGGCATGCCTGCTGCGATGTCAAATAACCTAAACACCACGAGGAAGCTTTGGCGAAGCATTTACAGCAAGGACTTTGATGGCAGCATAGATCACGACGGACTAAGCGGAGCGCTCAAGTATGAATTTAAGCCTAACGAAAAAGATAGCTATTCGCTTGCCTTAGAGAGCCTTTATCGAGTGCCTTCAAACATGGAGCGCTTCAACGCGCTATTTGGAGCGGGCGATAACGGCTGGATATCAAATCCTTTCTTAAAGCCGGAGCGTCACAACCGCGTGAAGGCCGACTTTAAATTTGCGAGCGAGGCCTATAAGAGCTATCTAAATTCCATGTATGGCGAGGATTCGTTCGCTTTAAAGGGATACCTCATAGCAGACGATGCAAACGACCTCGTGATATATGACCGCAGACACGGGGCTGCGAGCACACCGACCGTAAATAGGAATGCCGTCACTTCGCGCAACGTCGATGCCAGACTCTATCTTGCAAATTTGGGCGCCGAG
The DNA here is from genome assembly GCF_013372125.1 of Campylobacter curvus. NCBI lineage: Bacteria > Pseudomonadati > Campylobacterota > Epsilonproteobacteria > Campylobacterales > Campylobacteraceae > Campylobacter > Campylobacter curvus. Next base: position 1,652,876 of record NZ_CP053826.1, on the reverse strand, counting down.
CTAAATTTCGCTAGAAATTTCGGAGCTAAATTTAACGCGTATTATAGCTATGGACAAAACAAAACCGACGACAGACCTCTTTATCAGATGAGACCGTTTGAGGCCAATTTGCAGCTTGATTACCGCGACTACGCCAGCTTTGGCAGCTTCAACCTAGGCACGGCGCTACGATACGTAGCCAAGCAAACCAGAGGAGACTTTGATAAGAGCACGGGCTTTGGCATCGATCTAAAAGAGGCGGCGAAGTCCTTTACGACGATGGATATTTATAGCGGGATCGAGTTTAAGAATAGGGTCGGTATCAGGCTTGGCGTGAATAATATCTTTGATAAAAAATACGCCGAGTTTATCAGCGGTGCGCATGTAGGCGCGCTCGCTCCGAATTTAGTAAATGCACCGGGAAGGACGTTTTGGCTGAATGTGCATGCTAGTTTTTGATGGTCAAATTTTATGAAACGATTTGCACTACGCAAATCTGGCTTTTGAGAGAAAACCAAGCTCACGGCAGATTTTCGTGCCTAGTGTTCGCAACTGCCATCTTTGCCACTTTGCGTAGTGTATAAGATCTAAAACGAAGTTCAAAATTTAATAAAGGAGAAACAAATGAAAAGAAGAGAATTCTTAGCATTAAACGCTGCGCTTGGTGCGAGTGCTTTTGCTCCGAGCTTGTTTGCCAAAGAGAGCTTTGAGATGTGGGGAGCGCCCGCGATCCCAAGCGTCATAATGGCGGTCGCCAGCCAGCAAGGAGAGCTCGCCAAAAGCCATGACGTGAGCCTTAAAATTTGGCGTAGCCCTGACCAGCTGCGCGCCGGCGTGGCTAACGGCACGATCAAAGTCACGATGGCACCATCTAACGTAGGCGTAAATTTAGCCAACCAAGGGCTAAATTTTGCCATGTTAAACATCCTCACGACAGGGCTTTTAAACATCCTCGTAAAAGACGAAAAGATAAAAAGCCTCGAGGATCTAGTCGGCAAGAAATTCGTCATGCTGTTTAAAAACGATATGCCAGACCTCATCGTCCAAGCCCTATGCAAGAAGCGCGGGCTTGACTTTAATAAGCTAAATATCACCTACGCTCAGACTCCGCCGGAGGCTATCGGTATGTTTTTGCAAAAGGACTTTGACGCGGTGCTTTCGGTCGAGCCGATGAGCTCTGCTGCCATACTTCGTGGTAAAAAAAGCGGCATAGAGGTGATAAGAAGCTTCGAGCTGCCTAAGGTTTGGGGCGAGACATTCAATACAAAGCCTTTCATACCGCAAGCCGGCATCATCGTAAATTTAGAATTTTACGAGCAAAACCGCCCGCTTTTTGATACGCTTGATAGCGATCTTAAAAACGCTTTGGCTTGGATACTTGCTAACAAGCAAAGTGCCGCAGAGATCGGCGCAAACTACCTGCCAGCCCCGGTACCGGCTCTTGCAAACAGCTTTGAGCGGTCAAACCTCACCGTCATCAAAGCAAGCGAAATTTCAGACGAGCTGATGAGCTTTTTTGAAATTTTATTCGAGCTAAATCCAAAAGTGCTTGGCGGCAAAATGGCTGAAAAGAGGCTCTTTTTATGATACTAATCGACGGCATCAAGGCTCCTCGCGCCGCTATTTGGCGAGTGGTGGATTATCTGCTTTCAGGCCTTAGCGGGCTTGGTGTCATCTGCCTGGCTATCGCGCTTTGGCAGCTTGGCTCGCAAATTTTCGGGGAGTTTTTGTTGCCGTCTCCAAAGGTCGTTTTCGTGCGGGCGTATGAAATTTTAGCCGACTATAAAAGCAGCGATATCCCCGTGACGCTCTTTCGCGCGGTCGTTGGCGTCGGGGTTTCGTGCGTAGTAGGCATCACGCTGGGGCTCATCGCCGGATACTACAAGAGCTTTGCGGCGTTTTTAAAGCCCTTCATCACGATACTTTTATCGATGCCGCCGATCATTTGGGTCGTGCTCGCGCTGTTTTGGTTCAGCTTTGGTAATGTAAGTACCATTTTTACGATCATAATCACCAGCATACCGCTAACTTTCGCTAGTTCGATGGTCGGCATGATGAGCGTGAACGAGCAGCTTAAAGAGATGTTTGACGCATACGATCTTGGGATTTTAAAAAAGATCCGCCATCTTTATCTACCTCATCTTACCAGCTACATCATCAGCTCGCTAAGCGTGGCGGTCGGTATGGGCGTAAAGATCGTCATCATGGCCGAGCTGCTTGGCGCTAGCGACGGTGTGGGCTCAAAGATCGCAGACGCCAGAGTGATGCTAGATACTCCAAGCGTGATGGCTTACGTAGTGCTCGTCATTACGCTTGTGATGCTTTTTGAGTATCTCATCATCGAGCCGCTTAAAATTTTACTGATGCCGTGGAAGAGGTGAGATATGCTGGAGCTTAAAAATTTGGAGTATGAAATTTTAAGAGACCGCGTCGTGCGAGACTTCAGCCTTGAAGTAGGGCGAGGCCATGCAGTGACGCTCTTTGGCCCAAGCGGCTGTGGCAAGACCACGATACTACGGCTGATCGCCGGTCTAAACGACGCTAAACGGGGCAGAATTTCAAACGATTTTAAAAAGACGACCTATCTTTTTCAGGAAAATCGCCTGCTTGAGTGGAGAAACGCCCTTGAAAACATCAAGCTAGTCGCCGACGATGTGAGCGATGATGAAATTTACGCATTTTTGGCAAAATTCGGACTCTCAAAAAGAGACGCACTAAAATACCCCGACGAGCTGAGCGGCGGCATGAGGGCGCGCGTGAGCTTTGTAAGAGCGCTTGTAACGAAGCCTGATTTGCTGCTGATGGACGAGCCTTTTTCGGGACTGGACGCTGATATGAGAGAGATAATGATCGATGAAATTTTATCTCGCAAAGAGCGAGGCATGAGCGTCGTGCTCGTTACTCACGATAGATTTGAGGCTGTTAGGCTAAGCGATGAGATATATTTTTTAAGTCAAAAAGGCGCAAACGTGGAGCAAATTTTACGTATCGATACACCGGCTTGTGAGCGCGATTTTGATTTTATAAGCCGCATGGCTACTGAAAATTTTGGCTCAAGGATATATTTTGATTAACGATTTTTTCACTCATCCTATGCGGATATTTTTTCTAAGTAGCGTATTTTGCGTGGTGCTTGGCTGTCTTAGCTTTTTTGTAGCGGGGGACTTCGTCAGCTTTCATAAATTTGCCTTTTTGGGGCTCGTTTGCCCTTTGGCATACGGCGGGTTTTTATTTACGGCCGTGCCTGACTGGACGAATTTCCCGGGCGACCTTAAAAAGCACAGCGTGGCTATGTTCACGCTCTTTGTCCTCTCGCTTGTAGCGATGTTTCTTGATCTGAAATTTGGCTATTTTTTCATGGGCTGCTTTTGGCTTTATCTTACTGTATTTAGCCTCGTGCTCATCATCCGCGATAGAAACGATCAAAATTTCAGCGTCGCTAGCATCTTGATCGTATTTTGTGCGTTTGATTTTTTATACGTTTTTAGCGGCGATGAGAAATTTTTAAACGCTCAGATCCACCTAAATATGATCGCTATCTTGGTGGTGAGCTTTCGCGTGAGTATCGTGATGGCAAAGGAAGCTTTCAAGCTGGAGCCTGACATGAACGAGGCGGTGTTTGCGCCGAGCTTCGTTTATAAAAATTTAGCCATCAGCGCATTTGTTTTGCTTATCGCTGCGCTCTTGCTGGACGCTTTGAGCCAGATAGTGGGCTTTTTGGCTCTTGGATGTGGGTTTATCTTGCTGGCGCGCCTTAGCGAGTGGCATCATCTTTGCCTTTTGAGGCATCATTTCGTGATATTTTATTATCTGATCAGCCTTTTTTCAGGGGTTGGTTATGTCTGGCTGGGAGCTAGCGAAATTTTGGATCTGGCCCTTAGCAGCAACGCCACCCATCTCATCGCGCTTTGCGTCGTCATGGGCGTCATCATGCTTATATTCAATGTCGCAGGGCTTCGTCATAGCGGTCAAGAGCTCGTATTTTTGCGTCTTTCGCGCCTAGGCCTCGTGCTACTTTTTGCTGCAGGCATCTCGCGCTCGGTGCTAGCGATCTTTAGCGATAAATTTTACATCGGCGTACCTGCGGTTTTGTTTGCCGTCTCTTTCGTGCTTTGGGCGATAAATTTTTACGCGATATTTAGAGACAATGAATTTACCGAAGATCCGGAGTAAAGGGCGGTCAATCCAGCGTCCTTTTGTATCTCCAAAGCGAGATAGCCGTGCTGGCGCACAAAAAGGCGAAAATCGCCGCGATGTCGTAGCTAAATTCCATCGCGGAGGCGTTTTTGAGCCAGATACCGCGAATGATACGTAAAAAATGCGTGAGCGGAAAAATTTCGCCAAGCGCCTGCGCCCAAAGCGGCATGCCGTAAAACGGAAACATAAATCCCGAAAGCAAAAGCGAAGGCATAAAGAAAAAATAAGTCATCTGCATGGCTTGGAGCTGATTTTTCGCGAGCGTGCTAAATGTGAAGCCAACGCCAAGATTTGCGAGCATCAGCAGCGTCGCAGCGACGAAAAGCGAGCCCCAGTCCGCGATAGGCGGCAGTCCGAAAAGGTATCTGGCGATGAGAAATATCGCGTAAATTTGCCCGTAAGCGATAAAAAGATAGGGTAAAATTTTGCCAGTCATCACTTCAAGCGGGCGTAGCGGCGTGGCGAGGAGATTTTCCATCGTGCCGCGCTCATACTCCCTGGTCATCGAGATCGAGGTGAGCAAGATAGTCGTGAGTGTGAGCAGTATGCCTACAAGCCCGGGCACGATCTGATAGCGCGTTAGTAGCTCCGGGTTGTAGCGCGTATGCACGATTAGCTCGAATTCGCCCTTATCTGCACTTTGGCTCGCGGCCGAGTTAAATTTATCCCTCGCTAGAGCCTGAGCGAGCGCGATGTCTAGCGCCTGCGCGACCTGTGCCGAGGCGGAGGGGTCGGCTCCGTCGATGCTGATGAGTAGTCTTGGACGCTCGTCTCGCATGAGCGCGCGCTCTAAATTTGGCGGGAAATAGACGATAAACTGCACCGCGCCCATTTTCATCAAATTTTGCGCGTATCCTTCGTCGGCGCCGATGTATTTTAGTGCGAAATACTGCGTGTTTTCAAGCGCTTTCGTCATCGAGCGCACGAGCTCGCCGCCGCCGCTTGTGATGAGCGCGGTCGGCATGTGGCGCGGGTTTGTATTTATCGCGTAGCCAAAGAGTAGCATTAGCAGCAGCGGCATCGCCACTATCATCGCCAGAGTGCCTTTGTCTCGTAAAATTTGGCGAAATTCCTTTTTTATCATCGCTGCGGTGCGTGAGAGTGAAAACGCCTTCATCTAGTACCTACCGTCGCTACTGGCGCTCAAAAGATGCATGAAAACGTCTTCGAGGCTGGTTTTTATCCTGCGTAAATTTAGCCCCGTTGCGTTAAAATCCGCCATCGCTTTTTGTAGCCCGTCAGCGTCGTTTGCCACGATGTGATAGCTACTGCCAAAGACCGAGATGTCCTTCGCATAAGGCTCGTTTTTCAGCAAATTTGCAAATTTTGCCGCGTCCTTGCCGCTAAGCTCCCAGACGTCAAGCTCACTACTTGCTATGATCTCCTCCTCGCTGCCCCTGGCTAAAATTTTGCCGTAAGCGATGTAGATGAGCTCGACGCAGCGCTCGGCCTCGTCCATGTAGTGCGTCGAAACCAGCACCGTGATGCCGCCGTTTGCCAGGCGATGTATGATGTCCCAAAACTCGCGCCTGGCCTTTGGATCCACGCCCGCCGTGGGCTCGTCAAGCAGTAGTAGCTTTGGTCTGTGGATGAGACACATAGCAAGGGCAAGCCGCTGCTTCCAGCCGCCTGAAAGTGCGCCTGCAAGCTGGTTTGCTCTTTTTTCCAGTCCCATTTGCTCTAAAATTTCGCTCACCGCGCCCTTGATGTCAGCCATGCCAAAGAGCCGCGTGATAAATTCTAGATTTTGCCTGACGGTCAGGTCGTCGTACCAGCCAAATTTTTGCGTCATGTAGCCCGTGTTTAGGCGGATGAGCTCGGAGTCTCGCCGAAAGTCAAAGCCAAGACACTGCCCCTCGCCGCCATCTGCGCTCAAAAGCCCGCAAAGCATCCTGATCGTGGTCGTCTTGCCACTGCCGTTTGGCCCTAAAAAGCCGCAGACCGAGCCCTTTTTCACGCAGATATCGACGTTGTCGATTATGATACGTTTGCCAAATCTCTTTGACAGTCCTCTAACATCGATCGCAAATTCGTCTGAAATTTGAGTGCGCTCTCTCGGCTGGGTCGGCTGGGTCGGCTGGGTCGGCTGGGTCGGCTGGGTCGGCTGGGTCGGCTGGGTCGGCTGGGTCGGCTGGGTCGGCTGGGTCGGCTGGGTCGATGCGATGTAATGTAACATCTCTTTCATCTTAACCTAACTTCGACCGGCTGAGAAGGGTGTAAAAACTCGCTTGGCTCGTCCGGTACAGCCTCGATGCGGTATGTCAGCGTATTTTGCTGGTTTTGGGTGTAGATGACCGGCGGGGTGTATTCGGGCTGGGTGGCGACGTGACTGATGGTGGCGCTAAATTTCGGGCAGTTTTGGCAAGAAAGCTCCACTTTTTGCCCCTCTTTTAGTGTAGGCAGCACCGAGACTGGCACGAAAAACCTGACTTTTAGCTCATTTGGCGGTAGCAGCGAGAGTACGGGATGGGCGTTGCTCGCCCACTCGCCCTCTTTGTAAAACACGCGCTCTATTAGCCCGCTCTCATTAGCGGCGAGCCTCGTTTTGCTAAGCTCGTATTCGCAGCTTTGCACGTTAGCCTCGGCAGCTTTTATCTTTGCTTCGAGGCTTTTTATTTGATTGATACGCGCAGGTAAATTTGCCACTTCAAGGCTTGCGCCGAGCTGTTTTACGAGCGCGTTTTGGCGGTTGAATTCCGCCTTTGCGGTGTCAAATTCTTTTTGCGAGATGGAGCTTTGCTTTTTTAACGTGACGGCTCTTTTGTAGTTTTGCTCCGCCACCCAAAGCCCGCTTTTTGCCTCGGCGATCTGCGCACGGATCGTCTCTAGCTCCTGCTCGCGCTTGCCTAAATTTAGGTCGGCGAGCTCGGCTTTTAGCGCGTTTAAATTTTCATTTGCGGCGCTTAGATTTGCTGTTTGTGCGGTGTTTTCGAGCTCGAAAAGCAGCTCGCCCACCTTTACGTGCTGGCCCTCTTTGACGTTTATTTTTACGATACGGCCGCTGGTGGAGGGCGCTAAGTACCGATAATCGCCCTCCAAATAGCCGCTAAAATACTCGCTTTCATTTCCGTTTCCGCAGCCTGCAAGCAGCAAGCACAGGCATAAAATTTTAAAATTTACGCTCATATTTAGGCCTTTTAAAATGATGTAATAATTATATCGTTTTTAGTGCGGCGTTTGGGCTTTGGCGCTAAATTTAAGGTATAATCAGCGAAAAAATAAAGGAAAAATATGCGGATAAACGAGAATAAAAAGGGCGCAATGGCCGTGCTGGTGCTGTCTGTGGCGCTATTTGCGGCGGGATGTGCGGGGTATTTTTACTACCAGCTTGCGGGATCTGGCATTTTTACGATGATAATGGGACTGCTTTGCGCGGCGTTTTGTGTGAGAAAGATAGCTCAGGTCAGTTTTTTGCAGATCGACGATGATGGGTTTGGCGTGCAAAAAGGCGCGAAATTTACTAAATTTTATTTTAAAGATATAGAGGAGATCAGCGTCAAAACGATCGATGCCAAACGCAAGATCGATGTTTTAAACGTCAAATTTAAGCGCACGAAACTAGATCGAGACGCTGCCTACGGGCTTATACAACCTATCGGCGACAATGACGCCGTGATCTTAGACAAATACGAGCTTTCAAAGAGTGAGATTTTTAGGGAGTTGAAGGAGAGGTTTGAAAATATGAATAATATCAAGAAAAAATAAAATCAGAAAAAGAATAAAAATTTCAATTTTATTTTTGGATTATTCTTTAAAATTTCTTATGGTTATTAAAATGTCTCCATTATATTTTCTAGCCGATGATATCACTCCATTGTCGTGCAATATAACACGTTCCTCTTTTGATATACTTGGATATAAATGAGATGGATAATAGTCACAGTAATAGCTTAGCTCTTTTATGATGTATGGCATAAATCTTAAATTTTTGATGATAGTGTTTTCGGTTAAAAAAAGCAATAATGCAGTAAATACGATTGCTCCCAAAAGACGCCCATAGAATTCATTTTTTATGAGATTTTTAAATTTATATGGCGCGAAAAAGCTTATAAATCTATTTGATACAGGGATGATGTATTCTACTAATGGTAAAGCTAAACTTGCTATGAGACATAAAAACATTATAAAAAAGCATAAAAGTAATAATGCTATCGGTATATAAAATACGATAATCGTTAGTATTTCGGTTGTTAGCGGAAAGTCTTTTGGTGGCAATCCTATTATTTCAGCTATTAAATTTTGTGATAATGTTTTTGATAAAAAAATAGGTAAAAGCATTTAAAAGAATTATTAATGTTCTTCCAACCCAGTGAGGCCAAAATTTTTTAATTAAAGGTATAGCGCATAGTAAAAATCCCATACAAAAACAAGTAAGGCTCATAAAGGTAAAAGGCATTAGTATGGTTTTGTGTTCTGGAAATTTGATATTTATAAAACTAGTAATTATAAGGAGAGTAATGCCTATGATATAAAGCTTTATTTCAGTGTTGGTATTTATAAATTTTTCTAAAATATTTTTTAACGACATATACTCTCTTTCTTGATTTATAAATTTAAAATTTACTCCACCTCATACCTCTCCCCCGGCTTCATCTCGATGATCTCCCACGGTAAGCCCTGTTTATTTAGCTCGTCCATAAACGGCTTCGCGTCAAAATTCTCCATATTAAACACGCCTTTGTCGCTCCACACGCCCTTTGCAACCATCATCGCTCCGATCATCGCAGGCACGCCCGTCGTGTAGCTCACCGCCTGCGCGCCCGTTTCGGCGTAACACGCTTCGTGGTCGCAAACGTTGTAGATATACACTTGTCTCTCTTTGCTGTCTTTTACACCGCGGATCACGCAGCCTATATTGGTTTTGCCTTTCGTGCGAGCCCCCAGCGATGCAGGGTCGGGCAGCAGCGTTTTAAGAAACTGGATCGGCACTATCTTTACACCGTTATGCTCGACCTCGTCGATGCGTAGCATGCCGACGTTTTCGAGGCATTTCATGTGCGTGAGATAGCTCTGCCCAAATGTCATAAAAAAGCGGATCCGCCTTAGCCCCTTGATGTTTTTCACGAGACTTTCGAGCTCCTCGTGATAGAGCAGGTAGCTGTCTTTGACGCCCACTTTTGGGTAGTTCCATTTAAACGAAATCTCCATCGGCTCGGTCTCGATCCAGCCCTTTTCACGCTCCCAGTAGCGACCTTTTGCGCTGACTTCGCGCAGGTTAATCTCGGGGTTGAAATTTGTTGCAAACGCGTAGCCGTGATCGCCCGCGTTGCAGTCTAGGATGTCGATCTCGTGGATCTCGTCAAAGAGATTTTGCTGTGCGTAGGCGCAAAATACGTTTGTCACGCCTGGATCAAACCCGCTACCAAGCAGCGCCATAGTGCCAGCCGCCTTGAAGTCCGCGTCCTTTGCCCATTGCAACTTGTATTCAAATTTCGCGGTATCTGGGTGCTCGTAGTTTGCGGTGTCGATGTAGGCGATGCCTGCTCTCACGCACGCGTCCATCAGTGTTAGGTCTTGATACGGCAGTGCGACGTTTAGCAGTAGCTGCGCGCCCGTTTCGCGGATCAAATTTACCACTGCATCCGTGTCGTCAGCATCGATCTGCGCGGTTGCGATTTCAACGCCAAGTCGCTCTTTTATAAATTTTGCGATCGCATCGCACTTGCTTTTTGTGCGACTTGCGAGAGTGATTTTGGTGAAAACATCCGCGTTCATCGCGCATTTTACGGTAGCGACCTGACTCACGCCACCCGCTCCGATTATCAAAATATTTGCCATTTTTGCTCCTTAAATTTTTGCGAGATTATAGCAAATTTGCCCTAAAACTTGATTTTTACAAGGTATAATTATGGCTAAAATTTAAGGAGCCTTTATGAATTTCAAAATTTCCGTTCTTTGCGCCATTTTAGCGGCAGTTTTTGGCGGTTGCGGCTGGGTTATGGACGATCTGGCGGGACGTGATCCTAGCGAGCCGGCCGAGTGGATAGGCTATATCGAAAACAACGGCTCAAAAGAGCAGATGGGCTTTATCGCGCTATATACGGCGTATTCACAGGGGCAGTCTTCACAAGGAGAGCTCGTTGGAAAGGCGTTTTTAAAGAAAAATAGTGTCATGAAATTTTTGGGGCATATATATTCGCTGGCACCCGATAAAAGCAGCATCATTATAAATTTAGATACGCATAAAAACGTCGTGCCGCCAAATAAAGACGATATGGCGGAGCTTCGTGCGGCAAAGAGCTTTAAATTTTACGACATCGGTCTAGGCATAATCGAGTCCATCGTCTATGCCTCAAATAGCGATAAATCCGTCTGTGCAGCGTTTTTGGCAAACGAAAAAGTGAGTGCAAAAAGCGTGACGAACTACTACATTAGTGACGATAAAAAAGAGTATTTTACGACCGATATAAGCGCGACGATAGCCGCAAAAGATGGCGTTGATATAAAGACTGCGACCTTTTTGACGCCAAATTTAACGAGTGAAACTGACAAAAAGGACTTTGAAAACGTAAAATCAAGCAAAGAAAAGCTTTTTGAAAGCGATACTAGAAAGCAGGGCAGGATACTTTTTATGCTTTGCGATGAAAGGGCGCAGTAAAATTTAAAATCGCTAGCGATTTAACCCGCGCTACTTGTTTAAAGGCAGGTTTTGGACTAAATTTATAAATTTTCTATCACAAATTTCACGAGCAGTGCGCCAATGTAAAACATTATCGCCGCTGTCACCAGATCTAAAATACGCCATGTTTTGGGGCTTTTAAAAAGTACAGATGCTGCCTTTGCGCCGTATCCAAGTGCGAAAAACCACGCAAAAGACGCTACTACCGCGCCTAAAAGGAAAAACGCCTTTTGCGATGCCGGGATAGTCGCGGCGATACCACCCACGATGACGACGGTATCGATATAAACGTGCGGGTTTAGTAGCGTAATGGCAAGTGTTTTGGCTAGCGTCGTTTTTAGCGTGGCTCTTGCTTTTTGTACGTTTAAATTTATTTCACTCTGTGCCTTGAACGCCGATCTTAATGCGAGTGCGCCGTAAGCGAACAAAAATATAGCGCCCAAAACAGCGATGATGATGCTAAAAATTTTACTGCGCCCAAGCGTTTCGCCCACACCATACACGCCCATGCTAAGTAGCACCGTGTCGCACAGTGCGCACGTCAAACAGATGGCAAAGATATGATTTTTGCTTAAAGATTGCTTTAAGACGAATATGTTTTGCGCGCCGATAGCGATGATGAGACTAGCTCCCAGCAAAAAGCCACGTAGTAAGATTTCGCTCATTTTATCTCCAAATTCTCGCGGTAGTGTTTAGACGCATCAAAGTTGCCGTTTGCCTATGCCCATAGCTCGCACACTTGCTTTATTTACGTTTGCCATCAGCGACTTGATGTCTCGCGCCTTGAAGGCTTTTGCGCGCTCAAAATTTAAATTTGGCTCTGCTTGTGGCCGCCAGGTCGGCTGATTCAAATTTTTGCCGCAAATTTTTAAGTATAAATTTTGCTAAATTCAGCCCCTTTGAGCGGTGAGAGATTTTGAGCTTTGTCTCGTCGTCAAGCTCGCCAAGCGTCTTATCAAAGCCTTCCGGGATAAAAAGCGCATCGTAGCCAAAGCCGTTTTCTCCGCGCTCGGCCGCTATCGCAGTGCCGTGCATGAAGCCATGCGTGCTAAACTCGCCAAATTTTGACGCGACCGCGATACAGGCGGTGTAGTGGGCCTTTGAGCTGCTTAAATTCAGCTCTTTTAGTCGCGCTATGAGCTTTGCTCGGTTGCTGGCGTCGCTCGCACCCGCACCGCTAAAACGCGCCGAAAATATACCGGGCTCGCCGCCAAGCGCATCCACGCAAATGCCGCTGTCATCGCTAAGCGTGATGAACTCGTCTTGCAAATTCAGCTCGCAAATTTTGCTATAAATCGCGCGCGCCTTGATGAGTGCGTTTTGCTGAAACGTCGTGCCGTCCTCGATGATCTCAAACGGCTCGCAGATCTCGCTTAGAGCGTGGATGTCGTAGCCTTTTAAGAAGTCTTTGATTTCTTTGACTTTGCCTTGATTACTCGTTGCCAAAACTATTTTCATTTTTGAAATTCCCCATATCGGCTGAATTTTGAATAAAATTTATACGCTCGCGGCGGTCACGTATAGCCCATACGCTCCCTTGCCAGCGCATAAATTTTATCCAAACTACACACAATCTGTTTGGAATAAATTCCCAGCCATCTTACGCAAAATTCATCTAAAATTTTGCATGATTCTACCCTAAACCCGTTTAAAAACATAAGTGTTTTAAATTTAAATTAGCGTTTTGATGATAAAATTTGCACTCTTAGCAAAAGGAAATTCATGTTAAAAAGCGTTTTGCCGTTATCATTTATAGTTGGCAGCAGATTTTTTGGTATCTTTATCGTTCTGCCGGTACTTAGCCTTTATGCGCTGAATTTAAAGGGCGCAAATGAGTTTTTGATCGGGCTTTTGATCGGTGCGTATGCGATCATGCAAATGATCTTTCAGGTGCCTTTTGGCACGCTATCTGACAAGATCGGACGCAAAAAGACCCTGACAGTAGGCCTTTGTATCTTTATCGTCGGCTCATTTATTTGTGCAGGCGCTCAGGATATCTACACGATGATAGCCGGGCGGCTGCTTCAGGGCGTGGGTGCGATAGGCGCGGTGGCTACGGCGATGATAAGCGACTATACCAAGGAGGAGATCAGGTCGCGAGCGATGGCGATCATGGGCGCTTTCATAGGGCTTAGCTTCGCACTTTCTATGGTACTAAGCCCGATCTTAAGCGAGAGATTCGGCCTCGATAGCCTGTTTTATATAAGCGCCGCTCTTAGCGTGTTTTGCATCTTGCTGCTTTATATGGTCGTGCCAAGCGAGCCTATATTCGTCCATCACGACGAGAAAGTCCCGCTTAAAAAGCTTATCTTCCAAAAAGATCTGATGCTTATGAATGTCACCAGCATGATGCAAAAGATGCTCACTAGTGTCGCATTTTTGGCAATCCCTATCGTGCTTGTCAAGGAGCTTGGCTATGAACAGGCGCATCTGTGGAGGGTCTATGCCGTAAGCACGGGTTTTGGCTTTGTGGCGATGGGGCTTGGAGGTTTTTTAGGCGATGGCAAGGGCCTTAGTAAGGGTATTTTGATCGTTGGAGTGGCGCTTTTTATCATTTCTTACGGCGTTTTTGCGGTCAGTGGCACTGCTGGCATTTTTATCGTTGGCATAGTGATATTTTTTATAGGTTTTAACCTGCACGAGCCGATAATGCAGTCTTGCGCGACGAAATTTGCCAAGTCAAATCAAAAAGGTGCGGCCCTTGGCGTGTTTAATTCGTTTGGGTATTTTGGCAGTTTCATGGGTGGGGTGATCGGCGGACACATACTTCACGAGCACGATTTCAAGGTACTGGCGGTGATTTGCATCGTGCTTTGTGCGGTGTGGTTCGTGCTACTTTTTAGGCTAAAAGATCCGCGTGCGTTTAAAAATATCTATTTTGACGCCTCAAACGCGCCTGATCTTAGGCTTCTTGACGGTGTCAGGGGTATCGTAGAGTGCTACAAATCCGGTAAAAACCAAGTCGTGAAATTTGACAACACCATAATAGACGAAGCACACATAAGAGATATCTTAAAAGCGTGATATACGATGTTTTGATCATCGGAGGCGGAGCGGCCGGGCTCTTTGCGGCTGCGAATTTACGTGGTAAAAGCATCGCGATCCTCGAGAAAAACGCTACCACCGGCAAAAAGATCGTCGCAAGTGGTGGCGGACGCTGCAACATCACAAACCGCCACATCAGCGCAGAAAACTACGTGGGCGATTACGAATTTATCTCAAATATCTTGAAAAATCTAAAATTTAGCGACGTGTTGAAATTTTTTAACGAGCTGAAATTTAGCGAGCAAAAGCAAAGCCAGTTTTTCTGCGATAGCGGCTCGCGTGACGTTTTGGGCGTGCTTTTAAAGCGCGCCAGACAAAGCGGGGCGGAAATTTTTTATGGCATGCAAGTGGTGGCGGTATCTCAAAGTCAAAATTTAAGCGAAATTTTCGAGATTTTGACCGCTAGCGGTGAGAAATTTCACGCTAAAAACGTCGTCGTCGCAAGTGGAGGTGCGAGCTACAAATCGCTTGGAGCAAGCGACATCGCGCTTAAAATCGCGTCAAATTTTGGGCTCAAATTTAGCCCGTTTGTCCCCGCGCTCGTGGGATTTACCGTGCAAAGAAGCGAATTTTGGTTTAAAAATCTAAGCGGCGTTTGCTTTGGCGCGCTGGTGCGCGTGGCGGGGCGCGAGCTCGCTGGCGACGTGCTTTTCACGCACAAGGGCATCAGCGGACCTGCGATGCTAAACGCCTCTCTTTTTTGGCAAAGGGGTGCGATGAACGTGAATTTTGCGCCCAAATTTGACCCGCGAAACCTGCGTGGCACGAAGAAGCAAATCTCGACGCTCTTGCCATTGCCACGGCGTTTCACGCTTGGGTTTTTGCAAGCGATCGGCGTGCGTGACGGTGCGTTTGACGAGCTTAGCGAAGCGCAAAAGAGCGAGGTCTTGCGGCTTTTTGACTACGGCTTCGCGCCAGCCGGGACGCTTGGCTTTGAGCGGGCTGAGGTCAGTCGCGGTGGGGTCGATACGAGCGGGCTTAGCGCGAATTTAGAGTGCAAAAGCGTGCGCGGGCTTTATTTCATTGGCGAGGCGCTAGACGCGACCGGGATGCTTGGCGGATACAATCTGCATTTTGCCTTTGCAAGTGCGCTCACTGCGGCACGAGATATAAATTTAAAGCCTTAGTTCAAGAGGCGTTGATTTTTAAAATTTTAAAGGCTCTATTCTGACGAAGTATTGATTTTTAACTTTCAAGAGCAGGAGAATGCGAGCAGCATCCCTGTAAAAACCTTGTTAGCGAGCTTATCACCGCCGATTTTTCACTTCGCTATCGCTCGTGACGCTCTGCTGCAGTTGTGAGACGAAGTTGAAGCAAAACTACGCTACGAAGCAGAAGCCACAAGCTGAACGCGGTCTGCTTGCAGTCGTGAGTGCAACGAAACGAAAAATTAGGGAAGCCCGTAGGGGCTGAGTAGTTTTTTGCTAAGCAAAAAGATTTCCTTGAAACGCTGTTCTACTCGAATACTGTTCACATTCTCCTGTGCTAGGTCACTCCTGAAGCGAGTAAGGTTTTTCTGCTTTGCGTTGCTCGCAGCCCAAAGGGACGCTTCACTTCGTTCGCAACTGCAAAGCAGAGGCGTAGCGGGTATCAATAACTTTACTATAACAAAGCCAAATTTTAAATGTTTTGGCGTAGTCAAATCTTATGAAACGACGCTATCGCCATTGCTCTACAAATAATTTTACACGGTCGCTTCGCTTTCATTAGAAATGCCATTTGGGGTTTTAAAACAAAATAGATAAAAATAGCCTTATAAAAGCTGTGGTAAATTCTCTTATAGCTGCCTTTGTAGCGCGCTTTGAAGCAGTTTTAGCCCAAGTAGCCTTAGTAGTACGCCGGCTAGCTTGTCTATATAAGCGCCGCCTTGCCAAAGGCTGTCCGCACGCGCCTACCGGAAAGCGCCAAAACTATCGTCGCATCCCACAAAATACGAGCAGGCTCATCCACACTCCAAGTGCGACGCTTAACGCGAGGCTCACATTTGTCGTCAGGACGACCGAAAATAGGCTCAGACAAAAGATGATACTTTTTGGATTTGACAGACCCGAGAAAAGCCCCGGCGCAAATTCTTTCGCGAACGAGTTTTGCACTTTGCCGCTAGTCTCAAAGTCCGCTATAAACGCATATTCCTCGCGCTTTGCTCTTAACGCGCGATATGCGGCGCTTAGTAAAAACGCTCCGCCAAGTAGTTTTAGCACGCTTATTGGCACAAGCGAGCGAGCGATCACTGAGCCCACGCCGATGATACAAAGCACTAAGTATAGGACGTTTGCCGTGGCGATACCAAGCGCGGTGGCGATGGCGACCGATCTTTTGTTTCGAAGTGAGCTTCTGACCATAAACAAAAAATCAGGTCCGGGGCTGATGAGCGCCAGAAAATGCGCTGTTATGACGGTCAATACGATCGGTAAATTTTATTTATTTTGAGGCGATTTTGCTAAATTTCATCTCTATCCCGTCGCAACCGTCGTCGTAGTATCTTGGTAAAATTTTGCCTTTCTTAAAGCCAAAGCTTTCGTATAAATTTATCGCTTTTTGATTGTCGGTGCGCACTTCTAGCCTAAGCGTGTCAAATTTAGCTGTGACGGCTGCTAAAAGGGCTTTGCCGATGCCTTTGCAGCGGGCTTTTGGGCTGACGGCTAGCGAGTAGATGCGCGGGATATTAAGATAGGCAAAGACTAGGATGTAGCCTAAAATTTCGCCGTTTTGCCTAAAAACGAGGAGCAAATTTTTGCGTGCATGATAGATGAAGCTGCGCTTTGAAAGTGGGCTATTGAATTTATCAAAGACCTCATTTTCAAGGCGGCTAAGCTCGCTGGCGTCGCCTAAATTTGCCCGTTCTATCATCTAAATTTCACTTTTGAAAGATCGTGTATTTTATATCAAGGCGCTCGGGGCGGTAGCTCATCTTGACCTTTTTTAGGTTTTCAAAGCCCATATCATCGCCCACATTTATAAATTCGCAGCCGTATTCGCTCTTTAAAATTTTGCTAAATTCCCTGAAAATAAACTGCGCGCAGCCTAAGACCTCAAAATTCGTCTTTTCCAGGATGACGCTCGCTACGCCCTCGTTGATACGCTCACCGACCGTAAAGCCCTGCATCACGCCGTCGATGTAAAGCACGATGCCGATGAGCTCCAGCTTGTCGTAGTGATCCAGCATGCGTTTTATCGCGGCGTGCTCTTGATAGATACCCTCCATAAAGGCGTCGGCTTGCTCTTTTGGCATGTATTTCATGCGTTCCTTAGCCCATTTGTTTGAAAGCTCGATGATCTCGTCCTTGTGCTTTTCGGGTGCGAGCGTTTGGATGCTGAAATTTGGGTATGTGTTTTTAAATTTATTGATCTCGGTGCGCTTGGTGTGATAGGAGTTGCCTTTTAGCTCGATCAGGTTTTCGGCCTTATAAATGTAGTCTGCCAGCCGCTTTTCAAACAAATAATCCTCGAAAACGTCAAAGATATTGGCACTCTCGTCGATCGAGACGGCAAATTTCTCCAAAATACACTCCGCGACGTAGTCGATGTGCGAGAAATGCCGCGAGCTGTTGTTTTGATTCATTATCTCAAAGCACTTTTCTATCGCGGTTTTTAGGTTTTTGAGCCTACCGATAGGCGGAAGTAGCATGCTTAGCTCAC
Organism: Campylobacter curvus; assembly: GCF_013372125.1. Classification (NCBI taxonomy): domain Bacteria; kingdom Pseudomonadati; phylum Campylobacterota; class Epsilonproteobacteria; order Campylobacterales; family Campylobacteraceae; genus Campylobacter; species Campylobacter curvus. Next base: position 1,635,397 of record NZ_CP053826.1, on the reverse strand, counting down.
TGCCGCTCATCGCAAACAGACAAAAGCACTCGCTCACGATCGCGTAAAATCCGCTGACGTTTGATAGCCAGATGTAGTTTGCGGCGAAGGTATAGTCGCTGATATCGACCTCTAGCTCCTCGCCAAGCTCGCAGAGGTATTTTTCCATTATTTCTTTTGAATCGATGTCGAATTTATAAAGGGCGTTTTCGCCGATTACGAGCATTTTCTTTCCTTGTAGTGAAATTTCGGCGTTATTTTACTGCGATTTTTGCAAATTTGAGTTAAAAATTCAGACCATTTTCAGCACTTCGACCACTTCGCCTTTGGCGAGGAGGTCCTTCTCCTGCGGGATGATTAAAAGCGCGGCGTCGTTTAGCAGGTTATTTACGATCGCTGAGCTGCCAAGCCTCTTGCCGTTTAAATTTACGAAATTTTTGCCCTCTCGGCTCGTTAAATTTACCGCCGTAAATTCCAGAAATGGCGAGCGTTTTTTGTAATCCTCGTCCATGATCGCCGTGATCCTGTGCTGCTCTCGCCCCAGCCACGCCTCCACCAGCACCCGCACATAAAGCGCGCACGTCACCATCGCCGTGTAGGGAAAGCCCGGCAGCGCAAAGACGTATCGCTCGCCAGCTTTTGCGACCTTGATGTGCCGCCCGGGTTTGATCGCTGCGCCCGTGATGATGAGCGTGAAATTTTCGCCCAGTGCGCCCTTTACGAAGTCGTAGTCGCCCATGCTCACCCCGCCCGTGGTGACGAGGATGTCGGCGGTTTTTAGGGCGTTTAGCATCGCCGTTTTGACCGCGTCCGCTTCGTCGCGAACGATCTCGCACAGCATTGGCTCGGCGCCCATTTTACGCACTATTGCAGCGATGCCGATGTGGTTTGAGCTGTGGATCTGCGCGGCGTTTAGTAGCGGCTCGCCAAGGTCTTTTATCTCGCTTCCCGTGGCTAATATCGCGACCTTTGGGCGCACGAAAACGCTGATGTGAAACAGCCCGAGCTCGGCTAAAAGTGCGATCTCGCCGTAGTTTAGGCGAGTGCCGCGCTTTATCAAAATTTCACCCTTTTTGTAGCTTTCCCCGACCTCGCGCACGGCAAAGCCCTTTTTGACGGGGATTTTGATGATGATCTTGTCGCCCGCGACCTCCACGTTTTCGACCGGGACGAGCGTGTCAGTGCCCTCGCTCATCAGCGAGCCAGTGAAGGTCTTTACGCACTCTCCGTGCCCTACGATGATGCCCTTGTCGCTACCTGCTGGTAGGTCGGCTAGCGGTGTGAGCTCACTCAAACCTTCGCTCCAAGCAAAGGCGTATCCGTCCATCGCCGAAGTCGCATGCGCTGGGTAGTTGTCCGCCGCGATGACGTCAAATGCGATGTGGCGGTCAAGCGCTTCGGTGATAGTGACCTTTTCTACGCGCTCCCACGGCGTTATCGTGCTTTTTAGCGTTTGTAGCGTCTCTTCGTAGGTTGGGAAATTTTGCTTCATTTTCTCTCCTAAATTTTTGGCTATTTTAGCATTTTTGCATTAAACCCTATTGATGATTTAGATGCGGGCTAAATTTGAGGCTTGTGTTATGATTTTTCGTCGCTAGTCCGTCAAAATGGCGCTCGATTTATTACTTTTTTATTTTTGGCGTATTAAAATATCGTTTAAGAAATCAGGTTGATTTTACTTCATTTTTAGGAAAATTTCATGAATTCTACAAAATGGTATGTGATCTCGGGCGGTGCGCTCGGAGTGCTTGGTGCGTTTTTGGTTTTTGCTGGAAACCCCGGCAATATGGGCGTTTGCGCGGCTTGCTTTTTGCGCGACATCACGGGTGCGCTGGGCTTTCATAGAGCCGGCGTCGTGCAGTATGTGCGCCCCGAGATCATCGGGCTCATTTTAGGCGGCTTTTTAGCGAGTCTTTTTTGGACGAAAGAGTTTGCGCCAAGCACGGGTTCATCGCCTTTTACGCGCTTTTTTCTGGGTGTTTTTGCGATGATTGGTTGTCTAGTTTTTCTTGGCTGCCCGTGGAGAGCGTTTTTGCGTCTGGGCGGGGGCGATATGACGGCGATAGCGGGCTTTTTGGGGCTATTTGCGGGCGTGGCGATCGGCGTTTTGCTCAAAAAGCGCGGCTATGAGCTAAGCGAGGGCGAAAGGGCGAATTTTGCCATTGGTATCTTGCCTGCGGTGATCGGCGTTTTGCTGCTTTTGGCACTTGTGTTTGGGCTTAAAATCGGTGAAAACGGGGCGCTATTTACCTCCGCAAAAGGCCCAGGAGCTCAGCACGCGGCGGTGTGGGTCTCGCTCATGGCTGGCGTGATCGTAGGTGGGCTCATGCATAAGAGCAAATTTTGCAGCGTTGGCGCGTTTGGCAGGCTTTTTAGGAAGGATTTTTCGATGTTTAGCGGTATCGTTAGCATCATCCTTTTTGCCAGCATCGCAAATTTAGCGCTCGGGCAGTATAAATTTGGCTTTGAAGGTCAGCCTATCGCGCACAACGACTTTGTTTGGAACTTCCTAGGCATGGTGCTCGCGGGACTTTGTTTTAGCCTGAGCGAGGGGTGTCCTGGCAAGCATCTGGTGCAAATAGGCACGGGCAATCTAAGCTCCGTGATCTTCATCATCGGCATGATGGCCGGTGCTGCGATCGCGCATAACTTTTTACTAGCAAGCAGCGGAGCAGGCATCACTGCTACGGCTCCGTGGACGGTGGCGGCAGGGTTTATTTTTGCTCTATATGTCGGGGTTTTCAACCGCAGAATTCCCAATGCTTAATTCCCCAGCTCGGGTAGATTTTAATTAAAATTTTATCTCCTTGCTGCAATCACGGACGATAAGTCCGCTCATTTGCAAGGAGTAAAATTTTAAATAAACTATATACAATCTGTCTGGAATAGTTTTGAAATTTGCTCCAGAATTTACCACAAATGACGGATTTTAATTTTGATTTCGCTCCCCACGTCAGTCACGTATAGAGCATACGCTTCTTCGTGGGGACAAAATCAAAAGTCAAACTACGCTGATTGTGTCTTGAATATTCTTAAATTCTGCCTATCAATGTCTGGAATATTTTTAAATTTTACTTGTGCGGACTACGGACGATAAGTCTGCTCATTTGCAAAAGGCTTTTTCAAGCGAAGTCAATTTACGAGGCGATAGTTCGTGCTGAATTTAGTCATTATTTGATCTTGATCGCCTCGTCAAATATATCTTTGAGCTCTTCTTGGTGCAGTATCGCCAGTACGCCAAGCTCGTTAAAATCGGCCTTTAAATTTATCAAAAGCTCGCGCGCAGAAGGCGAGTCAAGAGCCGAAGTCGCCTCGTCCATAAACAAAATTTTAGGCTCGTGAAAATAGATCCTCGCAAAACCTACGCGCTGAGCTTCGCCGCCGCTTAAAATTTTGGCGTAGTCTTTACGCTCGTTTAGATCGCTTTTAAATTTCGCCAGTCCCACGCGCTCTAAAATCCGCTCGAATTTCGCGTCCTCATCGCTTGGATCTTGCGGGTAGGCAATGAGCGCTTTTAGACTCATCTTGGCTAGATACGGCTTTTGCGGTAGGAACATCACGCCATCGCGCGGCATCGCCACCAGGCCGTTACCAAACTCCCAGATGCCAGCCAGATACCTAAATACGCTGCTTTTGCCGGCTCCGCTTTTGCCGCTTAGCACGAGCCATTTACCAGGCGTGAGCGTGAAATTTAGACCGCTAGTGAGCACTTTTTGATTTGGCGTCCTCACCTCTAAATTTTCACATTTGACGCTATTTTGAGTGTGATTAAATTCTAAAATTTTATGGCTTTGCTGCGTGGCGTGAGTGAATTTATAGATCCTCTCCACGCTCGCCGCGCAGGTCATGATCTGCTTGTAATAGTCCATAAACCACGCCAAGCCGTCTTGGACGCTATAAAACGCCGAGCGCGCCTGCATCATATCGCCAAAGCTCATCGTACGCGCGAAATATAGCGGCAGCGACGCAAATATCGGGATCAGGTTCGTGATCTTTAGATAGCTGGCAGAGAAGCACTCGAGGCGAAATTCCGTATTCATTATGACGCGCCAGTTTTTCACGATGTCTAAAAAGCCGCCTCTAAAGCGCTCTTTTTCCGCTTTGCTGCCCTTTAAAAACGCGACTGCTTCGGCATTTTCACGAGTGATGAGTAAATTTGCACGATAGTTCGCCTCGACTTGTTGCTTTTCATAGTTGAGGCCTTTTAAATTTTTACCGATGAGGTGCGTTATAAGCGAGCAAACGAGCGTGTAGATGACGGCGATATAGACTAAAAAGCCGCTCATCGTTATGTCGTATCCAAAGAGGGTGAAATTTACGACCTTTGACGCCTCCCACAAGATCGCGGTAAAGGCGACCAGCTTTGAGAGGTTGTAGACTAGGGACTTGACTAAATTTATGCTCATATCAGCTAGAAGTAGGCTGTCCTCGGCGATACGCTGGTCCGGGTTATCAAAGCTTTCGTTTTGTGAGAGACGGTAAAAATTCGCATTTTGCAGCCAGAGATTTTCCATTTTATCGCTTAGACTCTCTCGCCATGAGATCACGAGCAGCTTTTTAAACCAGCTGCCAAGCACTATGAAAAGCACGATAAATGCGGTATAAATGAGAAATTCGCCCACAAGTGGCAAGATGAGCTCTTTTTGAAAGTTACTCAAGGCGTCGTAAAATTTCTTGTCCCAGGCGTTCATGAGGGTGGCGACCTTGACGATAGCGAGGCTAAAGCCAAGCGTTAGAGCGAGCATGAGCCACGCTTTTATCGCGTCTTTTTTAAACCAATACCAGCTTATGATCTCGAAAAAATGCTTTAATGTATCCAAAATTTGACCCTGAATTTAGCTTTGGGATTTTACAACCCCAAAGCTAAAATTTTAGTAAGTGTAGTTAAGCGTAAGCATGAAATTTCGCGGATCGCCGTAATAGTTATTTTGTCCAGCAAGTCTATTTTGGGTATTTTTAAAGTATTTTTTATCCGTTATATTTCTAACCGCCAAGTTGATGTTGAAATTTTTATTTATGTAATAATTAACATTTGCGTCCCAAAGCGTGTAAGCCTTTTGTGCTGGCACATAGTTAGAATACGTTGTGTTGTATTGACTAGCTGTTTTGCTTTGGTATCTTATGCCAGTTCCTAGCACTACCTTTTGCTGACTTGCGATAGGTATTTCATAGCTTGTATAGAGTTTTAGTAGATGCCTAGGTATGTATTTTTTAGCATCTGCGCCTTTTGAGTAGTCCGTTCTAGCATTATTTTGCTCTGTCTCCATATATACGCTTTTATTAAAGGTATATCCGGTAAATACATTCCAGTGTTCATTGATCGCGCCTTGTATCTCCGCATCGATACCACGACTTCTTATTTTGCCTTCGGCTATTGAGTAGTCTGTGTTTATCGGATCAACTGCTGGTCTATTTTTTTGTATGACTTGGAAAAACGCAAGGCTGGTATTTAACGCTCCGTCAAGAAATTCTCCTTTTAATCCGGTTTCTAAGTTGTAGCCAACATACGGATCAAGTAGTTTTCTATCGCGAGTTTCATTTGTTTGTGGTTTAAAGATTTCAGCGTAGCTAACATACCAAGATAAATTTTTCGTAAAGTCCCAAACTAAACCAGCATAAGGTGTAAAGTGAGTATTTTTTGGTGAGTTTCGCTTGCCTGAATATAAAGGGTAAAATTTATAGTCGTGCTGATATCTGTCATACTCCACTCTAGCATATCGCCCGCCGATCAATAGATGCCACGTATCCGTAAAATTATATCGTGTGCCTAGGCTTAGGGCACGCTGATTGATTTTTGTGGTTTGCGTGTAGTCTTCTGCCAGTATGCCTCTATTATCCCAGTCTGGCTCAGGTATAGCCGACATACTCCAATTGTAAATTCCTATGCCATAAACGCTTAAAGCTTGATTTGGAGTCCATTTTCTGTTAGTTACAAATTTTTCATGAGACATAGAGCCATTGATAAAAAAGTCATGCTTTTGCCCGAAAAGCTCATATTTACCGTCAAATCCTGCTTGTAAATTAAACTCTTTCGAGTCGTTGTCATACTTTATGCGTCTTATAGTATGCGAATTCGTTCCGTTGTAGGCACTGCCATTGCCGCCCATCGCTCCAAATTTTGTCATACCTTCGCTATCTGTATAGTTTGCTCTGATGTAGGCTTTAAGATCATCGTTAAATTGATGTGAAAGTTCGCTATATACATTAAATTTTTCATATATTGTTTTATCCCAGTTTGACCCGAAGTAACTCTTGCGGTCTAAATTTAGCCTATTGCCATCTTTGTCAAAGAAAGGTATTCCATAAATATCGCGAACGCCTCTTGTTTTCTGCCACAAAAAGCCAACCGTTAAAAGCGTTTTATCGGTGATATCAAATTCAAGTGATCCGTTGATCGCCTCTCTATATCCATTTTTATAGTTTTTAAATGAGCCGGTTTTGCCTAAAATACCTATCAAGCGTCCTCTTATGGTGCTGTCTTTGTTTAGACCATTTGTAATATCAAACATGCCACGATAGTTATCCCAACTACCCATACTTAAGCTAGTATTAAAACCAAATTCGCCGCTTGGACGTTTGCGGACTAAATTTACCGTTCCACCCGGTTCACCATTGCTTTGTGTAAGCCCTGCAACACCACGTAACACTTCTATCCTATCGTAAAATTCAAGATCGGTAAATTCCTTTGTTTGTCCGACTGGGCCAAAAACAGAGGTTGAAACAGAAGAGGCGAGACCATCTTCTTGGATATTATCAATATAAAATCCGCGAGAGACGATCCTGTCTGTACCGGCATCGTTATTTAAAGATACTCCTGTTGCGTAGCTTGAAAGCGCATCTTCGGCTTTGTTTAAATTCATGTCTTTTATGATTTGATTTGACACGACGCTGACAGATTGCGGTGTCTCGCGGATACTTAAATTTAGCCCCGTTGCGGTGCTCATATTGCCCGTTGTGTATGAGCCAGTGCCTTCCGTCGTAGAGAGGTTGCCGTAAGTCGTTACCTCGCTTAAATTTACATCATCGGTAGCTAAAGCGAAATTTGACATCAGGCAAATCGACAGTGCTAAGGATAATTTGTATTTCATATTTCCTCCTTTGATTTTAATAATGATTATTGACGGAATTATATTATTCCCAAATTAAATTTCAATAAAAAATTAACTTTAAATTTACACTAGATGGTAAAATAGCTTAAAAAGGCGATTGAAGCTTCGTTTTTAAAAATTTTGAAATGATGAAAAATGATAAATTCATGTCATCTTGATAATTTAAAATTTATGAATATGTTATTTTATATAAAGGCTTCTGTTACAATATTTCATTGATTTTCAGCTTTCAAAGCAGGAGAATGCGAACAGCATTCGAGTAAAAACCTTGTGAAGCGACGCTATCGCCGCCGATTTTTACTTCGTGCTACGCACTCGTAACGAGACTTCGCTACGAGGACAGGGAGGCGGTAGCTGGCCGCGGTCTGCTTGCAGTTGCGAGTGGCGAGTGCAACGAAGCAAAAAATCGTGCTATATGTTCGGCTACTCGCTCCCGCATAAACGCTGTTTGCGTCTGTGCTAGGTCGCTCCTGGAGTGAGCAAGGTTTTTGCTTCACTTCGTTCGCAACTGCAAAGCAGAAGCAAAGCAAGTGTCAATGATTTATTATAACAGAGCCATTAAATTTAAAGCCAGCTTGGCGGGCTTAGCTTTGCTGCTTTAGGCTAAGATCCCAGCCCCTTTTATCATGTGGCTGCGCTCTTTGGCGTAAATTCGCTCGCCGCCCACGACGTCGTATTTCCAGATGGGCGCGTTTGCTTTGAAGTCCTCGACAAAGTCGTTTATGAGCGCGAGTGCGACCTTTCGCTGCGGGCTCACGACCCCTGCGACATAGGAGCTCGTATGCACTGCCACATCGCCCTTTGAGTGAGCAAAGAGCACCCACGCGCCTTGCGCCGCCGCCTTTTGCTCCCAGCCTTTTAGCCACTTCTCTAAAATGGGCTCATAGATGTCAAAGCTTAGCGCGCTGATGCCGTCCTCTTCGCGCACGATACCCACAAAAGTGATGAGCGCGCCGCAGTTTTTATCTTTAAATTCGTCGTACCAGCGGTTCGTGATCGCTTTTACATCGAGGCTTCCTTCGTAAATTTCCATTTTAGCCTCCGCAAACCGGCGGCAAGATCGAAATTTTATCCCCGTCTTTCAGCGGTGTCTCGAGTGACGTCACCACTTCGTCATTCACGGCTACGGCACAGATTTGCAGCCACTCTTTGAGATCAAGCTCGTTAAAGCCTTTGAGTGCATCTTTTAGCTCGCCTAAATTTGACGCCTCAAGCTTGATATTTTCAAATTTTATCGGTCCTAAAAACTCGACTTCGACCATAAATTTACCCTCATTATTAAAAATTTTTCTTGATTTTACTTAAAAAAAAATTTAGATATACTTATTTTCTATTTTTATGAGAGAAAGTGGATAATGAACGAAATTTTAAACGATATCAAAACCCCGGCTTACGTTTGCGAGGAGGCGAAACTTCGCGCAAATTTAGAGCTTTTAAAGCACGTCAAAGACGAGAGCGGGGCTAAAATTTTAGTCGCCCTCAAGGGCTTTGCGCTAAGCGGCGTGATGGATATGATCAGCCGTTATCTCGACGGAGCGACGGCTAGCGGGCTATATGAGGCGAAATTTGCAAAGGATTTCATAAAAGGCGAGATACACACCTATTCGCCGGCGTTTAAGGACGAAGAGATAGATGAGATTTTAAGCCTTTCAAGGCACGTAGTCTTCAACTCGCTAAATCAATGGCGTAAATTTAAAGACAAAGCCCTTGCTAGCGGCGTCTCGTGCGGGCTTCGCATAAATCCCGGAAGCTCGGCCTCGCCGACAGACGCGTATAATCCTTGCGCGAGATTTAGCCGTCTTGGCATCACGAGGGCGAATTTAGACAAATTCGACAGTCTTGATGGTATCGAGGGGCTACATTTTCACGCACTTTGCGAGGAGAGTGCGGAGAGTCTGGAGACCGTATTGATGAGCTTTGAGGAGAAATTCGGCTCTGAAATTTCAAAGATGAAATGGGTAAATTTTGGCGGCGGACATCACATCACAAGGGCCGATTATAACGTCCAGCTTTTGATAAATTTGATCAAAAATTTCCGCGAGAGATATGGCGTAGAGGTTTATTTGGAGCCCGGTGAAGCGGTAGGCTGGCAGACCGGATTTTTGATAGCTAGCGTGCTTGACATCGTGGAAAACGAGAAAAATATCGCGATCCTTGACACCTCGGCCGAAGCGCATATGCCAGATACGATCTTGATGCCCTATCGTCCGGCGGTGCGTGGCGAAAGCAGGAGCGGTAAATTTAGTTACCGATTTGGCGGAAATACCTGCCTAGCCGGCGATATCGTAGGGCAAGATGCCGGAAATGCGGACTATAAATTTAACGAGCCTCTAAAGATCGGCGACAAGGTCATCTTTGAGGATCAGATACACTACACGATCGTGAAAAACACAACTTTTAACGGTATAAAACTGCCTGATCTGCTACTTTTGAAGGAAAATGGCGAGATCGAAATTTTAAGAAAATTCGGCTACGACGAATACAAAAGGCGAAATTAAGTTTAAATTAAATTTACAAAGTAACATTTTTTACTAAAGATTTACTTGTGGTAACATCTGATATAATACGCAAGATTTGTCGAGTTCGGTCAGCGCAAGATCATGTAATGCAAAGACATTAAATAATCTCCGACTTGAAAGATCGCTATTTACAAAGGACAGAGTATGAGAGTATTTTTTGCTTTTATCTCCTGTATGATGAGCCTTTTTGCCCATGAAATGCCAACGGGAACTAACCAGTACGACAGCAATGTCTGGGCGGCGGCGAGGATCGAGAATATCAAGCCTTATGAAGACGGGCTTGGGCCGATTTTTACTTTTATTCAGGGGAACGACTACTTCGCTTACGGCGTTGTAATGCTTATTTTGGCGGTTATTTGTGCATTTACCTTGCATTTTTTGATAATCGGACCAAAGCACTTCAGCCACGACGGCAAAAAGGTTTACGCCTTTAGCATGATAGAAAGGATCGCTCACGGTATGGCTGCGATCTCGTGGATAGTGCTCGTGCCGACTGGTATCATAATGATGTGGGGTAGCACATTTGGCGGTGGAACTTTTGTTGATACTATGCAAAATTTACACGTTTTTGCTACGGTTTTGTTTGCGATCTCTATCAGCCCGATGCTACTTCTTTGGACTAGAAGGATGCTGCCGACTATATATGACATCAGATGGATGCTGATCGTAGGCGGCTATCTTTCAAAGAAAAAGCGCCCTGTGCCAGCAGGTAAATTTAACGCCGGACAAAAGGCGTGGTACTGGGTAGCGATACCTGGCGGCTTGGTCATGATAGCAACCGGTGCGGCTATGTATTTTCTTGATTTTTCGACGCCAAACGTTTCTACTTGGGTTGGAACGGCGCAGATAAATATCCTTCGATGGAGCGTTTTGATCCACAATGTGCTTGGCATCGTGTGTGCGGTCTTTTTCCTGGTGCATATCTACATGGCGGCTATCGCGATCCATGGGGCTATTTGGTCGATGATCAACGGCTACAAGGAAGAAGAAGAAGTTTATGTGCTTCACCACTACTGGTATCAAGAGCTTATAGCTAAAAATAAGATCCCGGTATCAGACTACGAAAAAGTCTATAACAAACTAAGCTAAATTCCAGGCTTCGTCTATACGGGCGAAGCCTTTCTTTTTTATCGTTTTTATTTAAAAATTTTTACTATCTTAATCGCGTAGTTCAAACTCTAGAAGCGACGATTTACAAGATAGCTTCATCTTTATCACAGATACTGCTTTGCTCGAATGCTGCTTATTTTTTAGATATCGATCACCCCTGAAGCGAGTGAAATTTGCGAAGCTGTCATGATAAAATATCGATATTTTCGTGTAAAAGAGCTAAAATTTATAAAAAATGGCGTAAAATTCGCTCTAGATTGTCGTATACCTTTTATTTTCGGACAAAGGGGAGAAAATGATAGTAAAGACGAAGACCTGGATAGAAAACAGCGAAGGGGGAGCTGCTGTTTGGAAAGGGCAAAACGCAGGTGCTTGAAGTCATAGCGCAAGTTGGCTCCATAGCCAAAGCAGCTGAAATTTTGGGCATGAACTACAAAAAATGCTGGACGCATCTAAAAATTTTGGCTCAAAATTTAGACGAAGAGCTGGTAAACACGAAGCGAGGAGGCAAAGAGGACGCCGGCACTACGCTAAATCCTCGTGCTTATGAGCTTATAAACGCTTATAAACAGCTTCAGTATGATATTGAAGAGTATGCAAATAAGCGCTTTAAGGAGCTGTTTTTGGATAAGCAAAAAGCCAAAGCAAACGAATAAAACGACTAGTCAAAGCCGCTAAATTTTCATCATTTAGCGCCATTACTAGCGCCAAAAAAGAGCAAAATTTAAAATTTTTTTGGATATAATCACGGCAAGTTTCAAGGTTTGAAAAACGAAAACATAAAGGAAAAACATGCAACTAGACTGCAGAAATTTGGCTTGTCCAGAGCCTGTCATCAAAACCAAAAACGCTATCGGCGGACTAAAAGAGGGCGAAGAGCTTGAAATTTTACTAAATTCCGTGGCTTCTTTTGAAAACGTCTCGAAATTCCTGGCCTCACAAGGACAAAATTTCAAACGAGAAGAGCTTGGTGGCGGCGAATACGTCATCAAGGCTATTAAAAGCGGCGAAATAAACGAACAGATCGACGCTAGCAAATATGTCTGCGAGCCGATCGGTAAAAACGCTAAAAAGGTCATATATCTAAACGAGGATCGCGCCGGCAGCGGAGCCGTAGGCGAGGTGCTACTATCAAAATTTTTAGGCGGATTTGCTCAGATCGACAACAAACCTTACGCCGTAGTCTGCGTGAATACGGCCGTCAAAATGACTACCGACAGATCTCATCCTAGCTTCAAGCCGCTTCGCGACCTTGAAAGCCTCGGAGTCAAGATATTTTCTTGCGGTAGCTGCTTGGAGGCTTACGGGCTTGTCGATAAACTAAGCATTGGCGAGATGACCAACGCTTATGAAGTGGCTGAAATTTTAAGCAAATATGACGAGATAAAGTTGTGATTTACACGAACAAAAAGCTGACAAAATTCGTCCGCGCTGCGGGTTGAGCTGCCAAACTTGACCCGGCGGGTCTACACAAAAGTATTGGCGGACTGAATTTGTCGCACCCGGATCTACTCACCAGGACCGATACCAACGAAGATGCGAGCGTTTTTAAACTGACTGACGACCTCGCACTCGTGCAAACGCTTGACTTCATCACTCCGGTCGTTGACGATCCGTATCTTTATGGACAGATCGCCGCGGCAAACTCGCTAAGCGATGTATTCGCGATGGGCGCACAGGTCATAAACGCGCTAAATATCGTGGGCTTTGACAGTTGCAACCTTGATGATGAAATTTTAAGCCAGATCATGCAAGGCGGGCTTAGCAAAGTGCGCGAGTGCGGTGGCGTCATCGTCGGTGGTCACAGTATCGCTACACCGGAGATGTACTACGGACTTAGCGTCACAGGCCAAGTGCATCCTAAGAAATTTTGGGCTAACTATACCTCTAAGGCTGGCGATACGCTCATTCTTACAAAGCCGCTTGGCATGGGAGCTTTAAGTACCGCGATAAAGGCCGATATGCTAAATTTAGAGCAGATAAAAGAGGCTGCGGGGTATATGTCTCAGCTAAATTTTTATGCCGTGGGCGCGATGGAAGGCATAAGAGTAAATGCCGCGACTGATGTCACGGGGTTTGGCTTTTTGGGGCATCTTAGCGAAATGGGGCGAGATGATATAAGCTTTGAAATTTTTACTCGTGATGTACCTATTTTAGCCAGTGCACGCGAAGTCGCGTCGATAGGGCTACTACCAGCTGGAAGCTATAAAAACCTAGAATTTTGCGCTAAATTTTTAAACATAGACGCAAATGACGCCGATATACTGCTATTTGACGCGCAAACTTCGGGCGGTCTGCTTCTGGCCGTAGACGCAAACGATACCCAAAAAGCGCTAAAGCGCCTAAAAGAGGCAGGATACGAGATGACCAGCGTAGTCGGCACCGTAAATGAGCGCAAACTCGGTCAAAATCTCATAAATTTAAAGCCTTAAAAACCCCTATAAGCTAAAACAAGCAAAATTTCGCTAAAATCCTCGCTTAAAGCTTAAGTTTAACAACAAGGTTTCGGAGTCTATGCTACAAAATAAAAAAAGCAGACCTAGCTCTTGGATAATCAAAAATTTTCACGCTAAAAATTTACTCGCTTTACTCGCCTTTTTAGCCCTCGCATCGTTTATATATAGCGCTGCAAAAAGCGACGTCAGATACGAGGTGAGCACCCTAAATTCAAACATCCAAAGCTCTATTAGGCGAAATTTAGATATCATCCAAAACGACCTTTACGTAAGGGCTCAAAAGATAGATAGCGGTCTTTTGAGCGAAGAAGCAGCCATGAGCGATGCGAGCTTGAGCGAACTATACAATGCCGTTTATATCGTAGATGCGAACTCCACTCTGCGTTACTCGCGCGAATTTACAGGCGCTCACGAGCTTAAAAATTTCGATCTTCCTTGGCTCGATGCGCTTGCTAAAAAGCCTTTCATGGTCTCTAGCCGCGCGTATAAGGGCGGACGAGCCGAGGCGATATATGCGGCTTTTAGATTGGATCACGGCAAAAGATTGATCGTGGAGTTAAATTTAAAACTTTTAAGCGTCAGTATAAGCAACGCCATCAGTCAAAGCAGCGATATCGCCTTTTTGTGTGATAAAAACGGCAACCTCTTAAGCGATGAATTCAGTAGATTTTTCAAACGAAGTAAATACATAAAATATCTTAGTCTAGGAGATGAATTTGGCGAGAGCAAGACGATATTTTCGCCAACGGATATGAGCCTTGAAGTGATCGATTATATGAAGGATTATGAAATTTTCGTCATCACCGGCTCTACTAAAAATAATGAAATTTTAGCTCAATGCCTACTTTTGGCCGTATCGATATTTTGTTTCGCGGCTTTTGTGCTGCTTTGGATCAAGGACACGGCATTTACTAAAAAAAATATATCGGCCCCGCTGCAAGACATACTGGAGTTTTTAAGAAATCGGAGCAAAAAGGCAGATACTAAATTTGCCGTAAGCGAGCTTGAGGAGATAAATGAAAGCGTAGAAGCGCTTTATGAAAAGATAGACGAGGCGAATTTAGCCCTTGAGAGCTACAAAAGCAGGTTTGGCTATGTGTTCGAGCAGGGCTCTTTAAATATCCTGGTCTACGACGCATACACGGGCGATATAGTCGATGTCAGCAGCAACCTACTAAAAGCAACCGGCTACACGCGCGAACAGATACTAAATTTAAATATAAAAGACCTCGTGTATTCTAGCTTCAGCGATATGGTCTATTACAGAAGAGAGGCCATCGAAAACGGCAAGCCCTTTAAGCTAAAAGCCGTGTTCAAAAACGGGCAGATAAGAGACATAAGCGTCATGGACTCGCCCATAGAGCTAAAGGGACAAAGGCTAAATTTCGTCGTTGCCAAAGACATCACTGACGAGCAAAACGCGAGCAGGAACGACGAGATCATCAAAAACTATATGTTCGTCTCTCCTAGCGTCATCATGATCGCCCAAAAAGACGAGCCTTTCATCATCACTCAAAGCACAAATAACGCAAATTTGGTATTTAACATAAAAGATGACGTGCCTATCGATCTAAGAGCGCTTGTCTGCGGCGAGAATCTCAATGAATTTATAAATGCCATAGAGGTCGCCAAAAAGCTCTTCGTGATGGGAGATGGTAGCAAAGAGACGCTTGATTTTATCGTAAAAATGACCGGCAGAGGCGGCCAAAAGACGCCTTTTAAGGTTTATGTGAAATTTATCCTAAACGAGGAGAACGAATTTGACAAGATCGTCTACTCTTTTAGCGATCTAAGCGATCTTGCAAAGCTTCAAGAAAGATACGACGCCGATCAAAAAAGCTTTAAAAACATACTCTGGGCGAGCGAAGCAGTCGTCTTTTCATGGAGTAAAACAAGCGGTGTCATGCAGGTAGACGATGGATTTGCAAAGATGCTAGGCTTTAACGACGCAAACGAGCTTGGAGTGCTTGATTTCAAGCGTTTTAAGGCCTTGCTGGCAGGTAGCTACGCGAGTTTCGAGCAGCTTTTTGAAGGCATGAGGTTTGATGAGAGCGTCTATTTTGGCGAGTTGAAATTTCACGCTAAGGATAAAAGCGCAGTTTATATCGGCGTGAGGGCGCGGGCTTTAGAATTTGACGAAAACGGCGAAGCGTGTCTGATCAAGGGTGCGTTTAAAAATTTGACTCAGCAAAATCAAGCCCTCATCTATCAAGATCTGCTTTGCAAGCTGTTTTCTTACGCCAAAGAGGGCGTGGCTACTTTAAGCGCCGATCTTAAGATCATAGACGCGAACGACGCGTTTTGTCAGATGTGCGGCTACGAGAGAGATGAAATTTTAGCCAAAGACGTAGCTTTCATAAAGCCCGGTCTAAGCGGCCTCACGCAGGATATGACGAAGGCGGCCAAAGGCGGCTTTTGGCAGAGTAAAATTTTAAATAAAAACAAAAACGGCGAGAATAGATTCGAGCTGGCGCGCCTAGCACCGCTAAATGACGTGCAAGGAGGGCTTTTTTGCTACGTTTTGCTGGTCTCAAATATAAACGATATCGAGTCAAATCAAGACTACCTCGAATACATCGCCTATCACGATCCGCTCACCAGACTGCCAAATAGAATTTTATTCACGCGCAAGCTTGAGGACATGATAGGCAAAAACGACAAGCATATCGCGATCGCCTATCTTGATATGGACGGATTTAAGGGTATAAACGACACATACGGTCATCAGGCCGGAGATAAATTTTTGACTGAAATTTCAAGCGGCATCGATAGGCTCTTTGACGAGAGGGATATGTTTGCGCGTATCGGTGGAGACGAGTTTGTGGCCATCATCGTCTATAAAAACGCGGGCGAAGTTTATGAGATCGTGCAAAATATGCTACGCATCGCCTCAAGCGAGGTCTGGTATGAAAACGTGAAGCTTCAAATCAGTGCGAGCATAGGCGTTAGTATGGCAAGCTTAGCGCAAACAAGCGCTGAAAACCTACTCGAGCAAGCAGACTGGGCGATGTATCAAGCAAAGCTTGGCGGGAAAAATCGATACTATGTGTTTGACGCGAGCAAGGATAGGAATTTTAAAAACCAATACGAAGAGGCCTCAAAGATACTAAAAGCGCTTAGAGACGATGAAATTTTCCTCGAATATCAGCCCGAGATCGACATCAAAATGGGCAAAATTTTAAGCTACGAGGCACTCATCAGGTGGCAAAGCGAGGGGCGCGTCATCTATCCGGACGACTTTTTGCCACTTATCAAAAAGCAATACATCATCGACGATATCGCGCTTTTTTCTATCAAAAAGGCGCTTGAAGCGCAAATTTTATGGAGCAAAAACGGCAAAGACGCCAAAGCTTGCGTGAATTTAAATATCGAGCAGCTTTGTTCGGATGAATTTTTCGCGAAATTTAAAGAGCTGGCAAATGCCGATAAAAGGCTAAATTTTGGCGAGCTCGTCATCGATATAGTCGACGCTAACGCTGTAAAAGACCTACAGCCGGCTCAAAAGGCGCTGCAAAGATACAAGCGCTTTGGCGTGCGTTTCGTGCTTGATGACTTTGCGTCGCATTCGAGCTCTTTTGAAGCCCTCGGGATGCTTAAAGTCGAGCGTTTTAAGGTAGATAAACAGCTCTCGCGTCAGGCCTTTGACTCTAAGGCTTCGATAATGACGCTACGCATGATAAAGCAGATCTCGGATGTTTTTGGTCTTAAGGCGACGATCAAGAACATCGAGGATAAAAAGACGCTTGAAATTTTATGCGGATTTGGGTTTGAGTGCTTTCAGGGTAACTTTTTCACAAAGCCGCTTAGACTGGACGAGGCGCTAAGGTATGAATTTAAGGGCATTGATGGGCTAGATCTAAAGCGTCATATCGATGATGCGCAGTTTGAGCGACTAAAAGAGTGCGTAGAGCTAAAAGAGTGCGCTCTTGAGATCGTCTCGTGGCTGCAAAACGAGGAAAATTTAAACGAGGACATAAAAGACGAGATAGTTAAAAAGATACGAAGTCAAAATCCATACGAGCGAATTTGCGCTTTGTTAAAGCGGGCTTTAAGCGCTCAAAGCAAAGACGAGGCGCTTAGGCTAGCAAACGAAGCAAACGCGATGTGCGATGAAATTTTAAAGGATATGAATGAGTGAAAATATACAAAATTTAAACGTTTATGAGCATGAGATCCCGGTGGGTAGTCGGCTTTATTTTGGCAAAAGCGCGAAGCTAAAAAGGCGCATCGAGCAAAAGGCGAGCGAAATTTTAGAAAACGAGGGCTTTAGCGAGATAGTGACGCCGTTTTTCTCGTATCATCAGCACCTTAGCGTCAATGCCACGCAGCTGCTGCGCTTCAGCGATAGTGCAAACCACCAAATAAGCCTGCGTGCCGATAGCACCGTCGATGTCGTGCGTATCGTGCTAAGGAGGCTAAAGGGCGACATCAACAAAAGATGGTTTTACATCCAGCCGGTTTTCCGCTATCCAAGCTCGGAGATCTATCAGATCGGAGCCGAGCTGATCGGTGAAAGCGACGTTTCAAAGAGCGTAAAGATCGTCGCGCAGCTACTGGAGGAGCTGAAATTTGAAGCGTTTTTGCAGCTTAGCAATATAGAGATCCCGCGTGCGGTGTGCAAAATTTTAAATTTGCCGATCGAAATTTTTGAAAAGGGGCAGATAGAGCAAATTTTAGCTCAAGATGTCGCTTGGCTGAGCCGTTTGGCGTTATTAAAGACCCCTGGCGAGCTTAGCGAGATGATACCTCTCGTGCCAGGTGAGTTGAAAGCGCCGCTTGAAAGTTTAAAAGAGCTTGCAAATTCGTTGAAATATAAAAATTTAAGAATAGTTCCGCTATATTACTCGAAAATGAGATATTACGATAAGCTGTTTTTTAGATTTTTAAGCGCCAACGCCATATTGGCAGGCGGCGGAAACTATGAGATAGACGGCATTTCAAGCAGTGGCTTTGCGGTTTATACCGATGCGTTGATAGAACAATCAAATTAATCTAAGGATACAAGATGAGGAAAGCGGATTTAGTAGTAGGCGTTCAATGGGGCGATGAAGGCAAGGGCAAGATAGTCGATATGCTGGGGCTTAACTACGATATGATCTGTCGTTCGCAAGGCGGTCATAACGCGGGTCATACGATATGGGTCGATGGCGTGAGATATGCTATGCACCTCATACCAAGCGGAATTTTACACAAAAATATCGTAAACGTCATCGGTAACGGCGTCGTCGTCAGTCCTGATGTTTTGATAGACGAGATGGCGCAGTTTGACCATCTTGAGGGCAGATTTTATATAAGCGACAGGGCGCATTTGAATTTGACTCATCACGGCTTGATAGATCAGGCCAAAGAGCGTCTAAAAGGCGATAAAGCCATCGGGACTACAGGCAAAGGCATAGGGCCTACGTATGCGGATAAAATAAGTCGCAGCGGTCATAGAGTGGGCGAACTGCTCGAGCCTGAGAGGCTTTGCGAGGCCTTGATGAGCGACTTTGAGATGAACAAAAGCCTATTTAACGCGCTTGGAGTGAAGATCCCAAATCACGACGAGCTTTTAGAGGAGCTGAAACGATACAAAGAGGCGCTGGCTCCGTATATCACGAATACTACAAGGCTCGTTTGGAAGGCACTTGACGATGGTAAGAAAGTGCTGCTAGAAGGCGCTCAAGGCACATTGCTTGACATCGATCACGGCACGTATCCATACGTCACCAGCTCAAATACCATAAGTGCCGGCGCTTGCACCGGACTTGGACTAAACCCAAAAGAGATAGGCGAAGTCATCGGCGTCATCAAAGCCTATACGACTCGCGTGGGTTTTGGGCCGTTCCCTACCGAGGATAAGGGTAGCGACGGAGATAAAATGTGTGAGGTCGGTAAAGAATTTGGCACTACGACAGGTAGGCGCAGGAGATGCGGCTGGTTTGATGCAGTCAGCGTAAAATACGCTTCAAGACTCGATGCGGTCGATAAATACGCGCTAATGAAGCTTGACGTGCTAGACGGCTTTGAGGTGGTTAAAATTTGCAAAGCCTATCAATACAACGGCGAGACGATAGACTACGTCCCGACCGATCTTGAAAATGTCACTCCGATCTACGAGGATCTCGAGGGCTGGGATAGTGTCAAAGGCGTGACAAGGTATGACGACCTGCCAAAAAATGCCAAACACTACATAGAGCGCATCGAAGAGCTGACTGGTGTAAAGGTGGGACTGATATCGACAAGCCCTGAAAGAAGTGATACTATCATTAGATGAAGAGCAAATTTTCCAGCGTCGTCCGCGTCAAAAAGCAGATGATGGACAAAATCGAAGTGAGACTCGTCGCATCGCGGCTAAATGTGCGAAGGCTGGAGGCTAGCCTCAAGGCGGTTCGAGGCAAGCTAGATGAGTTTGATCTGCCAAAAAGCGGCAATGCAAACGATCTAAAAGGGGATTTGGAGCTTTTAAAGATTATGCGAGATGAGCTTGCTTCATATAAAGAGCAGCTCGAGCTTGCCAAAAAAGAGGTGGCTCACTTCGAGCATCAGTATAAAAACGCGAATTTAGAGTATGAGAAGATGAAATACCTTGAAAAAGAGGACTTCAAGCGTGAGATAAAGCGTATCGAAAGAGCCGAGTCCTTAGCGCTTGATGAGTTTGCGGTCATAAAATTTGCCACCAAAGATAAGGCCGTAGATGCGTAGATTGCTTGCATTTTTGCTTGTTTTAAATTTTGCTTTTGCGTATGATGTTCCGGTTGATTGCACGCAAATTTTTGAAGCCAGGAAAGATGAAATTCTAAAAGAGCTCGAGGTCATCGACGAGCAGCGTCAAGCGCTGGAAGCGTTTCGTGCCAGCGCGCAAGCAGCCTACGAAGAGGGGCTAAAAAAGCTCGCTCAAAAAGAAGCCGACATAAACGCGACCATGAAAACGCTGGAGCAAAAGCGTAAAGAGATAGACGATCAAGTGGCTAAAAACGATAAAATTTTGACCCAGCTTCGCACGATGACGACCGATAAAGTCAATGAGTCCTACTCCAAAATGAAAGATCAAGCCGCCGCGGACGTGCTCTCACAGATGAGCCGCGCACAGGCCGCTAGCATCATGTATGCGCTAGAGCCAAAGAAAATTTCGACCGTCATGGCAAAAATGGATCCCAAAACCGCCTCCGAGATCACGACTTTGCTGACTAAGGGGCCGCCATTTAACGATGATAACGAGTCTAGCATAGATACACCGGCCGGTAGCCTCAATATACGCTGATCATCCCTTTTGCAGGGCGATATCTAAAAATTCTTTCTCGATACGCGAAAGCTTTTTGTCTTTTTTATACGCCAGTACGAGCGTTCTTTTAAGCAGTGGTTCATCGATATCAAAAGTAATTATGTCGGCTTTTCTGCTTTCTTTTATTGATTGAGGTAACATGAAAGATATGCCGATATTTGAGGCTATCATGTCGCTTGTAATGTCTAGCGTGTCACTCTCGCAAAAAATATTTGGTAAAAAGTCAAAATTCTTAAAAATTTCATTATATGTTGGACAGGTTTTATGTACCTGATTTGGTATTATAAATTTTTCGTTTCTTAAATTCGTTATAGAAATTTTCTTGTTTTTATCTATTAAAGTTTTGAAATTTTGTACGAGCGGGTGTGATTTAGACATCGCCAAAACCATGTTTTGCTCTTTTATAGCCTTATATTTAAGTCCGTCTAAATTTGTCGGCAAAACTAAAAATCCGATATCGATATCGCCATCAAGTAACATCTTTTTGACTTCTAATGTCGAATTTACTTGTTTTATTTTGATATTTGCACTTAGAAATTTTTTATAAATTTTGGGCAAAATATCCGACATTAGAGCGTAAGCGAACTGAGAAATGCCTATATTGATGCTATTTATCGTTTTTATATTGGAATATTTATTTAATTGAGTCATCAAATCGTTATAAATTTCAAGTATGGATTTCGTTTTTTTATAATACATTTCTCCTGCATCGGTAAGGCTTATAGGAGACTGTGAACGATTAAATAATGTCACACCAAGCTGCTTTTCTAAACTTAAAATGCTTTTGCTAAGTGTCGGCTGAGAAATTTTAAGCTTTCTTGCAGCCTTTGTAAAGCTCTTTTCCTCGGCTACTTTTATCACTATTTGCATTTGTTTAAAATTCATTTTTTTATCCTTTCGTGCATCATAGCTAAAAAGCTATCAAGATATGATAAATTCGCATTTGACATAAAGTAAAATTTGAATTATTATCCATGTAAATTTATCTTTTTATATCTTAAAGGAGTAGTCATGTCAAGTATCTCTAGGAGAAATTTCGTCAAAATGAGTGTGGCTGGTGCGGGTATGCTTGCATTAAGCGGGCTAGATACACAAGCGGCATTAAATCAAAAAGACGTCAAATTTGATGAAGAATTCGACGTTGTTATTGTTGGCTCCGGTTTTGCAGGGCTTGCTGCGGCAATATCGGCCGCTAAGAGAGGTAAAAACGTATTAGTGGTCGAAAAAATGGGGCGAGTCGGTGGCAACTCTGTAATAAATGGTGGCCAAATCGCTGTGCATAATAACGATCTTCAAAAACGTGATGGGATTAAAGATAGTAAAGAGCTATTCGTGAAAGATATTTTAAGTGCCGGTAAGGTAAACCATCCCTCTCTTGTAAACGTTTTAGTCGATAGAGATATGGATACTTTTAAATTTGCCGTAGAAAATGGAGCTAAATTTTCGGATAAGCTTTATTTTGCGGGAGGACATAGTGTGGCAAGGTCGTATCATACCGAAAATGAAAGTGGTTCTGGTATCATACAGCCTTTTGCAAATGTCATAAAAGATATGCCAAACGCACAGATAAGAACCAGAACTAAATTTGATAAATTTATTATCGATGAAAGTGGCAAGATCATAGGCGTAGCCATAAGAGAAAATTATAAATTCGATGCCAAACTTTTCCACGACGATACGCAAAATTTAGAAGGAGACAAGAAATTTATAAAAGTAAAAAACGGTGTTATCCTAGCAAGTGGTGGATTTTCAAATGATAAAATTTTTAGGCAAGTTCAAAATCCTGCGATAGTGCCGACTACCGATAGCACAAATCACCCGGGATCTAGTGCAGGAGCGATGATAGAAGGGTTTAAGTTGGGAGCTATGCCGATTTTGGTAGGTCAAATTTTATATAGCCATGTAAAATGTCCCGATGAAAAAGGTAATGGCATAGGAAGCCCGTTTGCTTCGGGTTGCTTTACTTATGGTATGTCGGTAAATGCAAAAACGGGCAAGCGATATGTAAATGAGCTTGCCTCAAGAAGGATCGTTAGCGAAGCGATGTTTAATGTGATAGGTAGCGATGAAAATTATCCTATACACATAATGGATAGTGATGGTGCAGCTATGCTAAAAGATGGCGTTTTAGAAAGAACTATGCAAAGTGGTATCGTAAAGAAATTCGATACGCTTGAAGCTTTGGCGAAAAATTATAAGATTGAAGTTCAGCCATTTTTGAATGAGGTTGAGAGGTATAATAGTTTTGTAAAAAGCGGCAAAGATGATGACTTTAAAAAACCAATAGAGATAACAAAAGGTATTACGATAACCAAGCCGCCATTTTACGCTATGCGCGGTACTCCTAAGCTTCACAGCACGATGGGCGGATTAACGATCAATGAAAAAGCTCAAGTTTTAGGTTTTGATAATAAACCTATAGATGGTCTTTATGCAGCCGGTGAAGTCACGGGTGGAGTTTGGGGACTTAGCAGACTCGGAAATATCGGCACGCTAAGCTGCCTAGCCTTTGGTATGATAGCTGGAGAAAATATATAACAAGAGGCGTAAATCGCCTCTTGATAATTAACCGTCCAAACAATAAAACATACTGATCATCCCTTTTGCAGTGCAATATCTAAAAATTCTTTCTCGATACGCGAAAGCTTTTTATCTTTTTTATACGCGATAAATTTAAACCATTTTTAACATTTGAGTGCTAGACTTAGCTTTAAATTTGATACAAATTTTCTCATAAGGAGCGGATTATGAAACGAAGCGATGTTTCAAGGCGTGATGTGCTAAAGATGAGCCTCGTAGGTGCCGGTGCGATAGCACTTGGCAGCGTGCAGGCCGGAGCGATAGAGAGTGCAAAGGACGTGAAATTCGACGAAGAATACGATGTCATCGTCATAGGCTCGGGCTTTGCAGGTTCGATGGCGACGCTTCAGGCTTTAAAGCGCGGCTTAAAAGTGCTGATGGTCGAGAAAATGGGGCGTGCAGGCGGAAATTCCGTCATCAACGCTGGAAATATGTGCGTGCCAAACAGCGAATTTCAAAAAGCTGCGGGCATAAAGGATAGCAAAGAGGTTTTCATCGCCGACTGCCTAAAAGACGGGCTAAATTTAAACCATGTCGATTTGCTGAGCGTGATCTATGAGCGCGCCAACGACGCTTTTGAATACCTAAAAAGCATCGGCGTCGAGTTCTCGGGCAAGGTGATCTCATCTAGCGGCCACTCGCTAAAGCGAGCCGTGCAGGCTAAAAACTCCAGCGGCTCGGGCTACATCCAGCCGATGCACAAGCTGATAGAAGAAAACGCGAACGCGACCGTGAAAAAGCGAACGAAATTCGATGATTTCATTGTGGATGACAGCGGCCGCGTCGTAGGCATAGTGGCTAGGGAAAACTATAAATTTGAAAATAACGCGGCAAGCGACGATAAGGAAAACAAAAGCGGCGACGTAAAGCGCTTCGGTGCGAAAAAGGGCGTCATTTTAGCCGCCGGCGGATACAGCTCGGATAAGTGGTTTCGCGCGCAACAAGTGCCGTATCTAAAGACAAACATCGATACCGTGAGCCAACCGGGAGCCACCGCAGGAGCGCTCATAGCCGCTATGAAGCTTGGTGCAAATCCCTTGCAGCTTAGCTGGATACAGCTAAATCCCTACACCAACCCGACAGAAAAGGGCTTTGGCACCTCGGCACTCTTTACGAACCACTGCAGCAACGACTACGGACTAAGTGTCGATGCGAAAACGGGCAAGCGCTTCATGAACGAGCACGCAGGGCGCAAGATCAAATGCGACGCGATATTTAAAGTGATGGCTGAGAGCGAGAAAAACGACAACTATCCCGTAAACATCTGCGATCAAGCCGCAGTCGATATAAACAGCCCTGCCTATACCTCAAAAGGCGTAGAGGCGGGCTCGATAAAGAAATTTGACACGCTCGAAGAGCTCGCCAAAGCCTACAACATCCCGGTCGAACCGTTTTTAAAGACCGTCAAGGACTTCAACGAATACGTAAAAGCGGGCAAAGATCCGGAATTTGGCAAGCCGCTTAAAAAAGATGACGTGCAGGGCATCGACGTTTCAAAACCGCCGTTTTACGCCAGCCTAAGCACGCCAAAGATTTTATACTGCATGGGCGGCGTGGAGATAAACACCAAGGCGCAGGTCATCTCGGCAACTACGCAAGAGCCGATCGCGGGGCTTTACGCGGCGGGCGAGATCACCGGCGGCGTGCATGGAGCTAGCAGGCTTGGCACGATGAGTATGGCTGATTGTATGGTGTTTGGCATGGTCGCAGGGGAGAATATCTAAATTTAGTTTGGCTTGAGACCGGTCTCAAGCCAAATTTAAAATTTTCCTCACCGCAAGGCTGGCTAAATTTAGCCCGAAGCACGCGGTCACGCCCATGAAGCTGCCAAGCGGCTTGCAAAGCGGCGCTTCGGTCGAAAATACCACCTCAAAATCCCCCTTAAAGCCCGATCTTTTAAGCTCGTAGCGGTATTTCCTGGCGAGTGGATCGACCGAGGTCTTCCACACGCTAGCGATCTTGATCTTGGCAGGATCGATCCTCTTAGCCCCGCCCATTGAGGCTATGAATTTTGACGTATCTACGGCGTTTGCCAGCGCGATCTTTGCACTCATATCATCGATCGCATCGATGACGACGTCAAATTCATCAAAGCTAAATTTTGCTATGAATTCAGGTGTCATCAGCTCTTTTACGGCATGCACGCACTCATATCTTTTTGCAAATTCGCCGACCTTGACCGCACCTACGGCCTCGCTATAAATTTGGCGATTTTGATTTGTCACGTCAAATACGTCTTTATCGATTGCCGTTATCTCGCCCACGCCGCTTCTAGCAAGCGCGTCCATGCACATGCCGCCCACACCGCCTACACCGCAAACTAGCACCTTTGCGCGTTTTAGTCTGTCAAAATTTTCATCACCAAACAGCCAGCGCACGCGTGTGTATCTATCGATGGCATCGTTCATTGAAAGCTCTTTTTTAAATTTTCCAGGCTCGCATGCGCCGTCATGTCAAGCTGTATAGGCGTGAGGCTGGCAAAGCCGTCGTTTATCACGCTGATGTCGCTTATCTGCTCCTCTTCGTAGTCAAGTGCGGCGTTGCCCAGCCAGTAATACTCGACTCCGCGCGGGTTGCGATTTAGCGTCGCGTGAGTGGCGTAGCAGCGACGACCGGCAGGCGCTACCTTGTATCCTTTGAAGTCTCTGGCCGCCACGGCCGGGATATTGACGTTTAAAAACTGCCTTTGCGGCAGGCAAATTTCACCCTCCAGTACGCGCGGAACGATAAATTTCACGATCTGGCAAGCTAAAGAAAAGCCAAGCTCTTCGATGGAGTTGTTTTTATAAAATTGCGAGAAAGCGATGCTCTTTATGCCCTGTAAAACGCCCTCCATCGCCGCTCCGCAAGTGCCCGAATAGGTGATGTCCTCGCCTAAATTTGCGCCGTGATTTATGCCCGAGATCACGAGATCGGGCTTTTTTTGATAGAGTGCGTGGAGTGCCAAATAGACGCAGTCGCTGGGCGTAGCGTCGTCAAGCTTGAAAAAGTTGTCGTCGATCTTGATGAAGCGAAGCGGCTTTGTGAGCGTGAGGGAGTGAGCGCAGGCTGATTTTTCGGAGCTTGGAGCGACTATCGTCACATTTACGTCAGGGATCTGCCTTAGTGCACCGGCAAGCTCGTGAAGCCCCTTAGCCTCGAAACCATCGTCGTTTGTGATTAAAATTTCTTTCAAATTCCGCCTTTAAATTTTTGGGGATTTTAGCACAGCTTTTGTTAGGTCTGGGTAAAACAAGGCAAAAACGTAGCTAGAGCCGATTTTTAGAATTTAAAGAAAATTTGCGTATAATCTCGTGAAATATGACGGAGAGCCTTATGTTTAAAATTTTTAAAATTTTGCTTTTTTGTGCGGTCGTTTTTTGTGGCTGCAACGACGAGAAAAGCACGATGAACTACGATAAAAACGCTATCCCGCTTGACATCACGAGCGTGGATATGAAATACATAAAATCTAAAAAAATGCCCGCTATCTTGGACTTTGGCGCTGATGATTGCGAGTATTGCGTAAAAATGAGACCTACTTTAGAGCGGCTGAACAAAGCGCTTCAGGGCAAGGCTATACTGCATTTTGCGGACATCGGCAAGAGGCCGGAGCTCGCGAAAAATTTGCCCGTTAAATTTATCCCGACGCAAATTTTTATAAATGCCGACGGCTCGGCGTTTGAGCCTAGTGAAATTTTAGAGCGTTCTTTAAATTTACAAAAGATCTACGCTAAAAACGACCCCTCAAAGCATCTTTACACCATCCACGAGGGCGAGCTAAAGCAAGAGGATCTGCTCGATATCCTCGCTCAAATGGGTGTCAAGGTGAGCTTGTGAGAGCGAGCGTTTCGGGCTCAAACGAGGATCTTTAATGAGAAAAATTTTAGTTTGCGCCCTTGAGCCCTCGGCAAATTTACACCTCAAAGAGATACTTGCAAATTTTGACGAGCCTTACGAGCTAGTCGGTATCTTCAGCGAAAATTTAGGCTCGCCATATATGAAAAGCAGCGAGTTTTCGGCGATGGGCTTTGTCGAGATTTTGCCTCTCATCTTTAAAGCCAAACGCGCGATGAAGCAAATGAAAGAGTTTGCCAAAGAGGTCGATGCGGTGCTGCTGATAGACAGCCCGGCCTTTAACCTGCCTCTAGCGCGCGCGATAAAGGAAGCCTGCATAAAAACGCCGATCACATATTACATCTTGCCGCAGGTTTGGGCGTGGAAGCCTAAACGCGTAGTGATCGTGCAGAGGTATTGCGATCATTTGGCTTCGATCTTGCCGTTTGACGCGAAATTTTACGACCGCGCGACATACGTGGGCCATCCGCTGCTTGATGAGATAAAGGTGAGAAAAACGGCGCTTGAGCGAAGCGGCAAGGTCGCGTTTTTGCCCGGCTCAAGAAAGTCCGAGATCACGCGGCTGATGCCTATTTACAAAGAGCTGGCAAGAGATATCGACGCTAAAAAACTACTCGTCGTGCCGCCTTTTTTGTTAGGAAAGATAGACGAGCTTTATGGCGATGTGAGCGGGTTTGAGATCGTTACCGACACGCCAAGCGCACTTATTGAAAGCGAATTTGCCTTTATCTGCTCCGGGACCGCCACGCTTGAGGCCGCGCTTATCGGCACACCTTTTGTTTTGGCCTATAAAGCCAAGGCTATCGACGTTTTTATCGCGAGGAGATTTGTAAAGGTAAAGCATGCCGGGCTTGCCAACATCATGTTTGACTTTATGCAAAAGCCCGCCTTGCACGAGGAATTTATTCAAGAGGACGCGACCGCACGGAATCTACTGAGTGCCTATGAGCGTTGCGACAGGGCGAAATTTTTAAGCGGCTGCGAGGAGCTACGGGCGTATCTAGGCCATGGCAGTGCCAAAAACGTGGTCAAAATTTTAAAAAATCAAAATTTGGAGTGAAAAATGAACGAACCGATGACGATTTACGGATATGAAAAGATAGAAGCCGAGCTAAAGGACCTGCGCCAAGTGCAGCGCCCGCAGATCGTGATAGAGATAGATATCGCCAGAAGCCACGGCGATCTGAAAGAAAACGCCGAGTATCACGCGGCAAAAGAAAAACAAGCCTTCATAGATACGCGTATCGCCGAGCTTAGCACTCTGCTAGCAAATGCCGAAGTCATCGACCCGAGTAGCTACGAGCATGATCGCGTGCGCTTTGGCTCGAGCGTGACGATAATGGACGTAGAGACCGAGATAGAGCATACTTACACGATCGTGGGCATCTCTGAAAGCAACCTTGATCGCGGACTGATCTCGATAAAATCGCCCCTTGCCAGA
Organism: Campylobacter curvus; assembly: GCF_013372125.1. Classification (NCBI taxonomy): domain Bacteria; kingdom Pseudomonadati; phylum Campylobacterota; class Epsilonproteobacteria; order Campylobacterales; family Campylobacteraceae; genus Campylobacter; species Campylobacter curvus. Next base: position 1,607,102 of record NZ_CP053826.1, on the reverse strand, counting down.
CAGCTTTTAGGCAAAGCCGAGGGCGATGAGGTCGCGCTAAATTTACCAAACGGCAGGAGCGATGTAGAGGTCGTGGAAGTTTGCTACAAGCCTATAAATTTCGGAGACTAAGATGCGAGCTATCAACGTCGGTATAATCGGAGTCAGCGGCTATACGGGCTTTGAGCTTATCAGGCTACTTTTAGCCCATCCAAATTTCAAGATGAGCTATCTAGCTGCCAGCAGCGAAGCTAAAATAGATGAAATTTTCCCGTCGTTAAGGGGCGTTTTGGACCTTGACGTGCATAGAGCCGACGCAAAAGAGGCCGCCAAGCGCTGCGAGGTGGTGTTTTTAGCTCTGCCTCATCAAGAGGCGATGAGATACGCCAAGCAGCTTTTGAGCCTTGGCGTGAAGGTGGTCGATTTGTCGGCGGATTATCGTCTTAGCCGCGAGCTTTACGAGAAAAACTACTGCGAGCATTTGGACGTGCAGAATTTAGCCCGCGCCGTTTACGGGCTGGTGGAGCTAAACCGCGAGCGTATAAAGGGCGCAAACCTGGTCGCAAACCCGGGCTGCTACCCGACCGCTTCGATACTGGCGGTGTTGCCGTTTTTAAAATTCATAGATCTTGATTTTGGCGTCGTGATAGACGCAAAAAGCGGCGTGAGCGGAGCCGGCAAAAAGCTAAGCGCGAGCAGCCATTTTGTGAGCGTCAATGAAAACGCGAACGCTTATAATCCGATAAACCACAGGCACACCGACGAGATAAAATTTCATCTCTCAAACGCCGCTGGAAGCGATATCAGCACGCTTTTCGTGCCACATCTCTTGCCTATCACCAGAGGCATGCTAGTAAGCGCGTATGCAAGGCTAGTTGAAGATATAAAGCCGCTTGAGGTGCTCGGAGAATTTTACAAAAACGAGCGATTTATCCGCGTAAGAGATGAAGTCGTGCAGATAAAAAACGTGGCGGGAACGCATTTTTGCGATATCACGGCCTTTACTCACGAGGGCAAAATTTTCATAAATTCAGCCATCGATAATCTGCTAAGAGGCGCCAGCTCGCAAGCGATCGCAAATGCAAATTTGATGTGCGGGCTTGATGAAAATTTGGCGCTTCCTATGATCAGCCAGTTTTGTTAGGAGCGTATTTGGACGCGAAAAGGCAAAATTCGCAAGGCGAGCGTTGCATAAAAGAGGGTGCGGTATTCATCGCGGACGCTCATGAAAATTTAGCCGCAGGGCGGGACGGCTTTTTAGAGTTTTTGCACGCCCTCGATGAGGGGCGCATCATCGCTTCGCAGCTTTTTTTGATGGGCGATATGTTTGACTTTCTTTGCGGCTACGCGGACAATACGGTCAAAATTTACGCCGAGCATATCGCGCTTATAAATAAGATCGCGCAAAAGATACGGGTATTTTACATCGAGGGCAATCACGACTTTGGCCTCGCGCCTATCTTTAAAAACGTGGAAATTTTCCCTATCCAAAAGCAGCCGGCAAATTTCAAGACACAAGATGAAAATAGCGTCGCTATCGCGCATGGAGATATCTTTTTGCCGCCCATAACCAAATATGCACTGCTTTTTTTGAGGTTGAAATGGTTTTTGAAGATCATGAATTTCATGGATAGGATATTGAATTTTAAGATTTCAAATGCGATTTTAACCAAGCTTAAATCCAAAAAGCTTGACTATGAAATTTCAAATTTTTCGGCCTTTATAGCACCAAAGATGCGCCATTACGAGGCTCGTATCGTGATAGAAGGACACTATCACCAAGGCAAAATTTTTAGCATTAACAATAAATTTTATATAAATTTACCTGTTTTTGCATGCGACCGAAGTTTTTTTGTAGTAGAATACGCCAATGAAAAAATTCAATTTGCTCGAAAGAGTTTGAAAGGACATTGATGTTTGGAGACAGCGTATTAAAAACGGGCTCAAACGAGATGGAACTTGTCGATTTTCGTATCTTTAAAAAGACTGATAACAAAGTATATGAGGGAATATACGGCGTCAATGTCGCAAAGGTGCGCGAGATCATTAAGATGCCAAATCTCACTGAGCTTCCGGGCGTTCCGGAGTATATCGAGGGGATCTTCGATCTGCGCGGAGTCGTGATACCGGTTATAAACCTGGCTAGATGGATGAATATAACCGAGCCTACCGAGGGCGTCGTGATAAAACCTCGCGTGATAATCGCGGAATTCAGCGGAATTTTGATCGGCTTTATCGTGCACGAGGCAAAAAGGATCCGCAGGATCAACTGGGGTGATATCGAGCCTGCAAATTTCGCAGCTGGAGCCGGTGCACTCGATAAAGGCAAGATAACAGGCGTAACGCGTATAGAAAACGACGAAGTACTGTTGATACTCGATCTTGAAAGCATCGTCGAGGAGCTTGGAATTTACTCTCCACAGATCGATGTCGAGATAGACGAGGACAAAAAGATAAAAGGCATAGCGCTCGTGCTAGATGACAGCTCAACAGCCAGAAAACTCGTAAAAGACGCGCTTGAAAAGATGGGACTAACAGTAGTCGAAGCTAAAAACGGAGTCGAGGGCTTGGAGCGCTTGGACGAGCTTTATCAAAGATTTGGCGAAAATATCTCGCAAGAGCTTCGCGTCATACTAAGCGATATCGAGATGCCGCAAATGGACGGATATCGCTTTGCCGCAAACGTTAAAGACGATGAGAGGTTCAAAGATATCCCGATTGTCTTTAACTCGTCGCTAAGTAACGAATTTAGCGAGATGAAGAGCAAAGAGGCCGGCGGTGCGGCATATCTTACTAAATTTGATGCAAGCGTATTTTATCAAGAGGTGCTCAAAGTCATAGAAGCACACTCCAAATCTGCGAAATAGAGGTGAAACATGGATGATATGAAAGAAATAATGGAAGACTTCTTGATAGAAGCTTTCGAACTTATTGAGCAGATAGATCACGATCTCGTCGAGCTTGAGGCCAACCCTGAAGACCTTGAGCTTTTAAATAGAATTTTCCGCGTGGCTCACACGGTAAAAGGTAGCTCATCGTTTTTAAATTTCGACGTTTTGACCGAGCTTACGCACCATATGGAGGACGTGCTCAACAAAGCTAGAAAAGAAGAGCTCAAGATGACGCCTGATGTCATGGACGTGGTACTCGAGTCTGTGGATATGATGAAGGGATTATTGCATAGTATCCGCGATCATGGCAACGACACTGATGCCGGCATAGATATCAAAAATATATGCGCCCGTTTGACGCAAATTTCAGAGGGCGAAGCGCCGTCTGCTGCCGAGCCTAGCGCTCCTGCCGCGCCGTCCGAGCCAGCGCCGACACCAGAAGAGCCAGCCCAAGCGACGACTGAAGAGCATCACGATATCGACGATGCCGATCTTTCAAAGCTTAGCGACGATGAGGTCGAGGCTGAGATAGAGCGTCTTTTAAAAGTTAGAAAGGCCGAGGATCAAGCACGCCGCGCATCTAAAGCAGGAGGCACAAAACCTGCGGCAGCTGCAGAAAGCGCAGCGCCAAAACCGACTCCTGCGCCTGCGCCTAAGGCCGCACCTGCGTCAAAAGAAAAAGACGCCGATAAAAAGGTGCCTGCAGTTAGCGGCGGTGCGATAGCTCAAGAGCAAACCATCCGCGTCGAGGTCAAACGCCTAGACCACTTGATGAATCTCATCGGCGAGCTGGTCCTTGGTAAAAACAGGCTGCTTAAAATTTATGATGATGTCGAGGAGCGCTACGAGGGCGAGAAATTCTTAGAGGAGCTAAACCAAGTGGTCTCCAGCCTAAGCCTCGTGACTACCGACATCCAGCTTGCGGTCATGAAGACCAGGATGCTTCCGATCGCCAAAGTGTTTAATAAATTCCCGCGTATGATAAGGGATCTTAGCCGCGAGCTTGGCAAACAGATCGACCTTGAAATTTCAGGTGAGGAGACCGAGCTTGACAAGTCTATCGTCGAAGAGATCGGCGATCCGCTGGTGCATATCATCAGAAATTCATGCGATCACGGCATCGAAGATCCTGAGACCAGAAAGGCTGCCGGAAAGAGTGAGAAAGGTACCGTTCAGCTAAAAGCCTATAACGAGGGCAACCATATCGTTGTCGAGATCGTCGATGACGGTAAGGGGCTTGACGCTGATATGCTCAAGGCAAAATCTATCGAAAAAGGCATCATCACGGAGCGTGAGGCCGATGCGATGAGCGAGAAAGAGGCGTTTGGTCTCATCTTCAAGCCGGGCTTTTCTACGGCTGCCAAGGTCACGAACGTTTCCGGACGTGGCGTAGGCATGGATGTCGTCAAGACCAATATCGAAAAACTAAACGGTATCATCGATATCGAGAGCGAGGTCGGTAAAGGCACCGTGATGAAGCTTAAAATTCCTCTCACGCTCGCGATCATCCAATCATTGCTCGTGGGAACTCAGGAAGAATTTTACGCTATCCCGCTTGCGAGTGTTCTTGAAACGGTTCGTGTGCCGATCGATGATATCTATACGATCGACGGTAAAAACGTCCTTCGCTTGCGAGACGAGGTGCTTTCGCTCGTGCGCCTTTCGGATGTATTTGGCGTTAGCAAGGTCTTTGACGGTGGAGATCAAACCTATGTCGTCATCATCGGTGTCGCCGAGGCTAAACTTGGTATCATCGTAGATACGCTCGTAGGACAAGAAGAGATCGTCATCAAGTCAATGGGCGATTATCTACAAAACATACCTGGCATAGCAGGAGCTACGATCAGAGGCGACGGACGAGTCACTCTCATCATCGACGTTGGCGCTATGATGGAAATGGCTAAGGATATCAAAGTAAATATCAGAGCCGAGATGGACGAGGCGTCAAAGGTCAAAGAAAAACCGAGCGATTACAAAGTGCTCATCGTAGATGACTCAAAAATGGATAGAAGTATCATGCAAAAGGCTCTAGAGCCGACTGGAGTGACCGTAGTCGAGGCGACAAACGGCGTCGAAGCGCTTAACATCATAAAATCCGGCGAGCATGCTTTCGATGCGGTGCTCATAGATATCGAGATGCCAAGGATGGACGGCTACACGCTAGCAGGTGAAATTCGCAAGTATTCAAAATACCGCACGTTGCCGCTAATAGCCGTTACTTCAAGGACGTCAAAGACGGACAGACTTCGCGGCGTAGAGGTAGGCATGACCGAGTATATAACCAAACCTTATTCGGCCGAGTATCTTGAAAATGTCGTTAGAAAAAATATAAAATTAGGTTAGAGGTGAGCTATGAATGATAAATTAAGCCAAGTTCTAAGTAAGCAAAAGGAGCAAATAAGCGGCCCCGAGACGAAAAACAGCGATGATATAGTTCAGCTCGTAGGCTTTGTCGTAGGCGAAGAGGAGTATGCTATACCGATCTTAAATATCCAAGAGATAATAAAACCCATAGAATTTACACGCGTTCCTAGCGTGCCCGATTATGTCCTTGGCGTATTCAACTTGCGTGGAAACGTCATCCCTCTTATAGATCTGCGTAAGCGCTTTTCTCTAAATGTCACGAAGCAAAGTGCCAGCACGCGATATATCGTGATGAAAGACGAGGACAACATTGCGGGCTTCGTGATAGACCGCCTAACGGAGGCCATCAGGATAAACAGAAACAGGATTGATCCGCCACCAGAAACTTTAGTAAAAGATAAAGGCATGATATACGGCATCGGTAAGCGCGATCAAAATATCCTTACTATCTTGAAAGTAGAAAGCCTTTTAAAGCGTGATTTTTAGGGCTAAATTTTGATAAAGCTTTGCGTCTTTGACTTTGACTCGACGATAATGGACGGCGAGACGATAGATAGTCTCGCCGGCGCTTACGGTGTGGGTGATGAGGTATCAAAGATAACCAAAAGAGCGATGGCGGGCGAGCTTGATTTTTTCGAGAGCTTGAGTAAACGAGTCTCTTTTTTAAAAGGCATGCCCCTTGCCATGGCACGTGAAATTTGTGAAAATTTACCGCCGATGAACGGAGCGGCGCAGCTTATAGCCGAGCTAAAAAGCAAAAATATCAGAGTCGTTATTTTTAGCGGCGGTTTTCATTTGGCTACAGATGCGATGCAAAAAAAGCTAGGCTTTGACGAGAGCTTTGCAAATATCTTGCACCATAAAGATGGCGTCCTAAGCGGCCTTGTCGGGGGCGAGATGATGTTTGGCAGCTCAAAGGGCGATATGCTAAAACGCGTGCAAAATTTACTAAATTTTAGCCCGAGTGAGACGATGTGTATCGGAGACGGTGCGAACGATATCTCTATGTTTGAGCGCTCAGACCTGAAAATAGCCTTTTGCGCGAAAGAAATTTTAAAAAGAGCCGCGACTCACTGCGTCGATGTAAAAGATTTACGAGAAATTTTAAAATTTGTAAGGTAAAGATATGTATGACAAAGATGTGAAATTTTCACTTTGGTGTGATTTTATCGAACGAGAATTTATTGACGGCGAGTTTTTGAGGCTACTTGCAAACGGTGTCATAAACGGCGCGACCAGCAATCCGGCTATATTTAAAGCGGCCTTTTCGACCTCTAAAGCGTATAAAGACGTCATCCTTGCAAGTGGCAAACGACATCCGAAGGATATGTATGAAATTTTAGCTACGCAAGATATAAAAATGGCAGCTTGCAGGCTACTTAAAAATTTCGCCGACGATGACGACGGCTTTGTCAGTATCGAGGTCGATCCAAATTTAAGCGGCGATACGGCAGGCACGATAGAAGAGGGCGTGAGGCTTTATAGTCTGATAAACATGCCAAATGTGATGATAAAAATCCCTGCCACGAAAGAGGGCTTTGAGGCGATGAGTACGCTGATGGCTAGAGGCATAAGCATGAATGCGACGCTTGTTTTCTCGCCAGAGCAGGCTAAATCTTGCCTTGACGCCTTTGAAGCGGGTACTAAAATTTATGAAAAACGCTTTATGAACACGACCTTACCAAAAGGCGTGATAAGCGTGTTCGTTAGCCGCTTTGATAGGCTCCTTGATGAAAAAATGGCTCAAAACAGCCTTCCCACAGCACAAATAGGCATAATGAACGCGGCAAATATCTATCATATCATCGAGGATAGAGCCCTAAATAACGTAAGGACGCTTTTTGCAAGCACCGGAGTAAAGGGCGGTGCGCTAAGAGCCGATCACTACGTAAGAGAGCTGATGTATAAAAACTGCATAAATACCGCTCCGATCGATACTATAAGAGAATTTATAAAAGAAAAAGCCGCTCCTAAAGAAGCCCCTGGCAAAGAAAATATCGCAAGCTTTTTTGAAGTGGTAAAAAATACCGGTATCGATATGAACGGGGTCTATAAAGAGCTTTTAAACGACGGACTAAAGCAGTTTGTCGTAGCATTTGACGATATCATGAAAACACTGCAATGAACGCGCAATCTGCTGAGATCAATATAAACGAGCTTGACTTCAAGCTTCGTGATAAGCTAAATGTATATTTGCAGCGCCTCATAGACAATGGAGGTAGCGATCTGCATGTTAAGTCCGGTAGCTTCATACGCGGGCGATTTAACGGTGAGATCGTCACGATGAGCGATGAAATTTTGAGTAAAGACGATGGCCTGACGCTTGCAAAGGAGCTGCTTAGGACAAATTTTAAAGACCTGGTGGCAAACAGGAACGTCGATTTTACCTACAAGCTAAATGAAGACTACCGTTTTCGTGCGAATATGTTTTTTCAGATGGACGGAGTCTCGGCGGTTTTTAGGGTCATCCCGGCTAGAATCCCACAGATTAAAGAGCTACACCTTCCAAGGGTGATAGAAAAAATTTGCGATAACGCAAACAGAGGCATCATCTTAGTCACAGGGCCTACCGGAAGCGGCAAGACAACGACGCTTGCCAGCATGATAAACCGCATAAACAAGACCAAAAAGCGTCACATAATCACGATAGAAGATCCGATAGAATACGTCTATAACGACGAGCAAAGCATAATCAATCAGCGCTCCATCGGGCAAGACGCGCTAAATTTCTCAGACGCCCTGCGCGCCTCGTTAAGGGAGGATCCTGATATCATATTAGTAGGCGAGATGCGTGATCTTGAGACGATAGAGACTGCGATGCATGCGGCTGAGACCGGACACCTCGTGCTCTCTACGTTACATACGCTAGATGCTAAAGAGAGCGTGAATAGGATAGTTAGCATGTTTGGTAAGAGCGATCAGCACCGTGTAAAGGTGATGCTGGCTTCTGTTTTGGACGCTATCATCTCCCAGCGTTTGGTGCGAACCATAAACAATACTAGACGCCCTGCAGTCGAGGTGCTCATAAATAACGCCCGCATAAAAGAGATCATCACCGAAGGCAAGAGCGATGATATCTATACAGCGATCGCAGAGAGCAAGAACACTTACGGCATGCAAACTTTCGATCAGCATTTATTAGAGCTTTACGAAAGCGACACTATCAGTGCTGCGGAGGCTTTGGAAAAGGCTACGAAACGAAGCGACCTTGAGATCAAGATCAAAAATGTGAATTTAGCCAAAGAAGAGAGCGCTCAGGCTCAAAACAGCAAAAATCCGTTTGCCAAAAGCATACAAAGAGACGTGATCGCGCTAAAAGAGATAGATTGAAGCTTTATCTGAAATTTATAAAGTTTTAGCTACAATCAGCCTCTATTTTTTACGAAAGGACAACGATGTTAGAAGGTATCGTTAGAGAGAGTATCGGTAAGAAGTCTGCAAAGGCTTTGAGAAGAGATGGTTATCTAATCGCGAACATTTACGGTAAGGGATTAGAGAATGTTGCGGCGGCTTTTAAAGTCAACGACTTTATAAAAGAGGCTCGCAAGAAAGAGACCCTTGCGTTTGACGTAAAGGTTGGCGGCAAAGTTTATAACGTCGTCATCGTTGATTATCAAAGAGACGTCGTCACAAATGACCTTAAACACGTCGATCTAAAAGTAGCGCTTCCTGGCGTTTTATCAAAATATATGATCCCTGTAAATCCTATCGGTACGCCTGTCGGCCTTAAAAATAAGGGTGTTTTGATCCAGTCAAAAAGAAGGCTTTGCGTAAAATGCACTGCTGAAAATTTACCAAATTCATTCGACATAGATGTCAGCAAGCTTGATGTCGACGATACTATTTTGGTTCGCGATATAACAGCACCTGCCGGCGTCAGCATAGTAGATGCCGATCGTGTCGCCGTTCTTGGGGTCATAAAAGCTAAGTAAAAAGGGCTTAGATGACGCTTATAGTGGGATTGGGAAATCCCACCTCAAAATACGAAAACACACGCCATAATATAGGCTTCATGCTTATAGATGCGCTTAAAAATTCAAATTTCACCGATGTTAGCTCCTCTAAATTTCAAGGCGAGCTTTTTAAATATTCAAATTTACTCCTGCTAAAGCCGACTACTTTTATGAATTTAAGCGGCAATAGCGTCAAAGCCGTCAATGATTTTTATAAACCGCAGCGTATCATCGTTATACATGACGATATCGATCTGCCTTTTGGCGCGATGAAATTTAAAAAAGGCGGTAGTAGCGGCGGCCACAACGGCATAAGATCCATCGATGCTTTGATAGGAAACGACTACGAGCGCGTTCGTATCGGCATCGGACGAAGTGGCAACGCGGCAAATTTCGTGCTTGGCGAATTTAGCCCCGAGGAAAAAGAGCATTTAGCTGAAATTTTAGAATATGGTGCACAAGCCGTAAATGAGCTCATAAAAAGCGACATCGAAAGCGTAGCTCAAAAATTTACTATCAAAAAGGGCGTTTTGTGAAGCTAAACCTCTACGCAAGATACGTCGGCTGGGTATATCTAAAGTCGTTTTTGATAGTATTTTTCGCGCTCGAGCTCTTTTACGTAGGTATCGATCTGCTGACAAATTTAAAAGACCTGCCAAATTCCGCCAACCTTCAGCTACTTTACGTAGGCCTCACATCGCTTTCTGCGGTATCTTACGTCATGCCTATCTCGCTCGTGTTCGCCCTCATCATCTCGCACATAAACATGGTGCGATCAAACGAGCTCGTGAGCTTTTATGCGCTAGGGGTCAGCAAAAACAGGCTCATCTTGCCACCATTTTTCATCGCCCTTGCCGTCACGTTTTTGTATGTCGGGCTAAACTGCACGCCGTTTGCATACGCTTATGATTATCAAAAAAGTATCGCCAAGAATATGAGCTTTTCAAAGAGTACGACGGACTCTTTTTTGAAATTTGAGGGCAAATTCATATACATAAAAGAGCTCAGCGCCTCGCAAAAAAATGCAAAAGACGTCAGGATATTTGACATAAACGGCATCGATCTTTTATCGACCACTTTTGCGGACGGGGCTAAATTTAAAAATAACCACTGGCAGCTACAAGATGTGAATCAAACCTTACTCCCAAACGATCTACGCCTCGGACAAAAAGGGCTTAGCGTGCAAAATTTTGACGAGCTCGACGCGCTTAGCGGCTTTAAGCCAAAAAGCATCGAAAGTGCGAACGCCGCTGACGGCGCAAGATTTAGCATACCAGATACGCTTGATTTTATCTTTACGTTTAAAAACGAGGGCGTCGAGCTTGATAGCGTAAAATCAGCCTTTTACAGCCTTGCTATCGCGCCGTTTTTCGCGCCGTTTTTGATACTCGTACTTTACTATCATCTGCCTGTGACCGGACGATTTTTCAACCTCGCGTTCGCTAGCTTCATCTTTGTCGTCATCACGCTCGTGATCTGGGGGGTCTTGTTCGTTTTGACCAGATTTGCGCAAAGCTCGGTCATCTTACCTGAATTTGGCATCGTTTTGCCTGTGATTTTGCTTTTTGCATACGGCATATATCTCTTAAAAACCCATCGTTAAGCCAAATTTTGGCATTTTTTTTGTAAAATCAAGCCATTTTAACAAAGGCTGTTTTTATGGATTTTAATGAACTAGCTCGCGAATACGGCACTCCGCTTTACGTTTATGATTTTGACTACATAACAAACCGCTACAATATGCTAAAAAACGCATTTTCAGCTAGAAAATCCCTAATCTGCTATGCCGTTAAGGCAAATTCGAATTTAAGCGTTTTAAAGCTTTTGGCATCTCTTGGGGCGGGATTTGATTGTGTCAGTATCGGCGAGGTCAGGCGAGCGCTCTTAGCCGGGGCTAAAAAATATCAGATTATCCTAAGCGGCGTAGGTAAACGCGATGATGAGCTAGAAGAAGCGCTAAAAAGCGATATCTTGATGATAAATTTAGAGAGCGAGGCCGAGATGTATCGCCTCGAAGATATCGCAAAAAAGCTAAATTTAAAGGCTCGTATAAGTATCCGCGTAAATCCTGACGTAGACGCCAAAACTCATCCTTATATCTCGACAGGGCTAAATGAAAATAAATTTGGCGTCGATATAAACACTGCAAAAAAAATGTATATCCATGCAAAAAATTCCGCCGCTCTCGAGCCCGTGGGAGTGCATTTTCATATCGGCTCGCAGCTAACGAATATTGAGCCTATCATCGAGGCTGCAGGCATCGTGAGCGAGCTGATGCGCGAGCTAAAAGCACTTGAGATAGATATAAAATTCTTTGATGTGGGTGGCGGCATAGGCATTATCTATCAAAACGAGACCGACATCAGTCTATACGACTACGCACAAGGGATCTTAGCTAAGCTTGGCGGTCAGGACGTTACGATAGTCTGCGAGCCAGGACGCTTCATCGTGGGAAACGCCGGATATTTTCTAACCAGCGTTTTATACGAGAAATTCAACAAACAAAAGCGCTTCATCATCGTAGACGGAGCGATGAACGATCTCATACGTCCAAGCCTATATGGCGCCTATCACGGTATAAGCGTCGTGGGTAAAAACACTAGTGCGGGGGCTTGCGACGTGGTCGGACCTATCTGTGAGAGCGGCGATTTTTTCGCTAAAAATTTAAATTTGCCCGCTTGCGAGAGCGGCGATATCATCGTTATAAAAAGTGCCGGAGCTTATGGGTTTAGTATGAGTTCAAACTACAACTCTCGTGCGCGTGCAGCCGAAGTCGCGGTGCAGGACAAAGCTCACAGGCTGATTAGAAAGCGCGAAAATTTCGAGGATATAATCGCGCTTGAAAAAGAATTCATATAAGGGCGAAAATGCAAGAGCTTAACGACTTGCGAAAGCAAATTGACGTGATCGACGATCTTATCTTGACGAAGCTCAACGAGAGGATGGAATTCGTCAAAAAGATAGGCAAACTAAAACAAACCAGCGGCGCGCCCATTTATAGGCCAGAACGCGAGCGAGCCATCATAAGCCGCCTCATAAACGAGAGCAAGGACGGCTCACTTAATAAAGCCGCCATCGAGGCCATCTATCTTGAAATTTTTGCCGTCAGCAGAAACCTCGAATCGCCTCAAAAGATAGCTTACTTGGGGCCGGAGGGCACATATACGCATCAGGCCGCGGAGAGTAGATTTGGTGCGATGAGCTCGTATCTGCCGCTAGCTACTATCGAGGCTGTATTTACGAAGCTCGTGCAAAAAGAAGCCAAATACGGCGTCGTGCCGATCGAGAACAACACCGAAGGCGCAGTAGGCACTACGCTTGATTGTCTGAGGAAATTTGAAGGCATCAAGATAGTCGCCGAGCTTTATCTCGATATCCACCATAGCTTCGTTAGCATCAGTGAAAATTTAAAGGATATAAAGCGTATATATTCGCATCCCCAAGGCTACAATCAATGCCGTAAATTTTTAGACGATCATATGCTTTCTGATATAGAATTCGTCCCTGCCAGATCTACCGCCGAGGCTGCACATTTAGCGTATATGCAGGCTGATTCGGCTGCGATTTGCTCCAAGATAGCGGCTAAAATTCACAACGTGCCTATCCTTTACGAGACGATCGAGGACAATATGGCCAACAGGACGCGGTTTTTCATCTTAAGCGACTTTAAAAATGCAAGGAGCGAAAACTCAAAGACCTCGATCCTGGCAAAGACCGATCATAAGCCGGGCAGTCTCGTGGATCTGCTGCAAATTTTCAAAAACGAAAACATAAACATAACAAAGCTTGAGTCGCGCCCTATCAAGCAGCGAGAGTTCAAGTCTGTGTTTTATCTGGATTTTGAGGGACATATCGATGACGAGAGAGTGCGAAACGCCTTTGAGGCGATAAAAGAGTGTGGTGCTGAAGTGACTTGGCTTGGAAGTTATCTAAACGGAGATGAGTGATGAAATTTAATGAAAATTTAGCCGGACTTGTAAATTACGAGGCGGGCAAGCCTATCGAGCTTGTCGTTAGAGAATTTGGCATAGAGGCCAAAGACGTGATCAAGCTTGCCAGCAACGAAAACCCTTTTGGCACCAGCCCGCACGTAGTAGAGGCGATAAAAAGCGCAGCCTCAAATGCGTTTTTGTATCCTGATGACAGCTATTTCGAGCTAAAAGAGGCGCTTGGGGCTAAATTTGGCGTGGGCGCTAAAAATATAATAATCGGCTCGGGAAGCGACCAGATAATAGAATTTTGCCTGCACGCAAAGGCAAATCCTAAAAGTGCCGTCTTGATGGCTGGCGTGACCTTTGCGATGTATGAAATTTACGCCAAGCAAGTGGGCTCTAAAATTTACCGCACGAGGTTGCAAGAGCACGATCTGGCTGAATTCTTAGAAATTTACGAGGCGCATAAAGATGAAATTTCGGTGATATTTTTATGCCTGCCAAACAACCCTCTTGGTGAGTGTCTGGATACAAAAGAGGTGTATGAGTTTTTAAAGCGTATCGATGAGGACGTGCTTGTCGTGCTTGACTGCGCGTATAATGAATTCGCAAAATTCAAAGACGCTAAAAAAGGCATCGAACCAAGTGAAATTTTGAAATTTGAAAACGTGATCTACCTCGGGACGTTTTCAAAGGCTTACGGGCTTGGCGGCATGCGCGTAGGATACGGCATCGCCAAGGAGAGCATCATAAGCGAGCTTGGCAAGCTTAGAGCGCCTTTTAACATCACGACCCTTAGCCTAAAAGCTGCGATCGAAGCGCTAAAAGATGAGGAATTCGTCACTAAAACGCTTGAGAATAATCTCAAACAAATGGCGCGCTACGAGGCCTTTGCACGCGAAGCAGATATAGAGTTCATCCCCAGCTACACGAATTTCATAACGTTTAAATTTGACAAACAAAGCGCGAGCGAAATTTCTCAAAACATGCTAAAAAAGGGTATAATTTTGAGGGATTTAAAAAGCTATAAACTAAATGCGTTTCGTATCACGATCGGCCAGTCGTGGCAAAACGATAGGGTTTTTGAAGAATTAAAGCAAAATTTAAAGTGAAGATATGGATTTTAAGGCATTACTTCATCAAATCAGTCAGGTTTATCAAAAGCTTTCGCTAAGGCAAAAGATAGTCGCGGCGGGCTCTATCGTCGTTGTCGTCGGATTTTTGGTATTTTTGAGCATTTATAAGGATATGAAAGGCGACACATACGCCGGCTATAGTGTTTTGTTTGAAAATATCAGCCCTAACGACTCGGCGCTCATCATCGATCAACTAAACAAAGACAGCGTGAGCTACAAGCTTGCCAACGAAGGCACGATATTAGTACCAACAGGCGATGTTTATAAAGAGCGTATCGCCGTTGCCACGCTAGGTATCCCAAAAGAGAGCAAGATCGGCTTTGAAATTTTCGATAAACAAGAATTTGGCTCGACAGACGCCGAGCAGCGCGTGAAATTTCAGCGTGCGCTCGAAGGCGAGCTGGCACGCACTATCGAGAGCTTATCCTCCATACAAAAAGCTACCGTTCGTATCGCTATACCAAAAGAGAGCGTATTTACCGAGCGTCAGTCGCCTCCGACCGCTTCTATCGTGGTCGAGCTAAAGCCTGGTGTGAGTCTTAGCGCCAAGCAAATTTTTGGTATCAAAAACCTCGTAGCCGCCGCAGTCACTAACCTAAACACCGAAAATGTCAAGATCGTCAATCAAGACGGCGTCGCACTTGGCGAGGAAGACGGTGAATTTGACAGCGATATGATAGCTCAGCAGATCCGCTATAAAAGAGAATTCGAAACGAACTACGAGCAAAAGATCATAAACGTCCTAGCCCCTATCGTGGGTGGGACTGATCGCGTCGTGGCCAAGGTGAATATCGACTTTGATTTTGACAAAAAAGATAGCCAAAGCGAGACATACGATCCTAACAACGTCGTAAGAAGCGAGAGCAATATCGAAGAAAAGCGCCAAGGCAGCGCACCAAACGAGATCCAAGGCGTACCTGGTGCAGTAAGCAACATCGGCCCGGTGCAAGGGCTGAGCGACAGCAATATAAAAGAGCAATACAACAAAAGCTCGCAGCAGACTAATTATGAAATTTCAAAGAAGATAACCAACATCAAAGGCCAGTTTGCAAGCATCGTTAGAGTAAGTGCGGCCGTAGTCGTGGACGGACTTTATCAGCCTAAAAAAGACGAAGCTGGCAACCCGACCGGCGATATCGAATACGTCGCTCTCACGCAAGCGCAAAAAGACTCCATCACAAACCTCATCAAGCAAGCCATCGGCTATAGCGCGCAGCGCGGCGATGAGGTCACGCTTGATAATTTCGAGTTCAAGCTGGCCAAGGATATAAGCACCAGCCAGAGGATGGACGGCTTTATGCATAACTATATCCTGCCGTTCGTGCCGTTACTAAAATACATTTTTGCTGCCTTGCTACTTTATATCTTTTACAAAAAGGTCATCGTGCCGTTCATGCAAAAAATGCTTGAAGAGGCCAAGGATGAGGACGAGCCGCTACCACAAGACGAGCTTGAAGATATCGAGATCGACGCCGAGGATACGCTCGAGAAATTTAAGGCCGCTCGCAAGAAAGTCGAGGAGCAGCTTGGCATTAGCGGCGATTTTAATGAGGACGAGCTGCGATACGACGTGCTGCTTGAAAAGATGAAAACGGTCATACTTGAACGTAGCGAGGAGATAGCCAATTTGCTCCAAGAGATGGTCAAGAACGACAACGATTTTAACCTGCGTAAGGAAATTTGATGTCTATAAAACTAACCGATCAGCAAAAAATCGTATATGACGATCTTTCGATGCCAGAAAAGATCGCTATTTTGCTCATACAGCTCGGCGAGGAGGCCACGAGCCTTATCTTTTCGCATATGGATGTCGATGTCATCACTGAAATTTCAGGCTACATAGCGACCGCCAGAAATATAGATAAGCAAGTAGCCGCTGCCGTTTTAGAGGAATTTTACGCCCTCATGCAGTCAAATCAATACATGAGAAGCGGCGGTTTGGAGTATGCAAAGGAAATTTTATACCGCACGTTTGGTCCGGAGGCTGCACAGAAAATTTTAGACAAGCTTGCCAAAAGCATGGAAAATACCAAAAGCTTTGGCTATCTTGGCAAGATAAAGCCTCAGCAACTAGCCGATTTCATCGTCAAAGAGCACCCGCAGACGATCGCGCTCATCCTAGCCCACATGGACGCGACTAGTGCGGCCGAGACGCTTAGCTATTTTTCAGACGAGCTTAGAGGCGAGGTGATCATCAGGATGGCAAATCTAGGCGACATCAGCCCTTCAGTCATCAAGCGCGTCTCTACCGTGCTCGAAGGCAAGCTCGAGAGCCTCACCTCCTACAAGGTCGAGGTCGGCGGTCCAAGAGCGGTGGCGGAAGTGCTCAACCGACTCGGTCAAAAGGCCAGTAAAACGACTATCGAGCGCATCGAAGCGGCTGATGATAAGCTCGCTACGACGATCAAAGAGCTTATGTTTACATTTGAAGATATCATCAACCTCAACGCGACTGCTATCAGAGAGATACTCAAAAATGTCGACAAAAAGGATCTCATGGTCGCATTTAAGGGCTCAAGCGACGCTATAAAAGAGAAATTTTTAAGCAATATGTCTCAGCGCGCCGCCGAAGCCTTCAACGAGGAGATGCAATACCTCGGCGCCGTTCGTGTAAAAGATGTCGAGGAGGCGCAGCGCCGCATTGTCGAGACCGTCCAAACTCTAGCCGATCAAGGAGTCTTCCAAGTCGGCGAAGCAGATGAGATGATAGAATGAAAAGCAGCGTCATAAACGGCGAAAATTCGTCGGCACATTTTATAGAAAACTATAGGTTCAAGGTGCTTGGAAGCGATCAAAGAGCCGAGCAAATTTCAACGCAAAAAAGCGATGAAAATGGCGAAGATATCCAGCATGAAAACATCAAGCAAGAGCCTAAAATTTCACCGAATTTACAAAATCAAATGCCAAGCTCGCAGCCCCAAAGCCAAAATCACGGCGGATTTGACTCGAATTTCGTAGAGGAGCTGCTAAAAAAGACCGACGAGCTAAGCGGCAACATCATCAAACTTCAAATGCAGATCGAAAATCAAGAGAGTGAATTCAATAAACGCCTCGAAGCCGAAGTCGCACGCGCGAAAGAGGACGGTAAAAACGAGGGCCTGGCACAGGCCAATGAAGCTTACGAAGCGCAGGTAAAAGAGCTGGAGGCTCGTTTTAGCTCGTCCGTGCAAAAGCTCAGCGATCAATACGATAAATTTGACGAATTTTTAAAAAAGAGCGAGGATGAGCTTGGCGGGGCTGCGATAAATATCGCAAAAGAGGTCATATCAAAGGAAATTTCGGCAAATTCAAGCGTGATAGCTCACACCTTGGCAAGCTCGCTCGTGCGCGATCTAGGCGATGCGAAAAATATCCAGATCAAGGTAAATCCCAGCGATAGCGAGTATCTCACGGCTCAGTTTGCAAAAAACGATCACATAAAAATAAGTCCGGACGATGCT
This sequence comes from Campylobacter curvus, assembly GCF_013372125.1. Taxonomy (NCBI): domain Bacteria; kingdom Pseudomonadati; phylum Campylobacterota; class Epsilonproteobacteria; order Campylobacterales; family Campylobacteraceae; genus Campylobacter; species Campylobacter curvus. The sequence continues at coordinate 1,589,407 of NZ_CP053826.1, read as the reverse complement.
ATAAGCAAAGGCGGCGTAGTCATCATCAGCGAAGGCGGAAATATCGACGCTACGATAGAGACGAGGTTGGAAAAGCTCAAGAGTTTAGTTGGTGAGTGATGACGGACTTGAACGTTAAAAATTTGGATTTAAGCGGCCTTGAGGAGCTTTGTCATAAGCTCAGGGATAAAATTTTGACCACTGTGAGCAAAAACGGCGGGCATCTTAGCTCAAACATCGGTGCAGTCGAGATCATCGTGGCTATGCACTATGTTTTTGACGCGAAAAACGATCCCTTTATATTTGACGTGAGCCACCAAAGCTACGCGCATAAACTCTTAACGGACCGCTGGGAAAGCTTTGAAAGTCTTCGTAAATTTGGCGGTATAAGCGGCTACACGAAGCCAAGCGAGAGCAAATTTGACTATTTCATCGCAGGGCATAGCTCGACCTCGATCTCTCTGGCTGTCGGAGCTGCAAAGGCTATAAATTTAAAGCACGAGCAGCGCCTGCCGGTAGCTGTCATAGGAGACGGCTCTCTTAGCGGGGGCATGGCTTACGAGGCGCTAAACGAGCTTGGAGACCGTAAATATCCGTGCGTGATAATCCTAAACGACAACGAGATGAGTATCTCAAAGCCTATCGGAGCGCTCAGTAAATACCTAAGCCAAATGATGGCGGGACAGTTTTATCAAAAATTTAAAGGCCGTGTCGAGAAATTTTTAAGCTATATGCCAGACTCCGCCGCATATATGGCGCGCAGGATGGAGGAGGGCATACGCCTCATCACGCCTGGTATGTTTTTTGAGGAGCTGGGGCTTGAGTATATAGGCCCGGTGGACGGGCATGATCTTGGCTCGCTTATCAGCACGTTTGAGACCGCAAGATCGATGAAAAAGCCGGTCATCGTGCATGTGCAGACCTTAAAGGGCAAGGGATATGAATTTGCCGAAGGGTATTATGCCAATTGGCACGGGGTCGGGCCGTTTGATCTAAAAAGCGGCGAATTTATCAAAAAGCAAAGCAACAAATCAGCCACCGCCATCTTTAGCGAGCATTTGCTTAAAATGGCAGGCGAGCACGAGGATATCGTCGGAGTGACGGCGGCGATGCCCACGGGCACGGGCATGGACGCGCTTATAGAAAGATTTCCCGATCGCTTTTGGGATGTGGCTATCGCCGAGCAGCACGCCGTGACATCGATGGCTGCGATGGCTAAGGAGGGTTTTAAGCCCTTTGTAGCGATCTACTCGACATTTATGCAGCGCGCTTACGACCAGCTCATACATGATGCTTGTATAATGAACTCAAATATGACCTTTGCGATGGACCGCGCAGGCATCGTAGGCGAGGACGGCGAGACGCACCAAGGAGCTTTTGACATAAGTTTTTTTAACGCCATACCAAATGTTGTGATGTTTGCACCAAGGTGCGAGCGGAGCATGAAAATGGCGATGGAATTCGCCTACGCTTACAAGGGCGTCAGCGCGTTTAGATATCCTAGAGGGGCGTTTATTTTAGCAAACGAGTTCGAGGCTAAAGACCTAAGGCTTGGCAAAGGCGAAATTTTAGTCAAGGGTCGCGGCGAAGTGGCGCTTATAGGCTATGGAAACGGCGTAGGTAAGGCAAATGCGGTGCGAAATTTAATAAGCCCCGGCATCGATGCGACGCTTATTGATCTTGTATTTGCAAAGCCGCTTGACAGTGAGCTTTTGTTAGAGCTGGCGGATAAATGCAAAAAATGGTATGTCATAAGTGACAGCGCTAAAAAAGGTGGTATCGGTGAAATTTTAAGTGCATTTTTGCAAGAGAATAAAATTTTAGACGTCAGCGTGAAAAGCTTTGAATATGACGACGCTTTCATCCCGCATGGCAGCACCGCCGATGTCGAGCGAAATTTAGGCATAAGCGCCGAACAAATAGCCCAAAAATTACTAGACGATAATTAATATTAATTAATAAAGTAACGTTTAAAGTTAAATTTGCTAATATTTGCCTAAAAAAAGGAAAATTGATGCAATACGTATCATTATTGAAGCAGTCCGGGCTAAAAGTCACACCGCAGCGTCTAAGCGTCCTTAGGATCTTAGATCGTCACATGCATCCCACGATCGACGAGCTTTATGACGAAATTTTAAAAGAAAATCCGTCCGTTTCCTTGGCGACCGTTTATAAAAATTTAAACACTTTAAAGGACGAAGGGCTAGTCGTCGAGGTAAATATCGTCAATCAAAAACCGCGATACGATATCTACGAATATCCTCATATCCACGTAGTTTGCGAGACTTGCGGGCATGTAGAGGATCTTAGCTACGAGGATGCCGAGCTTGGCAAATATCAAGAGGCGCTGGAGCGAAAGCTAGGCAACATAATAGATCGCTTGAACGTGGTCGCCAGCGTTAAAAGTTGCAAACACTGCGGATAGCAATTTAAGCCACAACCTGATAAAATATACAAGCCTTTTTAACAAAGCATTGATGGTTTAAAATAAGCGCTTTGCAAATCTTATTTGCTTCACGAGCGATAGCGAAGTGAAAAATCGGTGGCGATAGCGTCGTTTCGTAAGATTTGACTTTGCTAGAATATTTAAAGTTTTAAAAATCAACACTTAGTTAGAAAAGAGCCGATATAAAAATTTCAGGAGATAGCTGTGGGTTTGGAGATAGAGCGCAAATTTTTGCTTAAAAATTCGCAGATCCTTGAATTTTTAAGCACCGAGGGCGTTAGCTTTAAACGCCTCGAAATACTTCAGTTTTATACGAAAATCACCGACAACGAAGAGGTTCGCTACCGAAGCGAAGACGCGAAATTCATTAAAACGATCAAGATCGGCAAAGACCTTGTTCGTGAGGAAAACGAGTGCGAATGCGACAAAAAGGAGTTCAAAAACGCCTTTAAAAGCCACATCGGCGCGCCTATTTACAAAGACCGCTATCTTTTTAAACTAAACAACAACCCTTGCAATATCGATGTTTTTAAAGGTGCACAAGAGGGGCTTTGCACGCTTGAAGTAGAGTTTAAAGACGAGGCCGAGGCGGTTTATTTCAACCTACCGAAATTCCTGCGAAATTTCATTGAGGCCGACGTTACTTGCGATCAAAGATATAAAAACAAGTATATCGCCCTTCACGGCAACGCAGCGGAAAATTTTGACGCAAATGCCGCGTTTAGAGTGATAAAAGAGCACGATATAGAGCTAAATTTCATGCCAAATATCAAAGCCGCCGATGCGCTACGGGTATTGTTTTTTAAAATTTTAAAAATCATCGAGGATCATAAAAGCGGATATCTAAAAGGCGGTGATGACGAGGCGCTTCATCAGCTTCGCGTAAATTTGAGGAAAACGCGCTCCTTGTTAAAAAGCTTTGAAGGGGTTTTTGACGAGAGGGTGAGCGGCTTTTTTAGTGAGAAATTTAAAATTTTAGCCAACTCCACCAACAAAAAGCGCGACCTTGATGTGTTTTTGGAATTTTTAAAGACGCAAAAAAACGCGGACGAGCTCGTTTATCTCGTCTCAAAGGCAAGAGATGTCGAGCACGAAAACGTCAAAAAGCACCTAAACGACGAGTCGAATACCGATTTTTTAAGAGAGTGGGAGCTATTTTTAGCCGAGGAGAGCGACTTTTATAAAGCAAAGCTCGCAAACGCCGCTTTAGCGAGGCTCGCTGCTTATCGTATAAGGTCGCAGCTAGTGAGCATAGAGCGTAAAATTTGGGCTTTGAGCGATGAGAGCGTGAACGAAAATTTTCATAAGATCCGCATCGATTTTAAGCGTCTCAGATACGTTTTGGAGAGCTTTTCGGGCGTTTTTGAGATAGTGGGATTTAAAAAATATCAAAACCGCCTAAAGCTCATGCAAGAGCTCTTTGGCGAGCTTCAAGACCGCGACGTTTGGCTTGAGATCTTGGACAAGATCCCTCAAAGTGAGCCCTCAAGCAAGATCCAAAACAAAATTTACAAGCAAATTTATAAACTGCGCGAGGAGATCTTGAAAAAACGGGTGAAATTTATCCGTCAAACTCGCAAAATTTCACGAAATTTAAAAATTTATTATATTTAAAGGTCATAAAAACTTATGCAAAAACAAGAAAAAATCGTCGATATGTTCAACCAGATCGCACCTACTTACGACATCGCAAACCGCGTCTTGAGCCTTGGCATAGACGTCAGCTGGCGAAAATACGCGTGTAAATACATGCTGAATATTTTTAGGAACAAAAACATAAATATCATCGACGTTGCTTGCGGTACGGGCGATATGATGGGGCTTTGGTCGCAGATGTCCGCGGAATTTGGCGTGAAGATCGATGAGCTCGTGGGCGTAGATCCATCAAGCGGCATGCTAAGCAAGGCCAAAGAAAAATTCCCAAATTTTAAATTTATCGAGGCTTATGCGGATGAGACCGGGCTAAAGAGCGGGTTTGGCGAAATTTTAAGCATCAGCTACGGCATACGAAACGTCGTCGAGCGAAAGGCAGCGTTAGCGGAATTCAACCGCATTTTAAAAATGGGCGGATACGTCGTGGTCTTAGAATTTACCAAACGCTCTAAAAAAGGGCTGATCACGAGCCTAAGAGACTTTTATCTAAGCAAAATTTTGCCTCGTATCGGCGGCGCGATCTCAAAAAACAAAGAGGCCTACCTCTATCTGCCAAGCTCGATCGAAAATTTCCTGGACGCCAAAAGTTTTTGCGAGGAGCTCGAGGAGGCCGGCTTTGAGATGCAGCTTTGCAAAGGCTTTAGCATGGATATCTCGACGCTTTTTATCGCTAAAAAGGTGCGCGAGGCGTCGCTAGATACGAACAAGAGTGCGCGATGATAATACGCGAAAATTTAGCCTCAAAGGTCGTTTCATGCTAAGTGTCAGCGAGCTTAACGAACAGGCCAAAAGCCTGCTTGAGACGACATTTGACTATGTCGAGGTAAAGGGCGAAATTTCGCGCCTTACAAAGCATAGCTCGGGGCATTGGTATTTCACGCTAAAGGACGAAAAAGCGGCCGTTTCGGCGGTGATGTATAAGATGAATAACGCTAAGCTGAAATTTGACGTGACAGACGCGATGAAGGTCGTGATCTACGGCAAGGTCTCGCTCTATACGCTAAGCGGCTCGTATCAGCTCGTAGCTACGACGTTGCGTCCTGACGGCGAGGGCGAGCTCGAGCTTGCTTTTAGGCAGTTAAAGGAGCGTTTGGAGCGCGAGGGATTTTTTGAAATAAGCCATAAAAAGCCTATCCCTCGCTTGCCAAAGCGTATCGCGCTTATCACTTCCTCTACGTCCGCGGCGCTACAAGACATGCTAAAAGTCGTCTCGACGCGCTGGAAGCTCAGTAAAATTTTGATCTTTAATGCGCTCACTCAGGGCGAAAATGCGCCAAGCTCGCTTATTAGAGCGCTTAAAAAGGCCGATCTTAGCGGAGCCGACGTGATAGTCTTAGCGCGCGGCGGAGGCAGTAGAGAGGATCTGTGGTGCTTTAACGACGAGGGACTGGCTAGAGCCATATATGACGCCGCCACGCCCGTAGTAAGCGCCATAGGGCACGAGATAGACTACGTCATAAGCGACTTCGTGGCTGATCGCAGAGCTCTGACGCCAAGTGCCGCGATGCTTGACATCTTGCCTGATAGCGAGGCCTTTTTGCAGTATATCGATAAGCTCGAAGACGAGCTTAGAGGCGTTATCGGTCTTAAACTCGCAAATAAAAAAAGCCGTCTTGAAATTTTAGCCTCGAAATTTTCCACAAACGCCATCAAAGCGCGCATAAAGCTAAAATTTAGCGAGATAAAAAACAAGCAAACGGTGCTAAATAGCCTCATTTCAAGCAAAATTTTAAAGCTGAGCTCTGATCTAAAATCACTTGAAAAAGCCTATGAGATGCGCGAAATCTTCTTTGAAAGCACAAAAGATCTCATCGAGGTAAGGACGGACGGCAAAAACGTAACACTTGAGGCGTTAAAAGCGGGTGATGAGGTGTGGCTGATATCTCAAAGCACGCATAAAACGGCTAAAATTTTATAAAAGGAGTGAATATGAATAGGAAAATAAACTTTAGCGCAGGACCTAGCGCGCTGCCTTTAGAGGTGCTAAAGCACGCGCAAAGCGAGCTTACGAACTACCAAAACAAGGGCTTTTCTATAATGGAGATAAGCCACAGGAGCAAAATTTTTGAAGAGGTGCATTTTGGAGCGATGGATAAGATCCGCGCACTTTACGGCATCGGCGAAGAGTATGAAATTTTATTTTTGCAAGGCGGAGCGCATCTGCAGTTTTCGATGATACCGATGAACCTCTATCAAGGCGGCAAGGCCGAATACGCAAATACGGGCGTTTGGACGAATAAAGCCATAAAAGAGGCGCAGACTCTAGGCATCAGCCCAAGCATAGTGGCAAGCAGCGAGAGTGAGAATTTCGCTATGATCCCCGAGGTGAAATTTAGCGATGATGCCGATTTTGCCTACATTTGTAGCAACAACACCATCTACGGCACGCAGTATAAGGCCTTGCCAAAGACCAAATCTCCCCTAGTCATCGACGCTTCGAGCGATTTTTTCGCTAGGCCGCTTGATTTTTCAAACATCGGCCTACTTTACGGCGGAGCGCAGAAAAACGCCGGTCCTAGCGGAGTCACCATCGTGATAATAAGAAAAGATCTGATAGATCGCACGAGCAGCCCGAACGTACCGATATTTTTACGCTATAAAACACACGCCGAGGCCAAATCGCTTTACAACACGCCTCCGACATTCGGGATATATCTGCTAAATTTAACGATGCAGTGGCTACTTGATCAAGGTGGTCTTAGCCAGATACAAAAGAAAAATGCCAAAAAAGCGGCGCTCATTTACGATACTATCGATAGCTCAGGCGGCTTTTACAAAGGACACGCAAGGCTCGATAGTCGCTCTGACATGAACGTGAGCTTTAATATCGCCGCATCCTGCGAGCTCGAGCCCAAATTTGTCGCTCAGGCCGAAGAGGCCGGCATGCTAGGCCTGAAAGGACACCGACATCTTGGCGGTATCCGCGCGTCTATTTACAACGCCGTGAGCGAAGAAAATGTCAAAATTTTAGTGCAATTCATGAAAGAATTTGCTAGAAAAAACGGCTAAGATGGAAAATCAGGAGTATCTAAGCAAGCAAATCCTCACGTATCTTGGCAACAAACGCGCGCTACTTGGCTTCATCGAACAAGGTCTTAAGTGCGCAAAAGACGAGCTTGGCCGTGACAAGCTAAGGTGTGTGGACCTGTTTTCGGGCTCTGGCATCGTGGCTAGGTTTTTAAAGCGCCACTCTAGCTTTTTGGTGGCTAACGACCTTGAGCTTTACTCCAAGATAACAAACGAGTGCTACCTCGCAAACGTAAGCGCTAGGAAGCTAAAAGAGCTTGGCAGGTGGCATGAAATTTTGCTTGAAAATATAAAATCAAATCCGCAAAGCGGATTTGTAAGCGAGCTTTACGCACCAAAAGATCAAGACGATATAAGGCGCGAGGACAGGGTCTTTTACACCAAAGAAAACGCCCTTTATATCGACACTGCAAGGGCTCAGATAGAAAATTTACCAGAAGTGATCAGGCGCTTTTTCATCGCTCCGCTTTTATACGAGGCGAGCACTAAGGCGAACACGAGCGGCGTTTTTAAGGGCTTTTATAAAAACAAAAGCGGTATCGGACAGTTTGGCGGCGAGGGTAAAAACGCACTGGGGCGCATAATGGGGCGCATATCTTTGCCGATGCCGATATTTTCAAAATTCAACGTGCCCTTTGCGGTCTGTCAAAAAGACGCGAACGACCTGGCGGGCGAGCTAGAGCAAATGGACGTCGTGTATCTCGATCCTCCTTACAATCAGCACCCTTATAGCTCGAATTATTTCATGCTGAATTTGATAGCAAAAAATGAACGTCCGCAGAGCATCTCAAGGGTATCTGGCATCGCAAAGGGCTGGAACAAGTCCGTGTATAATAAAAAATCCGCCGCCGAGCAGAGCTTTTTCGAGCTTGTGGGCAAGCTAAAGGCAAAATTTATCATCATCTCGTTTAACTCCGAGGGCTTCATCGAGCGCGAGAGCTTCGAGCGAAACCTCACGAAATTCGGCGAGCTCAAGGTCTTGGAGCAAAGATACAACGCATTTCGTGGCAGTAGGAATTTAGGCAGCAGAAGCCTGCACGTGACGGAATTTTTATATATTTTAAAAAAGATCGGATCAAAATGAGCGATGTAAAAGAATATTATGACGAAGTACCTTATTTCTCGGCCGCTTTTAGCGATTGTTCGCCTGTTAGGATACACGCGATAGCCCGGTTTCTTGGGCTAAATCCGCCCACCCCAGCGGAGGCCAGAGTACTTGAGTTTGGCTGCTCGTATGGTGGCAACATCCTACCCTTTGCCGTTCACAACGAGCGCGCTGATGTCGTTGGCATCGATATCTCAAGCACTCAAGTAAGCACAGGAAACAAAATCGCCAAAGATATGGGGATAGGAAATTTCAGCCTCATGGAGCTTGACATCTTAAAGCTTGATGAAAACGAGGCGAAAAAGCTTGGGAAATTTGACTACATCATCACTCACGGCGTTTATAGCTGGGTAGATGATAGCGTCAAAGAGGCGCTTTTGCGCGCAGTGAAGCTACTATTGTCCGCAAACGGCGTGGCCTATATCTCTTATAACATCTATCCAGGCTGGAAGAGCCTTGATGTTTTGCGCGATTTCATGCTCTTTGCAAGCGACTCTCAAACAAGCGGGGCAAAAAAGCTTGAAATTTCAAAACGAGAGCTTGATTTCTTGCAAGATTATCTGAAATTTAACGCTCAAAGCGCTACGGACAAGGTTTATCGCGACAGCACTCAACTACTGGCTACGCAGCTAAATTTCTTGCAAAATATCATAAAAAAAGGCAATGATTATTATGTCTTACATGATTTTTTAGAGATCTGTAACGACCCGACATATTTTTATAAATTTGCCAAAAAGCTCGGGCAAAACGGACTTTACTACCTACTTGACTGCTCGCTTGATGATATATTTAGAAGTGTGCTTGGCATCTACCGCTTTGACGCACATATCGCCAGAAACTATCCAAGCCGCATACAAAAGGAGCAGATGAACGACTTTTTGCTCAACCGCTCGTTTAGAAAAAGCCTAGTGATACATAAAGAGCGCCTTAATGGCAGTGATGATCTTGATATTGAGCTTGGCATGAAAGAGCTTAGCAGGCTAAATTTCGCGCTGAATTTAAGCGATCCTGCAAACGAAGTGCAAAAGGCCCTGGTTGACGCATATCCTGATAGTCTAAATTTAGACGATCTGCTGCAATGCACGGGTCAAGACGCTCAGACTACGTTCATGCAGCTCATGGAGGTCTTTGCGACTCAAAATGTAAAAATCTCTGCAAACGCCCTAAAAAGCGTGAGATACCAGGATGGTAAGAGCAGGCTAAGGCCTCGCGTGGCGGGCTATCTTAGCTATTTTGCAAAGACCGATGAGCCTGTGATATTGCTAGCTGACGGGCTAAATTTAAAGGTCGCGCTTGATAGGCTTGAAGCGAGCGTGGCGCTTAAATTTGACGGGAAAATCAGCCTTGAGGACATCGCAAGCGAGCTTAGTGTGCCAAATGCGCTTAAATTTGTGAGTCAGCTTGAAAATAAGCTTAGCAAAGCGTATTTTTTAGAGCAAATTTAGAGGTTTGACTCCGGGAGAGCCTTTAATTTAAAAGCATCTTTTTAAGCATCAATGCGATCATCACTACATAAAGCAGCAAAAACCATTTTTTAAGCGCTTTTTTGTCCGTTTTGTGAGTCGTTTTCGTGCCAAAATAGACCCCCCCAAGCGCTCCAACTCCCAAAAATGCGCCCTCAAGATACTGCACGTGCCCGTGATACGCCATAGAGATAAACCCCGATAGCGACGCGAACATAACGAAAAATACGCCCATCGAGATGGCCTTTTTCATATCATATCCCAAAAATCCAACAAGTATAGGCGTTATGAAGACCGCTCCACCGATGCCTACGCTAATGGCGATCGCACCTACGAAAAAGCCGACTAAAAAGAGTAGGAATTTTGAATCATTTGGCGTTTGCGCCTCGTTCGTCGGCGTCAGATAGAGCCTGATGATGGAAAATATGAAAGTGGCTAAGAGTATGCTTTCTAGTAAAATTTCAGGCGCTATGCTTATGATGTAGCCGCTCGTGCTGGCTCCAAAAAGCCCGCCAAGCCCCAGATAAACGCCTCTGCCTATCTTTAAAAGACCGGCTTTATAGTTTATGAACGAGCCAAAGATCGCACCAAAGAGCATCTGCATGATACTGATGCCTACGGCTGATTTTATGTCATATCCCAGTGCTAGCATCACGGGAACCACGACCGTGCCGCCTCCGATGCCAAAAAATCCCGAGATGAACCCGACTACCACGCCAACGACGAGCAAACCGACAAAAAGCATAATCCATCCTTTAAAATGTCAAATTTTATCAAAATGAGTTTGAAACTTGTGTAAAAATCGCAGGCAAGGCGAAAATTTTTAAAATTTAAAGGCTTTTTTGCCTATAATAGGCAAAATCAAAATTTAGGACGAACATGCTTTTATACGAACCGCTGTTTTACTACGAGGCGATAAGGCGGAGATTTAAAAATAGCTATCTGGCGGAGGATAAGACGCAAACGATCGTCGGCATCGACTGTGAGTATATAGATGCAGATGATACCGATCTGAACGGGCTTAGAGGATATTTTGATACGAATCGTGACAAAAATATCGCTCCTTTTGGTGGACTTTTTGGCGTATTTGCCTACGAGGGCGTGAGGTATTTTGAGGAGATAGGCGAGCAAAAGCCGCCTTTGTATGAATTTCCAAAATTTATATATGCCGACGCAAAGGCGTATTTGCACTTTGATAAAATGAGTAAAATTTATACGTTTTATGGTGACACGGCGAGGTATTATGACTTTTTGCTCGCTTTAAAGCCGGTCGATACGCCAAAAAAGCAGAGCAAATTTAAGATAAAAACCGACCTAGAGGCAGAAAAGAAACACTTTGAAAGCATCGTAGGCATTGCAAAAGAGTATCTAAAAAGCGGCGATATATTTCAAGTCGTGCTTGGCAAACAGCTACATATCCTCACTGATATGGATAGTTTTGAATTTTATAAAAAGCTAAGCGTGGCAAACCCGAGCCCTTATATGTTTCATTTTCCTACACCTTACGGCGATGTCGTGGGCTCATCTCCTGAGCTCGTTTTCGAGATGAAAAATTCTCAAATTTTCGTAGCGCCGATCGCTGGCACGAGACCTCGCGGCGTCGATGCTAACGATGATGAGAGGCTAAAAAATGAGCTGATAAACGACGAAAAGGAGCTCGCCGAGCATAAAATGCTGATCGACCTCGCCCGCAACGACATCGGACGCGTCTCAAATGCAAAAAGCGTGGTCGTGAAAAATCCTATGCATATTCAGTATTACGAGAGCGTGATGCACATCGCAAGCGAGGTTTATGGCGTGAAAAAGCAGGAGCTTGACATGTTTGACGTGATAAGGAGCGTATTTCCTGCCGGTACGCTTAGCGGGACGCCCAAAATCCGCGCCATGCAGATCATAAGCGAGCTGGAAACCGGTGCTAGAAATATCTACGGCGGAGGTATCGGGTTTTTGCATTTTAACGGCGACGTGCAAATGGCGATCTTGATTAGAAGTGCGATCTTTGTGCCGCGTGCTGACGGAAATAGCGACGTGTTCGTAGGGGCTGGCGCAGGTATCGTGTATGACTCGCAAAGCGAGCGCGAATACGCCGAAATTTGCCATAAACGTGCGAGCGTGGTAAATGTGTTTAAAAATAATGCGAGCCAGATCGTAGGTCAAGATAAATTTTAGCGCGAATGTGAGAGATTAAAAATAATAAAAATGATTTAAAGGCGAAATATCGTGAGTCGGTATGAGCCAAAAGGAGAAATTTTGATATTACTTATCGACAACTACGACAGCTTCGTCTTCAACGTCGAGCAATACGTGCGTGAGCTGACAAACGAAGAGGTGCTGAGCGTGCGAAACGACAAGATCACACTCGAAGAGATCCGCAAAATGCGCCCTAGCAAGATAATTTTAAGCCCGGGGCCAAAGCATCCAAAGGATAGCGGCGTTTGCCTTGAAATTTTAAAAAGCGACCTTGACGTGCCTATTTTGGGTATTTGTTTGGGACATCAGGCGATAGCTCTTGTGGCAGGGGCTGCGATAAAGCGGCTAGAAAAGCCCTATCACGGCAAAACCTCAATGATCGAGGTAAGCGAGGCAGAGCCCTTGTTTTCGGGCTTGCCGACTAAATTTGAAGTCATGCGCTACCACTCGCTTTACGTGGATGAGCTCCCGTCAAATTTAAAGCCGCTTGCGATGAGCGATGATGGCGTAGTGATGGCACTTCGCGAGGCCAGCCGACCCGTTTTTGGCATCCAGTTTCACCCCGAGAGCTACTTCACGCAATACGGCAAAAAGATCATCGAAAATTTTATAAATTTAAAGAGCGCAGAGGAAAAACCTGCACCAAAAGAGCCGCGAACGGCGAATTTATCGCCGTTTATGACGAAGCTGCAAAAGGGCTTTCCACTTGAAAGCAGCGACTACGAGGTGATCTGCCGCGCGATAAACGACAAAGAGTGCGACATCGTGCAGCTGGCGGGACTTTTGGTGCTCATTAGCGAAAAGAGCCTCTACGCCGATAGTCTCGCAGCTTTCGTGCAAAATATCCTAAAATACTCGACGACTTACGTGGATCGCGGCGACATCTTCGACATCGTGGGCACAGGCGGGGATAAGCTAAAAACGATAAACATCTCAACGACTGTCGCTTTCATCGCAGCAGCCCTTGGCGTGAAGGTCGCAAAGCACGGAAACAAGGCGATCACGAGCCAAAGCGGCAGTAGCGACGTGCTAAAAATTTTAAACGTGCCGATTACCGGTAGTATCGAGGAAAACCGCGCAAGGCTACGCGAAAAAGGGCTGACGTTTTTTCACGCGCCGCTTTTTCACAAGATCACAGCCGAGGTCAAAGAGGTGCGCGAACGCCTAAAAATCGGCACTGTCTTTAATATGCTAGGACCTCTTCTAAATCCAAATTTAGGACTGAAATACCAACTTGCCGGCAACTACCTCGAAGAGGTCAATGAGCTGATGGCGCAGACCTTGCTGCGACTTGGCAGGCAGCATGCGCTCGTCGTGCATGGCATGGACGGTATGGACGAGATCGCGCTGTGCGACGAGACGCTGATACACGAGGTGAAGGACGGCAAAATTTTGGAGTATAAGATCACGCCCGAACAATTTGGCTTCAAGCGCGCATTTCACGGCGACATCGAGGGCGGCTCGCCAGAAGAAAACGCCGAAATTTTAGTGCGGATATTAAAAGGCGAGGAGAGCGGGGCGAAATTTGACATCGTGCTGCTAAATGCGATGTTTGCGCTCTATACCGCAGACATCGTCAAGACGCCAAATGACGCGAAGCCGCTCATCATAGACGCGATAAATAGCGGTAAAATTTATCGCTATTTTCAAGAGTATATCGGGGGCTAAATTTGAGACCACTTATTAAAATTTGCGGGATAAAAATGGCTAGCGAGGCGGCAAGCGTGGCGGCTTTGGCGGTCGATTTTCTAGGTGTCATCTTTGCAAAAAGCCTGCGCCAAGTGGGTATGAAAACGGCTCGCGAGATAGCGCATATAGCGCACGAAAATGGCAAGCTTTGCGTCGGGGTCTTTGCCGGACAAAGCGAGTGCGAGATAATGGAAATTTGCGAATTTGCAGGGCTTGACGCGGCGCAAATTTATGACGAGCCAAGCGAAAATTTGCACGCGAATTTAAAGGATTTAGGCGTGCAAATTTGGCGGGTGTTTAGTGTGAAAGATGAGCTGCCAAAGCTGGATTTTAGGCATTATGACCTGCCGCTTTTTGACTGTAAAGGCGAAAATTTAGGCGGAAACGGGGTCAAATTTAACTGGGAAATTTTAAGGGGCGTAAAGCCATTTAGCTTCGCGCTGGCTGGCGGTATCGGCGAAGATAACGTGCTGGAAGCGATAAAATTTAAGCCTAAAATTTTAGATATAAACTCTCGCGTGGAAGATGAAAATCTGATGAAAATTCCAAGCAAGATAGAGAGGATTTTGGGGTTGATAAATATTGCTTTGGCAGAGCATTAAATTTAAACCTGTCGCAACGCGACAGCAACTTTGAACGTGCAGTGGGGTTAGAGGGGTCAAAGGGGAGGAAGGGGAGACGCTTCGTAAGTAGAGCCCCTTCCTCCCCTTGAATAAGTGCATTTAAGGACGCAAACAGCGTCTGTGGCGTGTATCAAATCTAAAAATATAATGTATGTTTTGGTAATAGCCAAAAATAAGATAAGCTTGCGAAGCATTTAAAAGACACAAATTCAAAAAGGACAAAAAGTGAATAAAAAAGCATATTTTGGAAAATTTGGCGGGCAGTTCGTACCCGAAACCGTGATGTTTGCGTTAAACGAGCTGGAAGAGGCGTATGAAAAAATCGCCAAAACGAGCGAGTTTAAGGCGGAGCTGGACGATCTTTTAAAGCACTATGTCGGTCGCCCAAGCCCGCTATATCACGCTAAACGCCTAAGCGCGCACTATGGGCATGAAATTTATTTAAAGCGTGAGGATCTAAACCACACGGGCGCGCACAAGATCAATAATGCGCTGGGACAAGCTCTACTCGCTCAAAAAATGGGTAAAAAAAAGGTACTGGCTGAGACCGGAGCGGGGCAGCACGGCGTGGCGAGCGCGACTGCGGCGGCACTTTTGGGCTTAGAGTGCGACGTGTATATGGGCGCGACCGATGTGGCGCGTCAGCAGTTAAATGCGTTTAGGATGCAGCTACTTGGCGCAAACGTTATCAGCATCGAAGAGGGGCTAAAAACGCTCAAAGAAGCGACCACGGCGGCGATTCAGGCGTGGGTAAATGAGATAGAAAGCGCATTTTACATCATCGGCTCGGCGGTCGGCCCGCACCCGTATCCAAAGATCGTGCGCGACCTGCAAAGCGTCATCGGGCGCGAGACCAAAGAGCAGCTGGCCCAATATGACGTAAAGCCCGACTATATCGTCGCCTGCGTGGGCGGTGGCAGTAACGCGATAGGTATTTTCAGTGCGTTTTTGGACGATACGGATGTGCATTTGATCGGCGTCGAGGCGGCGGGACTGGGAGCGGACACGCCATATCACGCAGCCACGCTCACAAAGGGGCGCGAGGGTATCATCCACGGTATGAAAACCATCGTCTTGCAGGATAGCTACGGTATGATCGCCCCCGTGCATAGTATCTCGGCGGGGCTTGACTACCCGGGTGTCGGCCCGGAGCACTCGCACCTACACGACATCAAAAGGGCGCATTACGAGGGCGTGACGGATGACGAGTGTATCGAAGCTTTGAAGCTCACTAGCCGACTTGAAGGCATCATCCCGGCGATCGAGAGCTCGCACGCGCTGGCGTATCTAGCGAAGCTCTGCCCGACGCTAAGCGGCAAAAAAACGATCGTCGTAAATGTCTCCGGCAGAGGTGACAAGGACATGAACACCGTGATGAGCTACGAGAAAGGAAAAATTTATGGATAAGATCGCGCGCGCATTTGAGGGCAAAAAAGCAAACATCGGCTACATAGTCGCTGGCTACCCAAGTTTAGAGCACACGAAAGAGTTTTTGCTAAATTTAGACGCCAGCTCGCTTGATCTATTGGAGCTTGGCATACCATACTCCGACCCCTTAGCAGACGGCAAGCTCATCGCCCAGGCGAGCTTTGAGACCGCGGCAAAGGGCGTAAATACCGATACGATCTTTGAAATTTTGAACGAGGTCAAGGCGGACGTGAAAAAGCCGATCGTTTTTTTGGTGTATTACAATATCGTCTTTGCTTATGGCGTGGAGAAATTTATCAAGCGTTCCGGCGAGGTCGGCATTAGCGGCTTTATCATCCCCGATCTGCCCTTTGAAGAGTGCGAGGAGGTGCGAGCGCTGTGCGATAAATTTAAGCTTGATCTCATCCCACTCATCAGCGTGACGTCAGCCGGCAGAGCGGACAAAATTTTAAGCATGGGCTCAGGCTTCATCTACGCGCTGGGGGCTATCGGCGTGAGCGGGTCGCAAAGGGCCAGCGAGGAGCGGCTAAAAAGCCTAGTCGCTAGCTTAAAGCAAAAAAGCGATCTGCCCGTGGCCGTGGGCTTTGGCGTGAAAAATGCGCAAGACGCAAATTTAGTCAAATCCTACGCCGACGGTGCGATCATCGGCACGCAGATCGTAAGGCTCACGGCTAAATTTAGTGGAGACGAGCTCATTAGTCAGATAGGCAAGCTTTTTTGAAAACGTTTATAAATTTTAGAGCGAATTTAGTAAATGCAAAGTATAATAAAAGCTAATTTTGGATTTTAAGGAAGGACATGAAAGAGGTTATAGATGCCGCGACTAGGTATCTTTGCACGGACACTTTGGGGTTTGAGGTAAAAAGCGGTGCGAGCATCGGTAAAGGGGTCTATGGTGCTAGCATACCCGTTTATAAGGGCAAAAGCGAATACCACTTTTATCTGTTTTTCAAAAAAGATACGCTAAAGCTTTTCATGGAGGCGTTTTTTGGTCATAGCGATATCGACGGAGGCGATTTGGACGATCTTTGCAAGGAGATAGCAAATCAAATCATCGGCAAAGCCAAAAACCTGCTAAATGAGCGTGAAAACAATGCATATAAGCTCGGGACGCCGGAATTTTTAGGCGAAGTCGATGTGTTTCGCATCAAACTTGAAGAAAAATTTGTGTATAAAATGAAAAATCGAACATTTCAAATAGGCTATAACAGAGTATGAACGAAGACGGCGCGATAGAGACTTTAGAACAGCTGGGACTTTTTAAGAGTTATGACGAGCTGATGGATATCAGCGTGGACTTCATCGCCGAGCTTGGCACGACCACGATCAGCATAAACGAGCTTTTGAAATTTGAAGCGGGTTCGGTCATCGACCTTGAAAAACCGGCCGGCGAGAGCGTCGAGCTTTATATAAACAATAGAATTTTCGGTAAGGGCGAAGTGATGGTCTATGAGAAAAATTTAGCCATAAGGATCAATGAAATTTTAGACTCTAAATCAGTCATACAATACTTTAAAAAAGAGCTTTTATGAGATTTATTTTATTATTTTTGAGTACGATGCTACCGATATTTGCCTCAAATTTGCTTACCTATAACATCTATGAGCGTACGGACCGCGTAGATATAATGCTTAGTTTTGACGCACCTTATGAGGGCAATATCTTTCAAAAACGCGAGAAGAACACGACTTCGCTCATCTTAAATTCTCTAAGCTACGAGCAAAGCGTCAATAAGAATATAAATTCTAAAATCGTTCAAGAGCTAGACATCGAACCAAAGCAAAATTCACTGATCCTAAACCTAAAATCTCAAGATGCTATCATCGTAAACGCCTCTAAAACGACCGATGGATTCGGACTTCGCATACGAGTAAGCCCTAAAAATACAGCCTCACAGGTCGCAAATATGCCACAAGCCAGCGCAAAGATCGAGCCACCGACTCAAGCGCTGCAAAGCGAGCCCGAGCCTATCGTCGATGCGAGATATTTCATCGTGCTTGGCGTTTTGCTAGCGCTTTTGATATTTTTGTTCATATTTAAAAAGATCATGGTCAGCAAGAGCGAATTTAGCGGCTTTGCAAATGCAAAAAGTAGCGAGCCAAACAGCACGAAATCTATAAACTGGCTACTAAAAAATCAAAACAACGACGTAAACGTAATCTATGAAAAACCGCTCGATCGCGTGAACAAACTCATGCTTCTAAGCTACGAAAATAGGCGCTATTTGGTGCTCGTAGGTAGCTCAAACGTGATGCTTGATAGCTTTGGTGAGGACAAGATACAAAACGAGCAGGACTTCACGGCGTTTTTCGAGGAAAATAAAAAGAAACTGGGCGCATTTTTACAAGAGCGCCAAAACAGCCTCAACAACTACAAAGATAAAATGAGCATGAACTAGGCGCCGCTAATTAGACCTTGTTGAATTTAAACAAACGAAATAGCGAAAATTTCAGGCTTTGCTATCTTTTTTATCTCGTCTTTAGCCATCGCTAGATTTTTAGCTCCATAAATTTTAAGCGTATGGCCGGTAAATTCAAACCCGAGCTTAGCCGCCGCGCAGTTTATATTAAGCGCTTTTGCGAGCGAGAGCATAAAGCTTAACCATCTTATGCATTCTGGTTTTGGGAGTAAATTTTTATATCGCTCGAATTCATAAATGATCTTTTTGCCGTTAGTGCCGATTATCGCTGCGATCAGCGCCTTTTGCTCGTGTGAAAATCCGAAATTTAAGCCATTTAGGATGATGTATGCCGAGTTTTTGTGATCCCCGTAAAATCCTATGTCTTGCCCGACATTGTAAAGCTTTGAGGCCACTAGCAATGCGTTTAGATGCTCATCTTTTAGCTTGTGGATCTTGCTTAGGGACAAAAATATCTCTTTTGCATATCTTGTGACGGCTTTGTTGTCCGTGAGCATAAAGCGATCTTGCAGGCTTTTTACGCTCGGGTTAAAATTTTGCGGGAATTTCATGCTAGGGCGCAAGAAGTCGCTCAAAAATACACCCTCCCTCACACCAACGCCGCTCGTGTAGATGTTTTTGGCCTCAAGTGCGCCGCTAATCGCTAAAAATATATGCGCCCCTTCGCGTATCGTATCGTATCTGTCCTTTTTGATCGGGAATTTATTGAGCTCCAAAACGCTCGAGTCGGCGATGCTTTGGATGAAATTTTTTTGCTCGCTAAGCTTATAGCAAAAGCCGTGAAGCGTCGCTAACGGATAGCCTGAGCCGCTCATTATGGCGCCTGAGATGGCCCTTAGGCTTCCGCCGATGGCTATCAAATTTTGGCATTTGAAATTTGCAGGTATTTTTGCCGTGATTTGCGCCAGGAAGTTTGGCAGTTTGGCGGTATTTTTACTGTCAAAAAATAGCTCCTTTACACGCACCGTGCCCACGTCGAGCGATATGGTATCGACGATTTTGCCGCCGCTTATGCGGGCTAGCTCGGTCGAGCCGCCGCCGATATCTATCGTGACGCCCTCATCTAGGGGACATAGCAGATTTTTGGCTGCGATCGCTCCGTAAGTGGCCTCGGCTTTGCCGTCGATGACCCTTATGCCGATGCCCAGTTTTTTACGTATCATCGAGATGAACTGAGCGGAATTTGGCGCATCTCTAAGTGCTGAGGTGCCGACGCATAAAATTTTGGTGCATTTGTAGCTTTTTGAGATATTTTTAAATTCCGCTAGCGCTTCATACGCTTTTTGCATCGATTTTTCGGATATTTCGTTGCTACTATCATAGCCACCTTCGCCTAGGCGCACGCGCATTTTGTATTCGCCCAGTATGAAAAACGCCCAGCGAGAAGTGCGCTCAAATA
Organism: Campylobacter curvus; assembly: GCF_013372125.1. Lineage (NCBI taxonomy): Bacteria > Pseudomonadati > Campylobacterota > Epsilonproteobacteria > Campylobacterales > Campylobacteraceae > Campylobacter > Campylobacter curvus. Next base: position 1,569,986 of record NZ_CP053826.1, on the reverse strand, counting down.
TCGCCATTCGCATGGAATTTGAGCCTAGATCTATTACAGCGGTGCGTTTTGCCATGAAATTTCCTAATTGATTTTTATAGGTAGTGTGAGGGTAGAGACCGCGCCGCTTTTGCCGTCCTTGCGGTTTTTGATAGCGACGCTACCGCCAAGAGCTTGCGCCGCTCCCTTTGCTAGAAATAGCCCAAGCCCGGCTCCGCCTTTATCGCCAAATCTTTTAAACGGCGCAAAAAGGTCCTTACTCTCGTCGATACCGATACCTTCGTCGATAACCTCGATGATGAAGCTGTTTTTTTCGGTCCTTGAAAGGATAGTGATATTTGAGTCCTTGGGTGAAAATTTTATAGCGTTTTGGACGAAATTTTGTATGACGTGAGTGAGTAGCGTGGTTTGGATCTTCATGTTTAAAATTTCAGGCTGCAGGGACATGATGATGTTCTTTTCTTCTGCGCGAGCCAAAATTTGAAAGTTGTTGCCAAGTTTGTTTAAAAAGCCTATGATGTCTGTATTTACGGGCTCTTCAAACTGCGCTCCCTCCTGGCGTCCGATCTCTAGCACCGAGCTTATCATGCTGTTCATATTGTTTATCGCTTCGTTGTTCGATCTTAGCGCTTCGATATATTTTTCGCTCTCTCTTGTTTTTATGAGGGTCACTTCGTTTTTGGTCTTCATGACGGCAAGCGGCGTTTTCAACTCGTGCGCAACGCCGACAAAAAGCTCTTTTTGATACTCTACGAACGTTTTGATACGCAATATGAGCTTATTTATGCTGTTGCCAAGCGGGTAAAATTCATCAGGCAGGCTTTTGATATCTATCTCTTTTAAAAATTTCTCGTCAAGCTTTGTCAGCTTCGCAGACAGCGTTCTTATAGGTAGCAGAAGCATCCTTGATAAAAATAGTGCGTAAAAAAGCACGAGCAGTATCGCCGTGGCATTTACGATGATGATGTCTACGAAAATTTGCTCGACGATCTTGCTTTGCAATGTCGTCTCTTTTTTAAGTATCATATAAGAATCATCATCGATATATGGATGCGCTAGCGTAGTAAAGCTTTGCTCTCCATTTTGAAATAGCGAGAAATAGGGCTTTTTCTGAGTAAGCTGACCTTGCTTTATTTGCACTAAGGTTTCGGTTTGATTTGGCTCTTGTATGATGAAATTTTGCAAATTTAAAGGATTGTATTTTTGAGGATTGGTTATTATTTGGTTAGCTTCGTGGCTGAGCTCTTGGATGACCGTCTCAAAGACGGTGACCCTGATGTAGTAATATAACATTACTGAAATAACTGCAATCAGCATCATCGATGCGGAGGCTAATTGCAGTATAAATCTATTTCTTAAGCTTTTTTGGGAAAGCAAAATCTATATCCGCGTCTTCTTACTGTTTCGATAGTTGAGATATTTAGCGGTTTGTCCATTTTTTGGCGGATTTGATTGATCGCTACTTCGATCACGTTTGGAGTGACTAGCTCAGGCTCTTCCCAGATGGCGTCAAGGAGTTGCTCTTTAGAGACGATCTGATCGGAGTGGCGAGCAAGGTGTGTCAAGACCTCGAACGGCTTGCCTTTTAGCTCGATGTCACGGCCAAGATATGTGATCTTTTCCTCGTCAGGATTGATTATAAGATCGTCGATTTTTATGATGTTGGTGCCGCCAAATCTTAGTCTGGCCTCTAGGCGCGCTACCAAAACATCAAAGTCAAACGGTTTTCTAATGTAGTCATCCGCTCCGGCGCGAAGCGCTTTTATCTCGCTGTCTTTGTCGTCTTTTGCAGAGATCACGACTACTGATGTGCGTGGAGATTTATGTTTTATGACGTTTATGAGATCGACTCCGTCACCGTCTGGGAGCATCCAGTCTGTCAAAACCAGGTCGTAATTTCTTATGCCGATGTAGTATTCGGCATCCTTGAAATTCTCCGAGCTATCCGTCTGGTAGCCGAATTCTTGCAGCCCCTCTGCAATCGTCTTGTTTAGCGTCACTTCGTCTTCTACTATCAAGATACGCATTTTTTTTCCTTAAACTAAAATTTGTAGGGGATTATATCATAAATTAAGCAGGACTTCAAGATACTTTAATAAATTTTTAATAAACGGATTCTATTTTCGCACCGACCGTCGCATTTTTCAGGATTTCGATTTTTAAAATTTCTAAATTTAAGGAAATCAGATCCTTAAAATTTTCTTTTAAAGCCTTTGAAGTAGCTTCAAGCGACTCTTCGACACTTTTAAATTTTCGCTCGTTGTAAAATTTTTCTATAAATTCTATCACGCTGACATAGTCGATGAATCCGCTACTGCAAAAACTGGCGTTCATACGCACTTTTTGAGGAGTAATGCGCTCAAAGTCAAGCATCCCGATGATCGTTTCAAACTCATGATCTTTGATGAGCGTCGTGATTTTTTGGCTCATATCACTTTTTGTTCCGTCCCGCTTAATAGGCGCTTGATATTTGGTAGGTGTTTATAAACTACCAAAAATGCGATGATCAAAAGCGGTGCATGGCTATGGATGCCGTTCATATCAGGATGCAAGATGAAGCTAGCGATGATGAGCGCCGCAAGCGCACCAAGCGAGGCAAGGGAGCTTATCTTTAAAATTTTACCGATCAAAAACCACGCCAGAAGGGCTATCGCGATCTCGATAGGCAAAAAGCAGGCTATCACGCCAGCACCCGTTGCTACACCTTTACCTCCTTCAAATTTCAAAAATGGCGAGAAGCAGTGTCCGACTACGCTAAGCACCGCCATACCCCAAAGCACGCTTTGGCTAACATCGAAGGCGCGAGCGATCAAGATAGGCGCTACGCCTTTTAGGACGTCAAAAACGACAGTCAAGACGGCTATTTTTTTGGCGAGTTTTGGATCGTGCTGCTTTAATACGCGTAAAACGTTTGTCGCACCGATACTGCCGCTACCCTCGGTAGTTATATCCACTTTGGCGAAAATTTTGCCAAATATCAGTCCGAACGGCACTCCGCCGAGCAAATAAGCTATCAAATAAAGCATCAAATTTTCATTCATTTTTTACCTTTATGCGTTTAAAAATCGTGATGATAGTAAAATTTCACTGACGTTTTTTAAATCATCTCCACAAAAGCACGACTTTCTCGTCATAAATATCGCTCTTTTTGGGTGAAATTTGCACCTCGTTTAGCGTGATATTTTTGATGTCGTTAGCCTCTTTTAGCGCCTGCGCTTGCTGCTCGAAAGAGCCTGTCAGCTCGTCTATTTGCGCGTTTATCTCATTTACGCTTTGCTCGCTTAGCTTCACGTCGCTTCGCTCTTTTAGCACGCGGTTTGCGCTTCTTGCGCTTGAGGCGATCTTAGTGGCATTTGAGCGTGAAAGCAGTTTGTTGCCAAAAAGCGCGCCTATGATGCTGGCACCGATATTTATCGCCACATCCAGCCCGCTTGCGGTCATATCTTTTTGCTCTTTATCAAGCTTGACTAGGGCTTTGTTCAGCTTTTCTTCGAGTTTAGCCTTTTCTTTTTCAAATTTTGCCGTAAGCTCGGCGGTTTTTTCCTCTAAAATTTCATTGCAGCGATCTTGTAAACGCACGAAAAACTGCTCTTTATCCTCTGTCGGTTTTGAGCTGATGCCCATCGCCTCGAAAATTTCAAGTTTATAATTTCTAAATACGAATTCCTTAAAATCGCGTTTTATATCGTTGAAATTTTTAGCGTTTGCCACAAAGCCGGGCAAAATTTCATAGCTGGCGTCCTCCTTGGCGTCAGTCCTTAAATTTAGCTCGGTATCTTCGCTAGCTTGCGTCCAGTCCGCGCTCTTGTCGTTTTCGTCCAGTGCGTAAATATATGAAATTTGCTTCACCGCATCGATGCCTTTTTTTGTGTCGTAAAAGCGCACTTTGGCGGTAGCCAGTAAATTTGGGGTCAAAATTTCGCTCGCTTGGGCGCTGTAAATTTGCTCGATCTCGTTTGATAGTATCGGCTTTGGCGCGCTTTTTAGATCTGCTTTTTTAGCTTTTATGGCTTGCAGGCCGTCTTTTTTCTCTCGCATCAAATTTGAAATTTGCTCGTGGCTTAAAGGACCTTTTAGATAGCTTAACGCCCAGCGCGTGCCGATGATGTTTAGACCGTCTTCGTTGATGTTTTTGAGCAAAAAGCTTCGCTTGGCTAAATTTGAGATCATATTTTCAAGCTGCGCCTTATTTGCCGCTGAGCCCGAGATACCGGTAAGGCCGTCTATCACGCGAGCCTTGTCCTGTGCGGTTTGGAGCCTGCCTATAAACCACGTGCCGATGTTGCTAAGGCCTTTGTAGTCAAGATCGACCGGGTTTTGAGTGCTCAAAACGCAGCCTATGCCAAAAGCGCGGGCTTGTTTTAAGAGCGTTAGCATCGGCGTTTTGGACGGCGGATTGCCATTTGGCGGGAAAAAGCCGAAAATTTCATCCATGTAAAGGATCGCTCTTAGCGAGCTCGTGCCCTCGGTCGTTCGCATCCAGGCGATGATCTCGTTTAGAAGAAGCGTCACGAAAAACATCCGCTCGCTATTGCTTAGGTGCGAGATGGTGAAGATATTGCATTTTGCCTTGCCGTTTTCGTCAAAGAGCATCTTTGAGATATCAAGCTTCACACCCTCGCTCCAGCCCTTGAAACTAGGGCTTGCTATGAGCGTGTTTATCTTCATAGCAAGCTTCATACGCTGATCGCCGGGATAAAAAGTATCTACGTCAAATACGCCGATCTTTTTAAATGGAGGATTGGCGATGAAGCCGATTAGCTCCTCTAGCGTGACATCGCGACCTTCTTTAAATTTCGCATCAAATATGCTAGCTACTAAAAGCTGCTCTTTTGAGCTCATATCCTCGTCGTTTATGCCGATCAAAGATAGCACCGAAGCGGCGAGCGAATTTATATAGTTGCTAAAGCTCTCCTCGTCGCTTAAATTTGGGCGGGCAAAGTCGCTAAGCAAGGCTACACCCACGCCGGCGGAGCTTTTTGGTGTGTAGATAGTAAGATCGACACTGTCTTTTAAAAGCTTCACGCGTTCTAAATTTTGATAGCTCGCCTCTATGCCCTCTCTCCAAATTTCACTCTCTTTTTTGGCGCACTCATCTACGCTTAGTCCCTTATTTGCCGCCTCGTTTTCATCGATATAAGGTCGAAAATCATCAGCGCTCATATCGGGGAAGGTGAGGGCTAAATTCGTCATATCTCCCTTAGGATCGATGATGATGGAGGGAATGTTGTCTATGCAGGCCTCTTCTAGTAAAGTGATACCAAGCCCGGTCTTACCGCTACCGGTCATGCCGATGATAGCTGCGTGAGTCGTGAGGTCTTTGTTTTTATAAAAAAACGGCTCTTTGTCTTTTAGGCCGATGTAAAAGAGCTTTAAATTTTCTTGTATGCTTTTCATTTGACGTCCTTATTGATAGAGGCTGATGCGCGCTCGCAGCTCGTCTAGCGTCTCTTGGACGCGTGCACTCGTAAATTCCTGCACTATTTGACTCTCGCCGATTATTTGCATGCAGTATCTGATGTAGCCTTTGTATGCCAGCTCGGTAATGAGGCGTAGCTTTAGATGGACGTTTTGTGGCGTAGTTTGAGGTATCATAAGCTCGAAAAACGCTTCTATGTCTTCGCCGTCTTTAAAGTCCGCTGACTCGGAGCTAAGCACGCTAAGCCCGCCGTCAGAGATATCGTAGAGGTTGCCGTGAAGCTCGGCTCTATCGTTTTTTAGTAGGACTTTTGTAAATTTGTTCGGATGGACGCGCTGGAATTTTCGCAGATTCGCGTTCATTTTGGATATGCGGGAGAAATTTGAAAGTGTCACGCTTTTATCGGCTATGCTAAAGTCCGAGATGTCCGATTTTAGATGCTTGGGGAAATATTCGTTTGGCAGGATGAAGCCGTTACCCTCTTGCTTCATAGCTAAAATCTGCATGATATCTACGCCAAAGACTACACTGTCTTCTTGCACGTCTAAAATTTGCGCCTCGTGTTTTATATTGACTCCGTCGTATAAATTTAGAAATTCAGGCTTTGCTTTGGCTGTTTTCATCCGCGAAAATGTGTTTATAGGATCTTCAAATAAAAACGAATTCGTTTGGTCCATCGCTACATAGCTCGTTTCATCCTTTGGCGAGGCGTGATTTAGGATGTCTGTTAGGCGTTCTACGGCGTAGATGAAGTAGCTTAGGTGTATGGGGTTTTGATGACAGTCGTTAAATTTTAAGATCAAATTTAAAAATATGAAATTTAAAAGATCGCTGCGTTCACACTTCCCTTTGACCGCATTTTCGAGCTCTTTATAAAGTGACTGTGCGTTTGGATCTTGCAGTAAAAGCGAGTCAAATATATTTTCAAGCGCTGCTTTTAGTTGCTCGTTTGAAACGTCCAAATTTGCCCTTTTGCAAAAATTCACGCCGTCATTTATAAAGTCGCTTTTAAAATTTGAGATGATCTCCGTGCAGCTTGTAGCAAGCTCTTGTCGTCCTTTGAATTCCATAAATTTCTCCAAATCGATTATTCATGAAATGGTATCATATTGAAATTTATATTAAAGATTTATTTGGTGAATTTGGTTTAAAAGGCGGAGAGCTCCGCCTTTTTTATTAAAGTTTGTTTTCGTTGTGTGAAAGATAGTTGGCTACGCCCTCGGTGCTTGGCTTCATGCCCTCATCACCTTTGTGCCAGCCTGCAGGGCAAACCTCGCCGTGCTCGTTCGTAAATAGCATCGTATCGACCATACGGATCATCTCGTCGATGTTTCTACCTAGCGGAAGGTCGTTGATGACTGCGTGGCGGACAGTGCCGTCTTTGTCTAGCAAAAATGAGCCGCGAAGTGCGACACCGGCGTCCTCAAGAAGCACATCAAAACCGCGAGCGATAGATTTTGTCATATCGGCAACTATCGGGAAGCGCACTTTGCCGATACCACCTTTATTTACCGGAGTTTCTTTCCATGCGAAGTGTGAGAATTGATTGTCGCATGAAACACCGATTACTTCGATACCACGAGCCTTGAATTCGTCATATCTTTTGTCAAACGCGATGATCTCGCTTGGGCAAACGAAGGTGAAGTCCATCGGGTAGAAAAATACGACCGCGCCCTTCTCACCGATATTTTTATATAGGTTGAAATCATTTACGATTTGATTGTTGCCTAAAACTGCTGCAGCTGTGAAATCAGGTGCTTTTTTTGTTACTAACATTTCTGTTCTCCTTATAATAAAATTTATTAGTTGCAAAATTATATCGCTAAAACTTTAAAATAAGATAAAAATATTATAAAATTTTGCTCTATTAAAATATTTCATTGATTTTCAGCGTTCGAAGCAAAGTCAAACCTTGTGAAGCGACGCTATCGCCGCCGATTTTTACTTCGTGCTACGCACTCGTAACGAGACTTCGCTACGAGGACAGGGAAGCGGTAGCTGACCGCGTAAATCGTGCTATATGTTCGGCTACTCGCTCCCGCACAAACGCTGTTCGCGTCCGTGCCAGGTCGCTCCTGGAGCGAACAGGGTTTGCGAAGCAAGCGTCAATGATTTATTGTAACAGAACCTAAAATTTTAGATAATCGTAGTTTGTTTTGAAATTTTGATAGCCGGATTTGGTGAGATTTTATATTTTGGCTAAATTTCAAATTTGATCGAAATTTTTGCCACCGAATTTTAATATAGCCGAGCCCCAGGTGAAGCCACCTCCAAAGGCGTCAAGCAGTAAGGTCGAGCCATTTTTGATGCGACCGCTTTCATAAGCGTCGTTTATCGCCATCGGTATCGATGCGGAGCTCGTGTTACCGTATTTTGCTATCGTCAATGCGCACTGCTCGTCTTTAAAATCAAGGCGTTGTTTGACCGCTTCTATGATACGGATATTTGCCTGATGAGGCACGAAAAAGTCTATATCGCGGCTTGTCATATTGTTTTGTTCTAAAATTTCGATGACGCTTTTTGTCAGTGTTTGAACGGCGATCTTAAAGACCTCGTTGCCGGACATATGTATGAAATTTAGCCTTTTTGCCAGCGTTTCATCGCTGGCCGGATATGCGCTGCCACAGCCAGGAGTTATCAAAAGATGCGACTGTGTCCCGTCGCTTGCGGTGTGGATATCGATTATCTCGTTTTCATCACTTGCGCTGATGATCGCCGCACCGGCGCCATCTCCAAAAAGTATGCAGGTGCTTCTATCGGTGTAATCGACTACCGAGCTAAGCTTCTCGGCCCCCACGATCAAAACATTTTTTTTCGCTCCGCTTTTAATCAATGAATTTGCAAGCTGTAAAAGATAGATGAACCCCGTGCAGGCCGCACTTATATCAAATGCCGTTATGCCGTAGTTCAGGCCTAAATTTGCGGCTATCTTACAAGCGGTGGATGGCATACAAAGATGATCCGGTGACATCGTAGCACAGATGATCGCATCTATTTGGGACTTTTCTAATCCTGCCCGTTTTATGGCTAGTTTGGCGGCTTTAGTGCCAAGACCGCTCGTTATCTCGCCTTCTGCGATATGGCGCTCTTTTATACCTGTGCGTTTTACGATCCATTCATCGCTTGTGTCGACCATCTTTTCAAGATCGAAATTCGTTAAAATTTTTTTAGGAACGTATGAAGCTATGGATATCAGCGAAGCTTTTAGCATATTTTATCTTGCAAAATGCGAGAGTTCTTCTTCGATAACTTTATTGATGTTTGAATTCGCAAAATTTATCGCTTGGAATATCGCATTTTTTATGGCCTTGGAATTGCTTTTGCCGTGACTTATGATGACACAGCCGTTTATGCCAAGTAGTGGTGCGCCGCCGTATTCATCGTAGCTGACTTGTTTTTTCAGTGTTCTAAAGACCTTTTTCATCAAAACTGAGCCAGCGATCGCAAGAGGCGATTTTTTGACCTGTTTTTTGATGATCTTGCCTATCGCATCGGCTACGCCTTCGCTAGTTTTTAAAAGGATGTTGCCTATAAATCCGTCGCAGACTATGACATCTACGCTTCCGTCAAAGACTTGATTCCCCTCGGCATTACCTACGAAGCTGTCAAGCCTTGAGACAAGCTCGAAAGCCTCTTTGCTCACCTCGTTGCCTTTGCAGGACTCTTCACCGTTTGACAAAAGACCTACGCGAGGGAGTTTGCGATTTAAAATTTCTTTAGCGTAGGCTTCGCCCATCACTGCAAACTGAAATAAATGTTCGCTCCTACAATCCACATTCGCCCCGACATCAAGAACAAGAGTCGTGGACTCTTTAGAATTTGGCATCAAGGTAGCTATAGCAGGACGTGCGACATTTTTGAGTCTGCCGACTCTTAGTGTGGCTAGGCTCATTGTCGCACCGCTATGTCCTGCGGAAACGACTGCATCTACCTCTTTGTTTTTCAAAAGCTCTATCGCTTTATAGATGCTGCTCTCTTTACGTTTTAAAGCGTCCGTAGCGCCCTCGGCCATAGAAATGACTTCAGCCGCCTCTAAAAAAGTGATATTTTTTAGATACACTTCAGGTATGAGTGGTTTTATGGCATTGCTATCTCCGACGAGGACGGCCGAAAATTTAGTATCTTTTAGCGCTTCTATCACGCCTGCGATTATAGGCTCGGGGCCGAAGTCTCCACCCATAGCGTCAATAGCAATGCGAATCATTTTTTTAATATTCACCGGTTGTTTTGTTTATGCGATGAGGCATTTTCCATGAGCCGTCTTTATCTTTTACGGGTACTGGAAGTGTAACTTTGTAGTGTGTTCTGCGTTTTGCTGCACGAGAATGACTCACTCTTCGCTTTGGTACTGCCATTTTGTTCTCCTTTTATAAATTTCTACAATTTTCACAATAAAAATAATCGCTCTTAAAAGCTTCTAATTCACTTTTAAAAACTTCGTTTAAATCGATATCTCCGTCAAAAAATTCCATCGTATCGCTAAGTTCGTTCTCTTTATCGACATAAACACCGTCGCTTAAAACAAGCTTGATGTCTTGATCGACTGGTAGCGTCATTTCACATCCGCATCTATCGCAGATATATGAAATTTCGCCTTTCATTTTGCCGAGGCATTCGACAAGCTTGGGATCAAGCCTCTTTAAAATTCCACTAAAATTTAAATTTTTATCTTTTAATTCAAAATCAATATTTTTATTTGCGACTTTCGCAAACGCTATTTTCAAAATTTGGCCCTAATCAGCAAATTTCTCTTGCTGCAAAGAAAAAATTTATCTCGTTTATAGCGTTTTCTAGGCTATCGCTTCCATGGACTGCATTTGCGTCGATACTCTCTGCAAAGTCCGCTCTGATAGTGCCAGCGGCAGCTTCTTTAGGATTTGTCGCGCCCATTAGCTCGCGGTTTTTAGCTACTGCATTTTCGCCCTCAAGCACCATGACCACGACTGGTCCGCTCGTCATGAACTCGACTAAATCGTTGAAAAACGGTCTCTCGCTATGAACGGCGTAAAACGCTTTTGCATCGCATTTGCTTAGTTTTACTTTCTTTGCAGCAGCGATCCTTAGCCCGTTGCTTTCAAATCTATCTATGATTTTTCCGACGACATTTTTCTTAACGGCATCAGGTTTGATGATAGAAAGTGTTCTTTGCATAAAATTTCCCTTAACGTTAAAGTGTTTTTAATGAAGTTGGCAATTATATCAAAAAAAGTTTAAAAATCAAATAGGCCCAAAACTTGAGCCTAAAATTTTAAGCGATGACGGCTGTCGTGCCTAAGCGTTGGTCTGCGCCGATTTGTTCACGAGATGGTTGGCCCGCTACTACGCTGTCCCATACGATACAGCCGTCGGTCGGACAGGCTGAGGCACAGGCCGGTTCGTCGTTGTAGCCGACGCACTCTACGCATTTGTTTGCATACACGTAGTATGTGTCCTCTCCTGTTGGGTTGTCACTGTCATCAACGATAGCTTCTACTGGGCATTCGTCTATGCAAGAGCCGCAGCTTATGCAAATGTCTGTGATCTTTACTGACATGGTTTCTCCTTTGAAAATTTTGTGTAGAATATCAAAAAAAGCTGAAAATGATATAAATGCACCTTCTTAATATAAAATTTTAGCTCTTAAATTTATGAAAATTTTACACCTTTTTGGCTAAAATCAAAGATTGCAAAAATTAAATTTTGCATATCAAAAAGGCTGAAAATGAATGATTTTATAAAAATAACGGGTGCGCGTGAGCACAATCTAAAAAATATAAATTTGCAAATCCCAAAAAACAAGCTCGTGGTTTTCACGGGGCTTAGCGGTAGTGGCAAGAGCACGCTTGCCTTTGACACGCTTTACGCCGAGGGGCAGCGCCGATATATTGAGAGCCTAAGCAGCTACGCGAGGCAGTTTCTCGACCGCGTCGGAAAGCCCGATGTCGATAAGATCGAGGGTCTGACACCCGCAATCGCGATAGATCAAAAAACGACGTCTAAAAACCCGCGCTCTACGGTTGGCACGATAACTGAAATTTACGACTATCTGCGCCTGCTCTACGCGCGCGTAGGTATCCAGCACTGCCACAAATGTGGCAAGCCGATCTCCAAAATGAGCGCGGCCGACATCATCAGCGAAATTTCAAAACTCCCGCAAGGTGCAAAGGTCGTGCTCTACGCCCCGCTCGTGCGAGAGAAAAAGGGCACGTGGGCGGATCTGATAGAAAATTTAAGAAACAAAGGCTTTGTGCGCGCGCAGATCGATGGCGTCATGGTGCGACTTGACGAGGAGATCGAGCTAAGCAAGACCAAAAAGCACACGATCAAAGTCGTCATCGACCGCTTAGAGGTGAGCTCCGAGAACTCCGCCCGCCTCGCCCAAGACGTGGAAAAGGCGCTTACAGAGAGCTACGGCGAGGTCGAAGTGGAGATCACAAACGCCGAAGAGCTAAATTTAAGCGAGAAATTTATACATTACAGCGAGCATATGGCGTGTTTTGACTGTAAAATTTCATTCACGCCGCTTGAACCGCTTAGTTTTAGCTTCAACTCGCCAAAGGGCGCGTGCGAGAGCTGCGATGGGCTAGGCATCAGATATAGCCTCGATCTTAGCAAGGTCATCGACGAGGAAAAAAGCATCGAAAACGGCGCGATAAAGCTGCTGTATGGCTACAATATGAGCTATTATTATAAATTCGTGCTGGCTTTTTGCGAGCAAAACGGCATCGACGTGAGCAAGCCTTATTATGAGCTAAGCGAAGATGAAAAACGGCTCGTGCTTTACGGCAACGTAAAGGAGGTCGAGTTTTTCTGGAAGCGGCACAAGATCACGCGGGCATTCGAGGGCGCGGTCAAAATCTCGCACAATCTGCTAAAAGACTACAAAGACTTTGACGAGTATATGAGCGAGAAAATTTGCTCGGCGTGCGGCGGACATCGTTTGAAGCCTCAGTCGCTCGCCGTCAAGGTCGCGGGGCGCGGGATCGGCGAAATTTTAGATATGAGTATCGAGGAAAGCACGGCGTTTTTCTCAAATAGGGCAAATTTTGAGTATTTTAGCGAGCAGGACAAGATGATCGCCGCACCGATACTAAAAGAGATAAACGAGAGGCTTTATTTTCTCTTTGATGTGGGGCTTGGCTACCTGTCTTTGGGGCGCGACGCACGCACTATTAGCGGCGGCGAAGCGCAACGTATCAGGATCGCAAGCCAGATCGGCAGCGGGCTAAGCGGCGTGATGTATGTGCTCGATGAGCCAAGTATCGGTCTGCACGAGCGCGACACGTTAAAGCTTATCAAGACGCTACGAAACCTGCAAAGCAAGGGCAACTCCGTGATCGTCGTGGAGCATGATAAAGAGACGATAAAGGAGGCTGACTTCGTCGTGGATATAGGCGAGGGAGCGGGTAAATTTGGCGGCAGCGTCATATTTGCAGGTGGCGTAAAGGAGTTGCTCTCTTCTGACACCGTGACGGCGCAGTATCTAAACGGCACGAAAACGATCGACTACCGTCAAAACCGCAAGCAAGAAAAGTGGCTGGAAATCTCAAACGTAAATATCAATAATATTAAAAATTTATCCGCGCGCTTTCCGCTGCGAAATTTAGTCGGCATCACCGGCGTGAGCGGCTCTGGTAAAAGCTCCTTGGTGCTGCAAACTCTGCTACCAGAAGCCCAAGAGCAGCTAAACCGCGCAAAGAAAGTAAAAAAGGTCGCTGGGGTAAATTTAAGCGGACTTGAAAATTTAGACAAAGTGATCTACCTCGATCAAAGCCCGATCGGACGCACTCCGCGCAGTAATCCTGCGACCTATACGGGCGTGATGGACGAGATCCGCGGACTGTTTGCGCAGACCAAGGAAGCCAAACTAAGAGGCTACAAGATCGGTAGATTTAGCTTCAACGTCAAGGGCGGACGCTGCGAAAAGTGCCAAGGAGAGGGCGAGATCACGATCGAGATGCACTTTTTGCCGGACGTAAATGTCGTGTGCGACGCATGCGGCGGCACTCGCTATAACGCGCAGACGCTAGAAATCCTATACAAAGGCAAATCGATCGCCGATGTGCTAAATATGAGCATCGACGAGGCTTTGGAATTTTTTAAAGCCGTGCCTAAAATTTATCAAAAGCTAAAAACGCTGCAAGACGTGGGGCTAGGCTACATCACTCTCGGGCAAAATGCGACCACGCTAAGTGGCGGTGAAGCCCAGCGCGTCAAACTCGCAAAGGAGCTAAGTCGCACGGACACTGGAAATACGCTATATATCCTTGACGAGCCGACCACGGGGCTACATTTTGCCGACGTTGATCGCCTCGTGCGCGTGCTACATCATTTAGTCGAGCTTGGTAACTCGGTCTTTGTCATCGAGCACAATATGGATGTCATCAAAAACTGCGACTACATCGTCGATATGGGCCCCGAAGGCGGCGCAAAGGGCGGCAAAATAATCGCTTCTGGAAATGTGAAGGACGTGGCTAAAAATTTCAAAAAGACGGGGAGCTATACCGGGGAATTTTTGGCGGGGGAACTGGTTGAGATGAAAAATTCAAAAAGTAGTTCAGTTGTATAATCTACCAAAACCCAAGATGTCGGAATTATTTGAAGAAATGGTTTGTGATCTGTTAAATTCTTTATATAATACAACGAGTTTTAGTTTGTATGGTCGCAATGGACAAATTCAAAATGGTATAGACATTATTTCTTACGAAAAGAATACTGTATGTCAATGTAAATTAAGAAATTTTGATATTAATAGCCAAAAATATAAAGCAAAATTTATTAAAGAAGTATTTGAAGATATTAATAATATTTTAAGATCAGGGAAAATGCCAAAGAATATCATTATTGCATCTACTATACAAAATGATACTATGATACAAGATTGTCTAAATAGACTAATTTTTACAAATATAGGAACAATTGAAGTTAAATTTTGGAGTTGGGAGTATATAAATAATAATATATATTTATTTAGCAATTTACTAAACAAGTATTATCCAATCAGGGATACTAACATTGAAATTGCTAATATAAAGGTATTAAATAAATCAATATATAAAAAATCTCAAAATAATAATTTCTTGTTTAAATTTCAAAATATTAAAAACAGAAACCAGCTTCCAATTTTTGATTTTAGTTTTATGAATAATACACAAAATACTATTTTGTTAAATTCAATATATGCTTTTTGTTCATTATTGCCTATAGCAAAAGCTGGATATTATGAAAAACCTGTTGGAATTTTAAAAGTTACTAAAAAATTTACACTCGATCTAAAAATTGATGATTTTAATACGGAGACTATGAATGCTATAGAAATTAAAGATCCTATTTACGCCTATCCTAAAGCACCTTTTAGAATACAAATTCAAGCTATAAAGCCAATAACTTCTTATGTAAAGATTAGATTTAAATTTGATTTTGGAAATACTACAATCATAACTCCAGATTTACTATTTAATTCTGATATTCAAATGACTTCTAGAATATTTGGTTAGTTATATTAATAGCCATGCACCCCCTAAAATTTTTCATGCTAAATTTCCTCCACTTTGGCTTAAAAGAGCTCCGAGCTTGCGTATTCGCCGGCTCGTTTTTCGCCGTACTTTTTGCGTCGCGTTACTTAAATTTGCCCATCCCGCGGTATGATTTTTTATTGATCGCCGCTGTGGTGCTGCAAATTTTGATGATCGTTTTCAGGCTTGACTCTGTAAAAAATGTTCGCCTTTACCCTAACCTAAATTTTAACTCAAATTTGCCATAATCACGCCAAAGGAAAAACGATGAAAACACTCACGATAATCGATACTTTTGGCTTCTTTTTCAGGCTTTACTACGCCATGCCAAACCTCAAAAACCGCGACGGGAGGCCAAGCGGGATGATAAGCGGCTTTGCAAATTTTATCTTAAATTTAAAGAACGAATTCCCAAGCGACTACATCATTTTTGCGCTTGAGGGCAAAGGCGAGACGCTGCGTCACAAGATCGCAGGCGATTATAAAGCAAACCGCAGCGAAGCCCCCGCCGCGCTAAAAGAACAGCTTCCCGTTTGTATAGAGATGATCGAGAAAATGGGGCTTTGCGCTATCTCGCGCGAGGGCTACGAGGCTGATGACATCATCGCCACGGCAGTGAGGCTTGCTAAGTCGCAGGATGTGTTCGTGCGCGTCGTTACGCACGATAAGGACCTTTATCAGCTCATCGAGGATGGCAAGGTCAGCATTTATAGCCCGCTTAGCAAGATCGACCACGACACGGCAAGCTGCGTGGAAAAATATGGCGTCCGCCCAGAGCAAATTCGCGATTTTCTCGCGATCGCGGGCGATAGCTCGGACAATATCCCAGGCGTCAAAGGCATCGGCGCGGTCGGGGCAAAAAAGCTGCTCGCCGAGTTTGGCAGCTTAGAGGCGATATATGAAAATTTAGCCCTCGTTAGAAACGAACGCACGCGCGAAATGCTCGCTGCCGGGCGCGAGAGCGCGTTTTTGAGCAAGCGACTCACCACGCTTTTTGACGATGCGCCTGATATGGTGGATTTTGCCCACGCGCCCTTTCCGCAGCAAAATCCTCTTTTAAAAGTCGCTGATATGCTGCGCGAATTTGATCTAAGCCGCGTGCTAAAATCGCTTCAAAACAGCGATGAAAACGCCGAATTTAAGCTAGGTTTCAATGCAAATTTACTCACTGACGAGAGCGCGATCGAAAGCCTGCTAGCAAACATCACCGAGGAGACCATCGTCGCCTTTGACACCGAGACTACGGACATCGACACGCAAAGCGCAAGGCTTGTGGGGTTTAGCTTTTGTTTTAACGACGAGGACGCCTACTACGTGCCGGTCGCTCATAGCTATCTTGGCGCGCCAAAGCAGGTAGGCACGGACTTTGCTACGTGGGCAGTGGGGCAAATTTACAAAGGCTGCGTCGTCGGGCAAAATTTAAAATATGATTTCAAGGTCGTAAAGCGAAATTTAGGGCTCGAACCGCCAGTAAATTTTAAAGATACGATGGTGCTGGCGTGGCTTGCCGACCCGTCGCAGGCTGTGGGTATGGACGCGCTGGCTAAGCGGCTGTATAACTACGATACGATCAAATTTGAAGACGTGGTGAGACGTGGTGAGACCTTTGCGTCCGTGCCGTTAGAAAACGCCGCCAAATACGCCGCTGAGGACGCGTGGATAACACTAAAATTTTACAAAAGCTTTTTAAATTTGCTCGACCCCGCGCTCATCGAGCTTGCAAACGCACACGAGTTTCCTTTTATCCTCACGCTTTTTGATATGGAGAACGAGGGCATCGCGATAAATAAGAAAAAAATGCAAAATTTGATCCTGCAAAACGACGCAAAAATCAAAATTTTAACGAGCGAAATTTATGAGCTTACGGGCGAAAATTTTAATATAAACTCCGTTAAGCAGCTTGGCGCTGTGCTATTTGAGCACTTGAAACTGCCAGTGAAAAAAAAGACCAAAACCGGTTACAGCACCGATGAGGCGGTGCTCGCTGAGCTCATAGACGCACACCCCGTGATCTCAAAGCTACTCGAATACCGCGAGCTTTACAAACTGCAAAGCACATACTGCGAACCGCTGTTAAATTTAGCAAATAAAGATGAAAATAGCAGGATATATACGAATTTTATCCAGACCGGAACGAGCACGGGCAGGCTAGCTAGCAAAAATCCAAATTTGCAAAATATCCCCGCTCGTGGCACGCTAGCAAAAGACGTACGCGAGACCTTTGAGGCGAAGGAGGGATTTAGCTTCGTCGGGCTTGATTACAGCCAGATCGAGCTTAGACTGCTCGCGCATTTTAGTCGCGACGAGGCGCTTTTAAAGGCGTTTGAAAACGACGAGGATATCCACGCGCGCACAGCGATAAGCATATTTGGTAGCGCAGATGGGCAAAACCGCGCCGTAGCAAAGAGCATAAATTTTGGTCTGATTTACGGTATGGGTTCGAGCAAGCTAGCAGGGCAGGTAAATATCTCGCGCGCCGAGGCGAAGGAGTATATAGAGCGCTATTTTAAGGCATTTCCTACGATAAAGGGCTTTTTGGAGGGTATCAAAACGGCGGCGAAAAATGAGGGCTTCGTGCGGACTTTGCTTGGTAGGAAGCGATTTTTTGACTTCACAAACGCAACGCCAATGCAGACTGCGATGTATGAGCGCGAGGCGGTAAATACGATATTTCAAGGCTCGGCGGCCGACATCATAAAGCTAGCGATGGTAAAGATCCGCCCGCTTTGCAGCGTGAGGGCAAAAATGCTGCTGCAAATCCACGACGAGCTGATCTTTGAAGTCGCAGACGAGCATGCGGCGGAGTTTGGCGAGAGCGCGCAAAAGATAATGCAAGAAATTTATAAGCTAAACGTGCCGCTAAAAACGTCGCTAAACGTAGCGAAAAACTGGGGTGAGTTGAAGTAAAAATATAATATTTTATCATATTCTTAAAATATAAGTTTAGTTTTAATTTTTAATTGATACAATCGTTATTAGCTTCATATTAAATTAGGAGTCTACATGGAATTTCTCATGAATTTGAGCGAGGGCACGCAGTTTGCCATCCAGCTTATCATCGTTTTGATTTGTCTGTTTTACGGAGCGAAAAAGGGCGGTATCGCGCTTGGTTTGCTTGGCGGTATCGGACTCATCGTTTTAGTTTTTGGCTTTGGTATCGAGCCTGGCAAGCCATCTATCGCCGTCATGCTCACGATCTTGGCCGTCGTTGTCGCGAGTGCGACACTGCAAGCGAGCGGCGGACTTGATGTGATGCTACAAATCGCCGAAAGAGTGCTACGTAAAAACCCAAAATACGTCAGTATCCTTGCACCTTTTGTAACGTGCTTTTTGACGATACTTTGCGGCACGGGACACGTCGTCTATACGATGCTGCCGATCATCTACGACATCGCGATCAAAAATAATATCCGCCCGGAGCGACCTATGGCGGCAAGCTCGATAGCCTCGCAAATGGGTATCATCGCTAGCCCCGTCTCCGTCGCAGTCGTCACACTCACGGCATTTTTAGTAAATGCAAAAAGCCCGCTTGCCGGCTTTGACGGGTATCTTGATCTTCTTAAAATCACGATCCCTTCGACATTTTGCGGTGTTTTGGCGATAGGAATTTTTAGCTGGTTTCGTGGCAAAGACCTCGACAAAGACGAAATTTTTCAAGAAAAGCTAAAAGATCCTGAATTTAAAAATTACGTCTATGGCGACTCTGCAACGCTACTTGGCAAGAAGCTCCCGGGCTCGCAGTGGGCGGCGATGTGGATATTTTTAGGTGCAATTTTGGTAGTCGCTTTGCTTGGCTACTTTAAAGATTTGCGCCCGCATTGGGATAAAAACGCGCCCGCTCAGATCGTAGAAGTCGTCGTAGACGGTAAAGCGGTCAAAAGCTTTAATATAAAAGACGGCAAGATCGTAGCCATTGTAAAAGACGGCACAGTTGCGCTAAACGTCAAAGAAAGCAAGGCGAAAAATGCGACCGCGTATGAGAGCGCTCAAATTTACAACGCCGAGGGCAAGCTCACTCAAAGTATCAAGGCTGAAAATGGCGGCGTGATGATAACCGCAGGCGAAAAGAACGAAACCATCGCAAACGCGAGCATCGCGGTAAAAGACATGATGAAAAAGAAAACATATCTTGGCATGGTCGATGTCATTCAGATGTTTATGCTGCTTGCTGGCTCGCTCATCATCATTTTCACCAAAACAGACGCGAGCAAGATCAGCAAAAATGAAATTTTCCGCTCGGGCATGATCGCGCTCGTCGCCGTCTTTGGTATCTCGTGGATGGCGGAGACGATGTTTGCCGTGCATACGCCGATGATGAAAGCAGCCCTTGGTAGCGTCGTTACGGAGTATCCTTGGACTTACGCCGTTATGCTTTTGCTCATCTCAAAATTTGTAAATTCGCAAGCCGCTGCGCTCGTGGCGTTCGTCCCGTTAGCCCTAAATATCGGTGTTAATCCGGCGATCATCCTAGCCTTTGCACCTGCTTGCTATGGCTACTACA
Organism: Campylobacter curvus; assembly: GCF_013372125.1. NCBI lineage: Bacteria > Pseudomonadati > Campylobacterota > Epsilonproteobacteria > Campylobacterales > Campylobacteraceae > Campylobacter > Campylobacter curvus. The sequence continues at coordinate 1,550,593 of NZ_CP053826.1, read as the reverse complement.
TCCTGCCGACATATCCAAGCGATCTTGCTGCCATTCAGTTTGACCGCTCAGGCACGACACACATCGGTAAATTTGTCATCAACCACAGCTTCATTCTGCCAGGACTCATCGGCGTGTTCGTCTCTTGTGTGTTTGGTTATATATTTGCCGGACTTTTTGGCTATTTAGGATAGAATTTTGGGGATTTTACTACAAATCCCCTTTATTTTTGACTTATTAAAGCAAAGCCTTTTATACGTAAAATTTTAAAGCCGGATTTACTTCAGCTTGTCGCCAAATTTCTTGATATTGCTCGTATAGACAAAGCTTAGCACCTCTGCTACGGCTCGAAATAGCTCTGCTGGTATAGTGTCTTCGACCTCGCAGACTCGGTAAAGCTCGCGTGCCAGCGGCGGATTTTCGTAAATTTGCACTCCGTGTTCGAGAGCTATTTTTCTTATCTGTAAAGCCATCATATCCACGCCTTTCGCCAGAATGACCGGTGCACTGTCTTTTGATTTGTCGTATATTACGGCGACGGCGTAGTGAGTCGGATTTGTTATCACGACATCAGCTTGCGGGACGTTTTGCATCATGCGTCTTTTAGCCGCTTGCATCTGCATACGACGTATCCGCCCCTTGACTTGCGGGTCGCCCTCCATCTGTTTGTATTCGTCCTTGACCTCTTGCTTGCTCATACGAAGGTCTTTAAAATACTGAAACCGCACGATTAGTAGGTCCAAAAGGCCGATTACAAGTAGGATCAAGAGCATGACTCCGACTAGGATTATCAGCTTTTCTTTTAGCCACGCCAGCTGATCGAACATCGATAAAAACAGAGTATGAGGCAGCTCTTTTATAAACTGTAAAAAAAAGTAGAACGCGACTCCAAATACGGCGCTAACTTTCGCCACTATCTTTACGCTATCTATCGTTTTTTTCATTGAAAATAGATTTTTTAGCCCCTTTAGCGGATTTATCTTATTTATATCGGGAGTGATGGGCTTTGTCGTAAAAATGAAACCAAATTGCATGACATTTGCGACTATTCCGGCTATCGCCACGCAGATACATATCGGCAGTATCATCAAAAGCGACCTTGCGAGGGTATTAATGACGATCAAATTTAGCGTGCTAGGAGTGATCTCTACGCCTATAAATTTACTGTAATAAATATAAAGCGCCACGACTTGTTCTCGCATGAAATTTAGCATAGCAAGCAGCACCAAGATAGCTATGACAAGTGTCGCAAAGCCCGCGATATCTTGACTTTTGGGGACGTTGCCGTCTTTTTTGGCGTCTTCTATCTTTTTGGAGGTCGCTTCTTCGGTTTTTTCCTGATCGTCGTCTGCCATTTTTACTTTGCGCTAAATTTTAAATTTTGAGCGCGTTTTCCTTTGCTGAATTTAGGCGATTATACCTAAAACAAATTTAAAATTTCGGATAGATTTCAAATTTACTTTCAACCAAAATTTATAAATTTTTGGGTATCATCCACTCCTTATAACCAACAAAGCTCCATAAATCTTTTTCACAAAAGTGCTTTTTGGTAACTTACCAAAAGAAAGGTAGAGTATGTCAAAATACGCTATTATCAAACATGGCGGCAAACAATATCGTGTCAGCGAGGGCGAGTATATCAAGCTTGACAGGTTTGAAGCCGAGGCAAAATCAACCGTCGAAATCACAGAAGTTTTGGCTGTAAATGACGGTGGTATCAAGGTAGGTGCGCCGTTCGTAAAGGGTGCAAAAGTTGTCTTAGAAGTCGTAAATTTAGGTAAAGACAAAAAAGTCGTGATCTATAAAAAACGCAGACGCAAAGACTCGAAACTTAAACGCGGTTTTAGAAGACAATTTACACGCGTTAAAGTCGTTAGTATCGCAGCTTAAAGGAGAATGAATGGCACACAAAAAAGGTCAGGGCTCGACCCAAAATAACCGAGATAGTATCGGACGCCGTTTAGGTGTCAAGAAATTTGGCGGCGAATTCGTCCGTGCAGGAAACATCATCATTCGCCAGCGCGGCACAGCCACTCACGCAGGTAGCAACGTAGGTCTTGGCAAAGATCACACTATTTTTGCATTGATCGACGGCTTTGTAAAATTCGAAAGAAAAGACAAAAACAGAAAAAAAGTTTCTGTTTATCCTGCCGCTTAAATTTTAGGAAGCTTTGGCTTCCTAAATTCCTCAAAATTCATAAAAATCAAATCTTAAACCGTAAATCGCTATAATCAGCAAAAATTTTAAGGCAAAAAATGTTTATAGATAGTGTAAATTTAACCCTAAGTTCGGGGCATGGCGGAGCCGGGGCGGTGAGTTTCAGACGCGAAAAGCACGTCATCTTAGGAGGACCTGACGGCGGCGATGGCGGTGATGGCGGCGATGTATACTTAATCGCTGACAACAACTCCCACACGCTAGCCGCATACAAGGGCAAAAGGGCGCTCAAAGCTCAAAACGGAGAGGCTGGTTCGGGGAGGCGGATGACCGGCAAAAAGGGCGAAAATCTCGAGCTCATCGTGCCGCCCGGCACTGCCGTGTATGACGCGCAGACGAATGAACTTTTGGCAGATCTTACCAAAGAGGGCGAGCGCGTGCTGTTTTTAAAAGGCGGCAAGGGCGGGCTTGGCAACGTGCATTTTAAAAGCTCGATCAACCAAGCCCCCGAATATGCGCAAAAGGGTCTGCCTGAAGAGACGTGCGACGTGCGCTTAGAGCTAAAACTCATCGCCGATGTCGGTTTAGTTGGCTTTCCAAATGTCGGCAAATCCACGCTCATTTCGACCGTTTCAAACGCGAAGCCGCAGATCGCAAACTACGAATTTACGACGCTCACGCCAAAGCTAGGCCTTGTCGAGGTCGATGAATACAGCGGCTTTGTGATGGCGGACATCCCTGGCATCATCGAGGGCGCGAGCGATGGGCGCGGGCTTGGGCTTAAATTTTTAAAGCACATCGAGCGCACTAAAATTTTACTTTATATGCTCGATCTTGCCAACTACCGAAGCCTAAAAGAGCAGTTTTTCACGCTTCACGGCGAGGTTGAGAAATTTTCGCCCGAACTTGCCAAAAGAGACTTTGCCATCGCTTTGACGCGCATGGACGCGGCGGAAAATTTGCAGCGAAAAGTCGGCGAATTTTTGCAGATTTTGGGACTTCGCGGCGAGCAGTCAAAAATAAAGGGCGAGGCTACGGGTAAATTTAACGAAGGCGAATATCCAAAAAACGGCGGCGCGGGCAAGACGGGTAAAAATTTGATTTACAAGCAAGATATTTACGAATTTGACGGCTCAAAGCCATATTTTGTCATGCCGATCAGCTCCGCGACAAATCAAAATATCGCCGAGCTTAAATTTAGCCTGCTCGAACTGCTGAAAAAGGAAAATTTCAAATGATTTTTGCTAGAAATTTGACCGAAATGAGAGGATAAAATGGCTTGGATTTACTTGATATGCGCCGGGCTTATGGAGATGGGCTGGCCCGTGGGGCTAAAAATGGCGCAGCAAGAAGGCTCGCGAGTGCTTGGGGTCTGCGTGGCGATAGCATTTATGGCGGCGAGTGGGTTTTTGCTCTGGCTGGCGCAACGCGAGATACCTATCGGCACGTCTTACGCGGTCTGGACGAGCATCGGTGCGGCGGGAACGTTTATGATTGGCGTGTGGTTTTACGGCGACGCGGCGAGCCTGTGGAAATATTTTGGCGTGCTCTTGATACTTATCGGCGTGGTCGTGCTGAAAGTCGCACCGTAAGCCTTTTGCCACATGGTTTTAACTGTAACGATGTGCTGCAAAAGTTTAAATTCGGTTTGCTCGGATTAAATTTGATTATATTTTTTAAGCAACTTTTGTGCTTTTTGTTTGACATATTCTTCAATGCGAGTTGAATTGACTATATTCTTTAACGCCTCGAATTCCTGCTTGTTTGTAAAGATCGACTTGGCGGTACTAGCACGGTTACGCATACTTTTTTCAGTATAATTCTCTTTTTCCATAAAGGTTTCGTAATCGTTATACATAAAATCTTCAAAATATTTTACAAAGAAACTTCTGCCTATACTTTTTAATTTTATTTGAAGGTTTTCTTGTTTAAACATCGCCCAAAGTCCTTTCTTTAATAAACATGAAATCAATTATACTCATACACGGTTTAAATATTAATCAAGTATTTTGTGGGGTTGAAAATTGCGTATAAATTTAAATCGATAAGGTTTTTTAATCCTCTTTTGGCTAAAATCATCTAAATTTAAAGGAAAAAGATGAATATAATTTTTATGGGCACGCCTGCGTACGCGAGGGTGATCCTGGACGCGCTTGTGCGCGCTGGTATCGGTGTCACGGCCGTTTTTACGCAGCCTGATAAACCGGTCGGCAGGAAGCAAATTTTAACGCCAAGCGAAGTTAAAATTTACACGCAGCAAAATTTGCCGCATGCTAAAATTTTTCAGCCAAAGACACTAAAAGAGGGGTCGGTCGCGGCTGAAATTTTAGCCTTAAAGCCCGATTTTATCGTGGTCGCGGCGTATGGGAAAATTTTACCAAAGAGCATACTAGACATCGCCCCGTGTATAAATTTACACGCCTCCATACTGCCTAAATACCGCGGCGCAAGCCCGATACAAGCGGCTTTGCTAAACGGCGAAAAGAATACTGGCGTGACGGCGATGCTCATGGATGAGGGACTTGATACGGGCGATATGCTGGGCTTTGCTCACGTTTCGTGCGAGGGTAAAAGATCGGCTGAGATGTTTGGGATTTTGGGCGAGCTAGCGGGCGAGCTGGCGGTAAAAACGCTTTTTAATTTTAAAAATTTGACACCGCAAAAGCAAGATGACGCGCTTGCAACGCATTGCAAAAAGATACAAAAATCAGACGGACTTGTGAATTTGAGCGAGGACGCGGAGCAAATTTACAATAAATTTCGCGCTTTTCACGAGTGGCCGGGCGTCTTTCTTGAAAGCGGGCTTAAATTTTTGGAGTTAAATTTAGCTGACGGTAGCGGCGCGGCGGGGGAGATTTTACGCATCGAAAAGGACGGATTTGTCGTGGCTTGCGGCAACGGTGCGCTTAAAATCCTCGCCCTGCAAGAAGCGGGCAAAAAGGTACTGGACGCAAAAGCCTATATAAATGGAAAGCGGCTAGTGGCTGGCAGTAAAATTTCTTAACGTAAATTTAAACGGCGATACGACTAATTTTGATAATGCTCTTTGTGGGGTAAATTTAGGAGAAAATTTGATAGTAGAATTTGTTGATAGCGTGGGTTCAACGCAGGAGATTTTGTGCGAGGGCGTGCGAAACATGACTATAGATCCGCCCTTCATGCTCGTAGCCAAAGAGCAAACTAACGGCATCGGAAGCCGTGGAAATTCGTGGCAGGGGCTTAAGGGCAACCTATTTTTGTCATTTTGCATGGACGAAGACTCTTTGCCGAAGGATCTGCCGAGCGCGTCGGCATCGATATATTTTTCGATGATAATGAAGGAAATTTTAAGCTTAAAAGGCTCTAAAATTTGGGTCAAATGGCCAAATGATTTTTATATGGATGATAAAAAAATAGGCGGCACCATCACGACAAAGATAAATTCCGTTTATGTTTGTGGCATGGGTATGAACCTGCAAAATGCTCCTGAAAATGCGGGGGTTTTGGACATAAATATAGCCGTAAACGACGTAGTTTGGGACTTTGTGCAAATGCTAGAAAAAAAGATTTTATGGAAGCAGACTTTTAGCAAATTTAGGATAGACTTTCAGAAATCAAAAAAATTCATCACACATATAGGTGAGCAGGCGGTATCGCTCGAGGGTGCGCAGCTTTGTGATGACGGCGCGATTTTATTAAACGAAAAAAAGGTGTATTCTTTAAGATGAGTGAAGTTATAACGATAGCAAATCAAAAAGGTGGGGTCGGAAAGACGACTACGGCTGTAAATTTAGCTGCATCTTTGGCGGTTGCCGAGAAAAAGGTTTTGCTCGTGGATATCGATCCTCAGGCGAATGCGACGACCGGGCTAGGATTTAACAGAAGCGATTATGAGTTTAATATCTATCACGTTTTGACCGATCGCAAAAAACTCTCTCAGATCGTTCTTAAAACCGAGATACCTACGCTATTTTTAGCCCCCTCAAACATCGGACTAGTCGGCATAGAGCAAGAATTTAACGATCAAAACAAAGACTATAAGCTGATTTTAAAAAATAAAATCGCAGAGGTCATAGATGACTATGACTTCATCATTATCGATAGCCCTCCCGCGCTTGGTAGCATAACGATAAATGCGCTTAGTGCGAGCGATAGTGTGATAATCCCGATACAATGCGAATTTTACGCGCTTGAAGGTCTGGCACTCATCCTAAACACCGTTAAAATCATCAAAAAGACGATAAACCCAAAGCTTAGCATCAAGGGATTTTTGCCGACGATGTTCAGCTCGCAAAACAACCTCTCAAAAGAGACGATCGCAAATTTAAAACAGCATTTTAAACATAAACTTTTTACGAGCAAGGACGACAAGGACGATCTGGTCGTTATCCCTCGTAATGTCAAATTAGCCGAGAGCCCTAGCTTTGGCAAGCCGGTCATCCTTTACGATATAAAATCGCCGGGCTCGATAGCGTATCAAAATTTGGCATATTCGATTTTAAATTGAAATTTTAAGGATCTAGATAGTGAAGAAAAAGAGTTTGGGGCGCGGACTTAGTGCGATATTTGAGGATGTGGAGCAGGCATATAAAAAAGAATTTGCAGATCTTAGCTCGGACTCGGATATCGTCGAAGAGATAGAGATAGCTAAAATTTTGCCAAACCCTTACCAGCCGCGTCAACATTTTGACGAGGAGGCGCTAAAAGAGCTTAGTGAGAGCATAAAAAGACACGGGCTCATCCAGCCTATAATCGTCATAAAAAAAGACGACGGCTATATGCTGATCGCCGGCGAGCGCAGATACCGCGCTACAAAGATGCTGGGCGAACGCAAGATCAAAGCCATCATAGCCGATCTGAAATCTCAAAATTTACGCGAGCTTGCACTTATAGAAAATATCCAACGTGAAAATTTAAACCCGATAGAGCTTGCAAATTCCTACAAAGAGCTCATCAACGAATACAAAATCACCCAAGACGGGCTCGCAAACATCATACACAAAAGCAGGACTCAGATAACAAACACTATGAGGCTTCTTTTGCTCAGTAAATCCACGCAAAAACTACTGCAAGAAGACAAGCTAACTCAAGGTCACGCAAAGGTCATCGTAGGTCTTAGTGTGGGCGATGAAAAGATGATCGTAGATACCGTGATCGGTCAGAAGCTAAGCGTGAGAGAGACTGAAAATTTAGTCAAAAAGCTCAAAAACAAAGACTTGCAAAAAAAAGAAAAACCGAGCATTTCAAAAGAGTATGCCGATAAACTCTTGAAACTTCAGGGCGTATTCGAGGTTTTTGATATAAAATCCAAAATCAAATCTAAAAATTTAATACTAGAATTTAGCGATACGACGCAGATCGAAAAATTTATAGATAAGCTGAAATAAAATTTTAAATTTAATTTTATTTTTTACAATTTTATTGTAAAATCAGCTCCGATTTTAGTTTTTAAATGAAACTTAATAATTAAGTAAGGAGAGTGAATGTTAGAGATAGATGTGCCTCTAGTCATCTTGACGGCTGTCGTTTTCTTGGCTCTAATCGCTATTTTAAATCCTCTGCTTTATAAACCTATGCTCAAATTTATGGACGATAGAAATGCGTCTATAAAGGAGGACGAGGAGAATACGAGCAAAAATGCAAGCGATCTTAGCGTGCATGAAAAGGAGATCGAAAATATCATATTAAACGCCAGAGCCGAAGCCAACAAAATAAGACAAGATGCGCTTAGTGCGGCAAAAGAGGCTGCGCTTAAAGAGATCGAGGCTAAAAAGTCTGCACTTGAGGCGGATTATGAAGCGTTTTTGAATGCTTTAAGTACTCAAAAAGACGAGCTTAAAGCCGATCTGTCTTCGAGATTGCCCGAGCTTAAAGCGGCGTTAAACGCCAAGCTGGCTAAAATTTAAAGGAGTCTTATGAGGATCAAAATTTTACTTCTTGTTTTGCCATTTTTTGCTTTTGCTAGCGAGCATGGCGGAGCGAACTACGATATCATCGAAAGAGCTCTGAATTTTCTATTATTTTTTGGAATTTTGCTGTATTTCATCGCTAAGCCTCTAAAAGATCTCTATCAAAGCAGGATAGACAAGATAGCGGCCAAATTGGAAAGTATCCAAGAAAAGCTTCGCGCTTCAAAGCTCAAAAAAGACGATGCCTTAAAACGTGTCGAAGAGGCGAAACTAAATGCGAGCAGTCTAGTCGAAACGGCCAGGAAAGAGGCGGTAAATTTAGCCCAAAAGGTGAAAAAAGACGCTGAGCTTGAGATGGCAAATATCCAAAAAAGCTTTAAAGATCAAAAAGACTTCGAGGAGCGCAAGACTACAAAAAATGTCGTGAGCGAAATTTTAAATGATATTTTTGCCAGCGACAGCCTAAAAGTCGATCAAAAAGAGCTCATAAATATCATACTTAAAAAGGTCGGCTGATGAATGAAGTAGTAGCAAAAAAATATGTCAAAGCCATTTTGAGCGATGTAAATTCCGCCCAACTGGCTAAATTTATATCAAACCTCAGTGAAATTTCAGCTGCTTTTGAAATAGAAAAATTTAGAAATATAATAAGCCTTCCTACCTTGAAAAATTCCGCAAAAGCGGAATTTATACTATCTTTAGTGCAAGATCCAAGTGAAAATTTCAAAAATTTCATCAAGCTGCTTGGAGCGAACAAAAGGCTTAGCCTCATACCAGCCATACTAAACGAGATAAAGAGCGAACAAGCGTTGCTGGATAATATCTATCACGGTAGCGTTTATGGAAATTTTGAGCTAAATGGCGAGCAATTAAGCGCCCTTGAAGATAAATTTTCGAAGCGCTTTGATGCTAAGGTCAAGCTTGAGGGCTCAAAGAGCGACTACAACGGTATCAAGGTAGAGCTGGACGATTTGGGAGTCGAGGCGAGCTTTTCTATGGATAGGCTCAAAACCCAAATGAGTGAATATATATTAAAAGCAATTTAAAAAGGAGTAAAAGCGTGAGTGCAAAAATTAAAGCTGACGAAATTAGCGCTATAATCAAAGAGCGAATCGAAAATTTTGATCTAAGCGTCGACGTCGAAGAAACAGGCAAAGTCATCTCTGTCGCTGACGGTGTCGCAAATGTTTATGGTCTTAAAAATATCATGGCCGGCGAGATGGTAGAATTTGAGGGCGGCGAAAAAGGCATGGCTCTCAACCTTGAAGAAAGTAGCGTAGGTATCGTTATTTTAGGCAAAACTAGCGGTATAACCGAAGGAAGCTCTGTTAAAAGGCTTAAAAAGCTTTTACGCGTCCCTGTCGGCGATGCTTTGATCGGACGCGTCGTAAATTCACTTGGTGAACCGATCGATGCAAAAGGACCGATCGAAGCTACCGAAACTCGCTTCGTCGAGGAAAAAGCCAAAGGTATCATGGCTAGAAAATCAGTCCATGAGCCGCTACAAACCGGTATCAAGGCCATCGACGCACTTGTGCCGATCGGCCGCGGGCAACGTGAGCTGATTATCGGTGACCGTCAAACCGGCAAAACGACCGTCGCGATAGATACTATCATCAATCAAAAAGGACAAGACGTCATTTGTATTTACGTTGCCATCGGACAAAAACAATCAACCGTCGCACAAGTCGTTAAAAAACTCGAAGAATATGGCGCTATGGACTACACGATAGTCGTAAATGCCGGTGCGTCTGATGCCGCTGCGCTTCAATATCTCGCACCGTATGCTGGCGTAACGATGGGCGAATACTTCCGTGACAACTCACGCCACGCGCTAATCATCTATGATGATCTATCAAAGCATGCCGTCGCATATCGCGAGATGTCTTTGATCTTGCGCCGCCCACCTGGCCGCGAAGCTTATCCTGGTGACGTATTTTATCTACACTCACGCCTTTTGGAACGCGCCAGTAAGCTAAATGACGCTTTGGGCGCCGGTTCGCTTACGGCTTTGCCTATCATCGAGACGCAAGCGGGCGACGTTTCGGCATATATCCCGACAAACGTCATTTCTATCACCGACGGGCAAATTTTCCTTGAGAGCGATCTTTTTAACTCCGGTATCCGTCCTGCGATCAACGTCGGACTTTCAGTCTCACGTGTCGGTGGTGCGGCTCAGATAAAAGCGACGAAGCAAGTTTCTGGTAATTTAAGGCTTGACTTGGCGCAATATCGCGAACTTCAAGCGTTCGCTCAATTTGCAAGCGACCTTGACGAGAGCTCAAGAAAGCAGCTAGAGCGCGGACAAAAGATGGTCGAAGTGCTTAAACAGCCTCCGTATTCTCCTTTGTCGGTCGAAAATCAAGTCGTCATCATATTTGCCGGATCTAAAGGCTATCTTGATGATATCGCGACAGCCAGTGTTACAAAATTTGAAGCGGAGCTTTATCCATATATAGAGGCAAAATATCCTGAAATTTTCGAACAAATCAGGACGAAAAAAGTTCTTGATAAAGAGATAGAAGAGCTTTTACATAAGGCACTGAAAGACTTTAAAGCGACTTTCTCGGTCGCATAAGGCTAAAACATGTCAAATTTAAAAGATATAAAACGAAAGATCAAGAGCGTCCAAAACACTCAAAAGACGACGCGTGCGATGAAGCTCGTCTCTACCGCCAAGCTTAGAAAAGCGGAAGAGGCGGCACGCTACTCCAGGGTCTATGCGCTTAAGATCAATGAAGTTTTATCAGAGATAGCTTATAAGATAAATCAATACGCTTCGGTCGTTTCCGAGAGTAAATTTTTCGATATCAAAGAAAATATCGAAAAGGTTGATATCATATTCGTTACCGCTGATAAGGGGCTTTGCGGTGGATTTAACGTCCAGACCATTAAAACCGTAAGGCATATGATAGATGAATTTAAAGCCAAGAAGATTAAAGTTCGCTTACGTGCCGTCGGCAAAAAAGGCATAGAATTTTTTAATTTTCAAGGTGTAGATCTGCTTGAGACGTATATAGGCGCTAGTTCTTCTCCGACTTACGAGAAAGCACAAAATATCATCAAAGATGCCATAGATGATTTCGTGAACGGGGTCACAGACAAGGTTATTTTAGTCCACAACGGCTATAAAAATATGATCTCTCAAGAAATCAGAGTAAATGACATCGTGCCTATTGAGCCGTCCAAGATCATCGGCGTAGAGACGAATTCTTTGATGGAATTCGAGCCTGAGGATAATTATTCTAAAATTTTGGATGAATTATTAACAAAATATTTTGAATACAGTATGTATTATTCTTTGATTGATTCACTTGCTGCCGAGCATAGTGCGAGGATGCAAGCGATGGACAATGCGACGAATAATGCTAAAGAGCGTGTAAAACAACTAAATCTTGCCTATAACAAAGCAAGGCAAGAGTCCATCACTACTGAGCTTATAGAGATCATCAGTGGTGTTGAATCAATGAAATAAAAGGAGTATGAATGAAGGGTGTTATTAGTCAAGTTATGGGCCCTGTGGTCGATGTTGACTTTAATGACTACTTGCCAAAGATCAACGAAGCTATCGAGGTTTATTTTGAGGTTGAGGGCAAGAAAAATAGATTGATCCTGGAGGTCGCGGCTCACTTGGGTGATAACCGCGTCAGAACGATCGCTATGGATATGAGTGAGGGGCTTACTCGCGGGCTTGAAGCTACCGCTCTTGGTGCGCCTATTAGTGTGCCGGTTGGCGAGAAGGTTTTGGGAAGAATTTTTAACGTCGTCGGCGATCTCATCGACGAGGGCGAGGGCGTAAATTTTGATAAACATTGGTCTATCCACCGCGATCCGCCACCATTTGAAGAACAAAGCACGAAAAGTGAAATTTTTGAAACCGGTATAAAGGTTGTGGATCTTCTTGCGCCTTACGCAAAGGGCGGTAAGGTCGGACTATTTGGCGGTGCAGGTGTCGGTAAAACGGTCATCATCATGGAGCTCATCCACAATGTCGCCTTCAAACACAGCGGATACTCTGTATTTGCAGGTGTTGGCGAGAGGACGCGCGAAGGAAACGACCTTTATCACGAGATGAAAGAAAGTAACGTTTTGGATAAAGTCGCCTTGTGCTACGGACAGATGAACGAGCCGCCAGGGGCGAGAAATCGTATCGCACTGACTGGTCTAACGATGGCTGAGTATTTCCGCGATGAGATGGGACTTGATGTGCTTATGTTTATCGACAACATCTTCCGCTTCTCTCAATCTGGTGCAGAGATGTCGGCACTCCTCGGACGTATCCCATCAGCCGTTGGTTACCAGCCGACGCTGGCAAGCGAGATGGGTAAATTTCAAGAAAGGATCACATCGACTAAAAAAGGCTCGATCACATCCGTTCAAGCCGTTTATGTTCCGGCTGACGACCTTACAGACCCGGCTCCTGCGACTGTTTTTGCGCACCTTGATGCGACGACGGTTCTTAACCGTGCGATAGCTGAAAAGGGAATTTATCCTGCGGTCGATCCGCTTGATTCTACTTCAAGAATGCTTGATCCGCAAATTTTAGGCGAGGATCATTATAAAGTGGCTCGCGGCGTTCAGGCTGTGCTTCAAAAATATAAAGACCTTCAAGACATCATCGCTATCCTTGGTATGGACGAGCTTAGCGAAGAAGACAAACTGACTGTCGATAGGGCTAGAAAGATCGAGAGATTTTTATCTCAGCCGTTCTTTGTCGCCGAGGTTTTCACAGGAAGCCCCGGTAAATATGTAAGCCTAGAGGAAAATATAGCCGGATTTAAAGGAATTTTGGACGGCAAATATGATAGTCTGCCTGAAGCGGCGTTTTATATGGTAGGCAATATCGATGAGGCGCTGGCTAAAGCTGAAAAGCTTAAGGCTTAAAATTTTAAATTTAAGGAAGCGTAATGGATAAATTACACTTAGAAATAGTAACTCCTCAAGGTCAGGTTTTTTCTGATGACGTGAGTAGTGTAGTGCTTCCGGGCAGTGAAGGCGAGTTTGGCGTTTTGCCAAACCATGCCTCTTTGATATCGCTTTTAAAGGCCGGTATCATCGATATAGAAGATAAAAACAAAAACCATGACATCGTAGCGATAAACTGGGGCTACGCAAAGATCGATGAAGGTAAAGTCGTCATCCTTGCAGACGGAGCGGTTTATGTAGCTGGAAATAGTGAGAGCGAACTTGCAAATTCTCTCGATCAGGCAAAACGTCTTATAGAGAGCATGAGCAGCGATACTAACGCCTTTGCGGCTACGATCGCAAAGATGGAAAACGTAGTGAGAGCAAGATAAGTGGGCGGGATAGATATTTTTTTAAACTACATTCAAAGAAGTAGTTTCATCACTATTATCGTATTATGTTGGCTGTCTGCCTATTTTATCGTTAGCTTTACCATACTCTTTTCTCGCATGGCCGGCATAGGATTGTGGCAAAAAAGAGAACAAAACGCCCTAGAATCGTTGTTAATGGGAGCTAAGAATATCCCAAACGATTCATCTTTAAGAAAGTGCGCAAGTGGTAAAATTTCAAGAGAAAAACTAAACGTTTGTATAAGCATAGCCGAGAAAAACGCCACTAGTGGCCTGACTTGGCTCAGCGTCATAGCCTCTACTTCACCTTTTATCGGCCTTTTTGGAACAGTCGTTTCTATACTTGAAACGTTTTCACAGCTTGGCAATAGTGCAAATTCATCTCTTGGCGTGATAGCTCCAGCTATATCAGAGGCTCTAGTCGCCACTGGTGCTGGAATTTTCGTAGCTATCCCTGCATATACTTTCAACCTACTTATAAAACGCAAAGCTTATGAGCTTATGAGCGTGATCGAGCGTCAAGCTGACGTATTGGTGGCTCTTAAAAAAGACGACGAGATATAGATGGCTCTTAAATTTGATGATGAAAAGCCGGAACTAAACATAACTCCTCTTGTTGACATCATGCTGGTTTTGCTGGCTATCTTGATGGTCACGACTCCTACGCTTGTTTATCAAGAGGATATCGCTTTGCCGGATGGTTCAAAGACTAAGACTTCTACCGCGAAACAAAAAGATCTGATCGTATCCATAAATGCCCAAAGGCAAGTCAGGATAGATCAGAGTCTGATGAGTCTTGCTGAATTTCCTGATAATATCGCTTTGATGGGTGGTAAATACGACAAAAGCTTACCTATATATATCAAGGCGGATAAAAATTTAAGATACGATGATGTTATGTTTGTGCTAAAGACCCTCAAAAATGCGGGATTTAACAAAGTCGCCTTAGAAACAAACGGATAAGATGCCAAGTAAAGTAAAATTTCCTACCGTTAGTTCGTTTTTTGTAGCCCTGTCACTTTATCTAACGATAGTACTTATGCTTTTTATCAAGCTTACATTTTTTTCTGAGCCTGCTAAAAAATATACTGACGATAAAGATGCATTTATGGATGTCGTCATGGTGGATAGAGAGGTAGCCGAAACTATAAAGGCTCCTAAACAAGCTAATGAAATAGTCAAACAAACGCAGCCAGAACCCAAAAAAGAGTCGCAAGAGGCCAAGGTGGAAACTACGAACAAACCGGTAGTTCCAGAAGAGCCGCTACCTACTCCGAGCATACCGACTCCCCCGAAAGAGCAGCCAAAGCCAGAGCTAAAACCGAAGCCAAAGCCCGAGATACCTGAGCCTAGCGAAAAACCGGACACAAAACCTGAGCCGCCAAAGCCGGTGGAGACTCCAAATATCAAGGATCTTTTTAGCAGTATCGATACGACGAAGCTAAAAAAAGATAATGGTATCGCAAAGCCGGAGCAAAAAGTGCAAAGCCGTAAAAAAAGCGAGGTGGCCAATTCTCAAGCCGCCAAGCAAGCAAGTGATATCATAAAAAGCCTGCAGATAGATACGGTCTCAAAAGCGCCAAAGTCGCAAGCTACTGGTGTTTATGACCCTTTAAGGGGTGCGATAGCAAAGCAGATACAAAGAAGATGGCAGAGCTATAAGGCTGATTCAAACGATGTCGCAACGGTTAAATTTATGATAGATGGAAGCGGGAATTTCAGCTATGAAATTTTGGAGCTATCTTATAATGAAGAATTTAACAATAAAGTAAGAGAATGCTTGGAAAAACTGACTACGGAGAAATTCCCGTTTTCTCCGGATGGTAAAAGTATTACTTTTAATTTAAAATTAGAAGATAAACTAGAATAAAATTTAAGAAATGGAGCAATAATGAGAAAAATTTTTCTTTTTTTATGCGTCGCTTTGGGACTTTATGCTGCTGATGCGACGATATCGGTCATAAATCAAGGCATCGCACTTCCAAAGATCGCTTTGCAAGATGCGACTACGGCGGTAGGGGATGCAAATTTTAAAGATAAATTCTTTAAGATCATGCTTGGCGATCTGAAGGTAAGCTCTGACTTTGAGGTCATCGAAGATCATGTACCTTCTACTTAT
This sequence comes from Campylobacter curvus, assembly GCF_013372125.1. Classification (NCBI taxonomy): domain Bacteria; kingdom Pseudomonadati; phylum Campylobacterota; class Epsilonproteobacteria; order Campylobacterales; family Campylobacteraceae; genus Campylobacter; species Campylobacter curvus. The sequence goes on along the minus strand of NZ_CP053826.1, from coordinate 1,535,134 downwards.
GAGGGCACCGCGCAGACAAATACCATGAGTGATAAGGGTGTCGAGCTTATATTTAGATACGCACTCGAAGGCTCGGCAAATTCGCCTCTTACACTCAAAGTAAAGCTCATAAACGCAAAAACCGCGACAACGAAATATGAAAAAGTCTATACTATGCCAGACGGTGCAAAATATCCGTTTTTGGCGCACAAAAGCATAGTTGAGCTGACAAACGAGCTAAATTTACCTCCGGTTGGCTGGATGGAGAAATTTATCATTTTCTCAAAATATACTTCAGCTCGCCAAAGCTCTATCGTAGTTGCCGACTATACTCTGACATATCAGAAGACGATAGTCAGTGGAGGACTGAATATATTTCCTAAATGGGGCGGCGCCGATCAAACGAAATTTTACTACACTTCTTATGTCAATAATAAGCCGACCCTATTTAGATACGACCTTACTAGCGGAACGAAGACAAAGATCATAGATAGTGTAGGCATGCTGATAGCTTCGGACGTCAGCAAAGACGGAAGTAAAATTTTGCTTACTATGGCGCCAAAAGATCAGCCTGATATTTATATTTATAATATAGCGACCAAAGGTTTGACGCAGATCACAAACTATCCGGGCATAGATGTCAATGGAAATTTCGTCGATGGCGATAGCAGGATAGTTTTCGTATCCGATAGACTCGGCTATCCAAATGTCTTTGCTACCAGCGCAAATGCCGGCGGGACCGTCGAGCAGATGGTATTTCACGGTAAAAACAACAACTCTGTAAGCACGTTTGAAAACTATATTGTGTATTCAAGTCGTGAGAGTAGTGGAGATGCCGGAACGTTTAATATATATTTGATATCTACGCAAACGGATTTTATACGCCAGCTCACCGCCAGTGGAAAGAATAATTATCCGAGATTTTCAAGCGATGGCCAAAGCGTCGTGTTTATAAAAGAACTCGGAGGTCAAAGTTCGCTTGGCGTGGTAAGACTAAATGAAAACAGAAGCTTTCAGTTTCCGTTAAAAGTCGGTAGAATTCAGTCTATAGATTGGTAAATATTTAAAATTTTTATGGTATAATGCGACCAAATTTTTTAAAAAGGATGTGGAATGAAAAAAGTAGTTCTAGCAAGTGTTGCTGTTGCAGCTTTATTGTTGAGCGGTTGTAGCTCTAAAAACCCTGAAGTCGATATGAATGCAAATTCAAATCAAACATCAGACTCAAATATGGGTATGAGTGATGCAGATAGATTGGCGGCGCTTATAGCTAATATCGAAAGCCAAGTTAAAAACGTATACTTTGACTTCGATAAATTTAACATCAAAGCAGATCAACAAGGTACTGTAAGTGCAAATGCTGCTATATTCAATCAAGCAGACGCTCAAGCTCTTTCTATCAAAGTCGAAGGTAACTGCGATGAGTGGGGTACAGACGAATACAACTATGCACTTGGTCTAAAACGTGCTAAGAGCACAAAAGACGCTCTAGTAAGAAATGGCGTAAGTGCTGATAGAATAGCCGTAGTTAGCTTTGGCGAAAGCAATCCTGTTTGCACAGATAAAACTAAAGCTTGCGATGCTCAAAACAGACGTGCAGAATTTAAAGTCCTTCCATAATTTATAATGGATAAAAAAATAGTTTTTGCGGCTCTCTCTTTGGGAGCCGCCCTCTCTACTTGGTCTCAAGAAGTTTCTGCATTTGATGCAGGAGATATCAATAACGCAAATCCATATGGTCTTACCGATAGTGAAAAAGCCGCTTTGAATAATAAGCGAAGCGTTCAAAGCATAGAAGAAAATATGAATAGTGTTTCCGAGCAGATACAAGGGCTTCAAAGTCTGATAGAGAGCATGAGCCTTAGGATGAATAAGCTTGAGCAAAAGATCAATGACCTCGAGTTAAGAGTCAACGGTGATGTCAATAGCTCCGGTGAAAATTTCGCATCTTTAAAAGCTTATGTAGATGAAACTAGGCAGATTCAAGAGAAAAACTATAAAAATATCACTACCACGCTTAATCGTTTAGGTGCTTTGCTGGATAAAAACTCAAATACCACCTCTACTAAGCAAAATAATGCTAACACCAAATCAAGCTCGGACAACTCGGCCACTAAGTCAAATTTTAGTGATAAAAGCGATAAAGACGTTATGTCAGAAGGCATAAAGCTACTAAATTCTGGTAAAACATCAGAAGCCGCCGAATATTTTGAGTATCTTAATAAAAAAGGCTACAAACCGGCCGCTTCGAATTTTTACTTAGGCGAGATAGCCTATAAGCAAAAATCATACAGTACAGCTATACAATACTATCAAAAAAGCATACAAGGCAGCGATAAAGCCGACTATACTTCCAAACTCCTTTATCACACAGCTATCAGCTTTGATAAAATAGGCGACACCCAAAGTGCGAACCGTTTTTATAAAGCTCTCAAGGTAGGTTATCCTGACAGCAAAGAGGCGCAGGCCGCCCCTAGCAGAAACTAAATTTAAACTTTTTTAGATATAATCTCACATTATCTTAAATCGAAATTTAAAGGAGATATTGTGAGTAAAGATCAAGTCATAACAATGTTTTATGAGCTAAAAGACGCTGCAACAGGCGAAATTTTAGAGTCAAATATGCAAAATGGCGGTCAAATTTCATTTATAACCGGTCGCGGGCATATAATCGAAAAGCTCGAAGAAGAGGTCAGCAAGCTAAAAGCCGGAGAAAAGGCTGCGATAAACATAAAAGCTGCCGAGGGATGTGGAGAATACAATAGCGAGGCCGTGCAGTCGCTCCCAAAAGAGCAGTTTGCGGGCATAGATCTGCATGAAGGCATGGAGCTTTTCGGACAAAACGAGGATGGCTCGAGCGTTCGCGTGATAGTAAAGTCTATCGGCGAGGACGATGTCGTAGTGGATTTTAATCACCCTTACGCAGGCAAAGATCTGCTATTTAATGTTGAAATTTTAGAGGTCAGAGATGCGAGCGAAGATGAAAAAGCCACAGGAATGGTAGCCGGCGCTCACACCTGCGGTTGCGGCGGACACGGACATGATCACGGCGAGGGACATCAATGCTGCGGAGGCCACGGACATCATCATGACGATGACGACGAGCATGGTCACGGTGGCTGCGGTTGCGGCGGACATCATCATTAAGAGATGGCTATGAGATATGCGTTGATTTTTGCGGGTCAAGGCTCTCAAAGCGTAGGCATGGGTCGAGAATTTTATGAAAATTTCGCCTGCACTCGCGAGCTTTTGGAGAGTGCGAGCGACCGCTTGAAGATAGATTTTAAAAATTTACTTTTTACGCAAAACGAAGAGCTTGCTATCAGTGAATTTACGCAGCCCGCCATCATTTTAAACTCTTTGATGAGCTATGAGGCTTTGGCGCAAAGGCTAAGCATAGAGCCTAAATTTAGTCTAGGTCACTCCTTGGGCGAATTCGGTGCGCTTGCCGCGAGTAAAGCTTTTAGCTTTTTAGACACTATAAAGCTTGTAAATTTACGCGGTAAATTCATGCAAGAAGCCTGCGAAGGCAAGGACGCGGGCATGATGGTCGTGCTTGGCCTTGCTGACGATGTGGTAGAGAGCATCTGTGCCGAGGCGATGGAGCAAGGGCTTCAAATTTACGCTGCAAACTACAACTGCGACGGGCAGATCGTAGTGGCCGGAGTGCGTGCGGATCTGGCTAAATTCGAGACAAAATTTAAAGAAGCAGGCGCGAAGCGAACCATGCTCTTAAATATGTCAGTCGCTAGCCACTGCCCTATATTGCAGCCAGCTAGTGTCCGCTTGGCCGATGAGCTTGAAAAAATTTTAGCTCAAAATTTTGCTCCGGTCGTGTCAAACGTTAGCGCAAAAACATATACTACAAAGCATGAAGCGCTGAATTTACTAAAAGAGCAGCTCGTTAAGCCTGTCTTATACAAGCAAAGCATAAAAAACTACGAAAGCGAAGTCGATTGTTTCATCGAGCTTGGCGCAGCTACGCTTAAGGGCATAAACAAAAAGATCACCGATAAACCGACTCTTAGCATAACCGATATGGCTAGTCTTGACGAGGCGGTTAGAATTTTGGAGGAGAGATGATAGCTATATTAGGGGCGATGGATGAGGAAGTAACGCCGATCTTATCGGCTGTAGGCGAATACGATACGATCTCATACGCTAACAATAAATTTTATCTTGCTTCGTATAAGGGCAAACAGCTTGTGATAGCTTATTCAAAGATCGGTAAGGTAAATGCGGCGCTAACTACCAGCATAATGATAGAGAAATTTAAAGCTAGCAAGCTACTTTTCACCGGTGTAGCAGGTGCACTCAGTGAGGGGCTTAAGATCGGCGACTTGATGTATGCTACGAGCCTAGCGCAACACGATCTTGATATCACCGCTTTTGGACATCCTTATGGCTATGTGCCGGGGATCGAAGTTTTTAGTAAAACCGATGATGGACTAAACAAGCTTGCCATCGAAGTCGCAGCCCAAAAAGGACTCGATCTAAAAAGCGGCGTCATCGCGACAGGCGATCAGTTCGTATGCAGTAAGGATAAAAAGGACTGGATAAAGGTCGTTTTCAAGGCCGACGTAGTCGAGATGGAAGGCGCTAGCGTGGCTCAAGTTTGTACGCAGCTTGGCGTGCCGTTTTTCATACTTCGCGCTATAAGCGATGAGGCCGGCGGCGGTGCGGAGTTCGACTTTGACGAATTTTTACATAGCTCTGCAAAGGTGAGTGCTGACTTTATGCTTACGATGGTCGAGGCTTTATGATAGACATAAGCAAAAAGATACTAAGCACGGTCGGCAAGACCAACGCTCAGTATAAGATGGTGCAAGGCGGAGATAAAATTTTACTCGGCTTGAGTGGCGGCAAAGATAGTTTGGCGCTTGCTCACGTGCTAAAGCATATGCAGCGCGTCACGCCTGAAAAATTTGAGTTTAAAGCCGTCACTCTAAGCTACGGCATGGGAGAGGACTACGCCTATCTCACGCGCCACTGCAACGAGCATGGTATCGAGCACGAGGTCATCGACAGCTCTATCTTTGAAATTTCAAAGGACAAGATCCGTAAAAATTCCAGCTTTTGCAGCTTTTTCTCGCGTATGAGGCGCGGATATCTTTATACTCATGCGCTAAATGGCGGCTTTAACAAGCTTGCCATCGCGCACCATTTAGACGATGCGGCGGAGAGCTTTTTTATGAATTTCACTTATAACGGCGCTCTTAGGACACTTGCACCAAAATATAAAGCCAAAAACGGCATCGAGGTCATCCGCCCGTTTATATTCGTGCGTGAGAGGCAGCTTAGAGAAAATGCCCTCAGAAACGAGCTTCGCGTGATCGGAGACGAGGCGTGCCCGGCGATGAGATTTGACGTGAAGATGCCACACGCCAGATATGAGACCAAGCAGCTTTTAGCCCAGCTGGAGAAAAACAATCCAAAGCTATTCACCTCGTTAAAGGCTGCGTTTCATAATATCCATACGGATACGTTTTTTGGCTCTGGCGAGGCTAAATTTAGTGAAGATGACGAGTAAATTTCAAATTTAAAGGAGAGTGTATGAAAAAGATCATAATTACGCTGGCATTGTGCTTGCTTTGGGCTTTTGCAAAAGAGATAGCGCCCGATACCTCGGCTCCTAATCGCCTTGAAATGGTGCTGATCCTCGATAAATCTGGCTCTATGAGTGGGCTTGAGGACGATACGATAGGTGGCTTTAACTCGATGATAGACAAACAAAAGGATCTAAATATCACGACTAAAGTCACCACGGTCTTGTTCGATACGAAATTTAACGTTATCCACGACAGAGAAGACATAAAAAACGTGCAAAAGCTAACGCCTAACGAATACCGCGCAGGTGGCAACACCGCGCTTCTTGACGCGATAGGAAGCACTATAAACAAGATAGAAAACGTTAGCGGCATCTACGATAAAAACAGCAGAGTTCTTTTCGTGATCATAACCGACGGCCAGGAAAATTCTAGCAAGGAATACACAAAGGCGCAGATAAAAAAGATGATAAGCGCCAAACAAAGCAAGCATGACTGGGAATTTGTATTTTTAGGTGCTAACATGGACGCCGTTACCGAGGCGGAAAGCCTTGGTATAAAGGGCTCAAACGCCGTCAAGTATAAAAATTCCAGTGAAGGTGTCAGGAAAAATTTTGAAGCCGCCGCAGAGCTGTCAAAGGATATCGCAAATGATAAAAAAGATAGCTCGAAGTGGAAAGACAAGGTGCTTAAGGATAAATAAATTGGCCCTGTTAAAATATTTCATTGATTTTCAGCTTTCAAAGCATGAGAATGCGAACAGCATTCGAGCAAAAACCTTGTGAAGCGACGCTATCGCCGCCGATTTACAGGGAAGCGGTAGCTGACCGCGCAAATCGTGCTATATGTTCGGCTACTCGCTCTCGCACAAACGCTGTTCGCGTCTGTGCTAGGTCGCTCCTGGAGCGAACAGGGTTTGCGAAGCAAGCATCAATGATTTATTATAACAGAGCCAATAAATTTGATTTTAGGCCGAGTTGGCGGCTCGGCCTAAATTTAACTCACAGCCCCTCCAAAACGATCTTGTAAAGAGAATTCACCTCTTCGTCGTTTAGCTCTATCGTGCTTTTGGTGTCAAACAGCTTCTCTATCTTTTCCATATCAAATTCGCTTCTTGCAAAACAGTGCGGATGTGATGGTAAAAATCCCCTCGTGAGGCACATCTTGCCGACTATCGGCTCGTCGCATACGAAGCACTCGAATTCTTGATGTAAGCGCCCCTCATACTCCAAGATCCTCACGTAGCTTTCTATCAAAAGACGTTTGGCATTTGACAGCTCGAAGCGTTTGGCGCATAGATCAAGCTCGTTAAAGTAAATTTCATCCAGGCTGTCTACATCTTTTAAATGATCGTAAATGAGGCGCATAAACTGCTGCCAGATGATGAGTTTGTCGCGGTCTTGTAGCCAGCGATAGCCAAGATGCAGCACGCTTCGAAGCTGTGGTAAGAAATTTATATTTTCTATGAGTTCAAAATCGATCTTATAGCCGTTCATCACGCTTGGATGTCGCGCACCATAAAAGCGGTATGATTTTACGACGTTTGAGGGTGTTAATATATAGACTAAAAGGTCTTCGTCTTTGACCTTTTGCGTGCGCAATATATAGCCTTGCATCTAGGCGAAAAATTCCTCTATTCGCTTACGCATCAAGCTCGTGTCTTTGATGTGATTTATCTCGTTGCGAAATGCGGTAGCGCCGTCAAGGCCTTTGCTGTATTGGTGTAGGTGCTTGCGAAAGATATTTGCTCCATGCTCGCCGTAATGCCCTAACATCGCATCAAAATGAGCCAAGATGATCTCTTTTTTTAGCTCTTTACTCACGCTTTGCTTGTTTTTTATCTCGCTAAAGACCCAAGGATTGCCGATACTAGCACGCCCTATCATCAGAGCATCGCAGTTTGTGAGGGCTAAAATTTCAGCTGCATTTTGCGAATTTATATCCCCGTTTGCGACGACTGGTATCTTCACGCTAGCTTTTGCCTGCGCTATCGCCTCATAATCGACCTTCGCGCTATATCCCCCAGCCCTTGTGCGTCCATGGATAGCGATATAATCAGCCCCGGCTTCTTCGCATGCCTTGGCGATATCGACTTGATTTTTTTCATTAAAGCCAAGTCTGAATTTCACGCTCGTCATTGTTTTATTGGACGTTTTTTTGATGGCTTCTATCATACGTTTTAAATTTTCCAGATCGTTTAGCAGTGCCGAGCCTGCGCATTGTTTGACGACCTTTGGTACAGGGCAGCCGCAGTTTAGATCGATCCCATCTATACCGTCAAATTTATTTATGATGGCGACCGCTTTTTTGATATTTTCTATATCGCTGCCTGCGATCTGAACGATATAGGGGGTTTCGTTCGGTGATTTTTTTAGCATTTCAAGGGTTTTTGCACCGCTTTCATAGACAAGGGCGTTTGCGCTTATCATTTCGCTGATCGTGACATCGCAGCCAAATCTCTTTACGACGCTTCTTAAGGGCAGGTCGGAAAAACCTGCCAATGGTGCTAAAAAAAGGGGTTTTTTACTAAAGTCTATCATTTAAAAAATAGCGACGAAGGCACGATCTTGCCGTTGTCGTGTAAAAACATAAGCACTTTTATCTCTTTGAATTCATCAGGGTCGCTGCCCTCGATAGCCTCTCTCACTTTATCTAGCATTTGAAGCTCGTAAAGTGCGTATATATAGGCCTCGTCAGCATCGGCATGGGTGGCTTTGAGCTTTTCAAATATACTCATGAAAGCATCTGGTTTTAGCTTATTTTTGAGCATCACGGCGGCTTTGTCGTATTGTGCTTTAGTGATTTTTGCGTTGTCTAAAAGCTCGAAAATTTCATCCGAGCTGATGTCGATCTCGTCGTTTACGAAGCGGTTTATTACGAGCATGATCTCGTCACTACTCATCTCTAGCGGAACTCTTTTTATCTCGGTGTAAGAGGCTGTCCTTATAAGTTTGTCAAAGGCCGCCCTCGTAAGTTCGTCGTTTCGATCGGTTTGATTTTTTAAAATTTCAAAATAATAATTTGGAACGTTTTGTATTTTATTAAGCTCGTTTTGTATCATCAGCGCATTGTCTTTTGGCAGTCTAAATTTCCTCAAATCTACGACCTCTTTGTTTTTTACGTTTCTTATGCTTTGCATGATGAGTGCGAGCTCGCTGTCATCTATGCTGACCTCTTTGAGATTGGTCCAAGGCGAAAGGGCACGAGTGACTTGAGACGGGATCTTGTAAAGACCGGTTTTAAAGTCTTTGTTGCTTTCAAGGCCTAAAAGTATCTCCTTTGCCATGTCGTTGTAGAGCGCACCGTCTCTTTTTATGGCTCTTTTATACCTATAAAAACTAAAGCTGTGATAAAAGATATGAAGTACCGCAAGTGCTGCCAGGATGGCTACAGGCAGCATAAACCAAACGGCTATCGGTAAATTTACGGACCAGCCTAAAAGCTCGAATGTGTAGGTTGAATTATTAAAAGAGTAGACAAATACCCCCACTGCGAAGATATATATGATGCTGTAGATGAGAAATTTTCTGGTTTTCATCTCTTTCTCCTTAATTTTTGGCTGTTTTTTCCACTATCTCGCGACATGCTATGCAATACCTCGCATGAGGTTTGACCTTGAGTCTTGCCATACCGATCTCCTCTTCGCACATATCGCAAATACCGTATGTTTTGTTGAAAATTTTGCTTAGAGCCAAGTCTATCTCGTTTAGCTCCGCTCTTTGCTGCGCGGATATGGACTGTTCGATGAGCTGGTCGGTGTTTATCGAAGCGATGTCAAATTCATCGCTCGCACCGCTATCGCGTAGCCCACTGACCTCGCTCGAAGCGTCGGCTATATTTTTTTTGATCTGAATTTTTCGCTCTTCAAGCAATTTTTTGAAAAATTCTAACTCGTTGTCGGTCATTTAAATTCCTTACTTGTGATATGGGTGGTTTGCGTTTATGCAAAGCCCTCTGAAAATTTGCTCAAAAAGCACGAGCTTGGCGATCTTATGCGCCATAGTCATTTTGCTGAGGCTTATCACCTTTTGAGCCTTATCTTTTAAATTTTTACTAAGTCCGTAAGCGCCGCCTATAAAGAAGCTAAGCTGCATATTTTGCTCGAAAATTTTAGCGAATTCGTTGCTGTTTAGCTCGCTACCGCGCTCATCTAGCATCACGCAAAAGCCCTTTAAATTCGGCTCATACGCCTCATCGTATGCCTTTAGCGCCTCGTCTTTTCCTGTGCTTTGAGCCTTTGCGATCTTGTCGTTGAAGATGATCTTATCGCTGATGTTGGCAAATTTAGCAGACATCTTTATATACTCTTTTATCTCGTTTTCAAAGCTGTCCGCACGCGATTTTTGTATGCTAAACACACTGATATCCAAAATTTCAGCCTTTGCTCTTCAGCTTTAGCTCAAACGGCTTTTCGTCCGAAATTTCAGCCTCTTTCGCCTCTTTTTGAAGCGGTATCTTTTTATGCTCGTTTGCGTCGTTCGATAAAATTTTTATCATATCGCTTATGTATTTTTTGTGCTCGTTCCTAGGCACGATCGCATCGATGAGTCCGTGCTCTAGTAAAAATTCAGCCCTTTGAAAGCCCTCTGGCAGGTCCGCACCGATGGTTTGTTTGATGACACGCTGGCCGGCAAACCCTATAAGTGCGCCCGGCTCTGCGATTATGATATCGCCAAGCCATGCAAACGATGCACTGACTCCGCCCATCGTAGGATCTGTCAAAATGGATATGTATGGAATTCTCGCCTCATCAAGTAGCTTTAAAGCGGCTGAAGTCTTTGACATTTGCATCAGTGAAAAGGTGCTTTCTTGCATCCTGGCACCTCCTGAGGCGCTGATTATCACGAGAGCCTGGTGCTTATCGATAGCGCGTTTGATAGCTCTTGTGATCTTTTCGCCCTCGACTGAGGCCAAAGAGCCACCCATAAAGCTGAAATCAAATACGACCAGCTGTATGTCCTCGCCATTGCATTTGCCTTCGCCGCTTATCACGGAGCTGGTGCGGCCGGTCTTTTCTTTACTCTCGGCTATTCGTTTTTTGTATGATTTTTTATCTACGAAATTTAGCGGATCGACGGGCTTTAAATTTGCGTCAAACTCCACGAAGCTCCCCTCGTCACATATCAGCTTTATACGCTCGCTAGCTTTTAATCTCATGTGATACCCGCATTTTGGGCATACGTTAAAACATGCTTCGACCTCTTTGTAATACATCAGCGAGTGGCAGCTATCGCATTTGATCCAATGAGTAGGGGCTTCTTCGGGCAATGGCTGCGCTTTTCTTATTTTGGAAAATATATCGGAAAAATTCATATCTGAACCTACTTATTTACAAAAATTGCTCGGATTATATCCAAACTTCACCTTGTTTTTTCTTATAAAAGCACAATAATAATTCAACGGATAATTAAGGAGGTGGGTGCCGCGTCGCACCCTAAATTTATGTATTAAAAGCGTCTGCCGATAGTAAATTCAAACGTGTTCGTATCGTCATTTTCTTTTGCGTCAAGCGCCTTGGCAAATATGAGTTGAAGCGGTCCGATCGGAGTCACCCACTCGATGCCTACGCCGGCAGATGATCTAGTTTTTGATGTATCATCTATGCTTAAGTTGGTACTTGTGGTGCTTTTACTTGTTCTAATTATGCCGTAATCATAAAACAGTACGCCGCGCATTTTGACGCGATCGATCATGGGAAAGCTTAGCTCAAAGGAGTTATTAAATGCGAGATCTCCACCAGTTTCGTACCAGTTACCATTACTGCTTACACGGACTTTTGGGGATACTGTCCTACTCTCGTAGCCGCGTAAATTTCTTATACCGCCAAGATATAGCCTCTCGTTGATAGGTATGTATCCTCTGTCCCAAATTTTGCCAAAGCTTGATTTGTAGCGCAAGATAAGGTCGTAGTCTATGTAGTCTCTTAGTCCTAGGTAGTAGTTAAAATTCGTGCGGCTTTTTAGGAATTTCTCATCGCCGCCTACGCCTGCAAATTCTAGCGAAGTGCTGGCTAAAATACCGCGTCTTGGTAGGTAATAATCATCGGTGCTGTTATATGATAAGGCCGGGATAAGCGAGCTTTTTAGGTTCGTGCCCTCTTTATAGTCAATCTTTTTTAAAGCGTCACTAAGTCCTTCGATCTTGCTGTGTTCGATGACATAGCTAAGAGAGGCGCTTAAATTTCTAGTCAGCTTCCTGCCAAGTGTGGTGCTAAAGCCGTATGACTTCTCGTCGTAGCTGTCCCAGTCGTAGTCGTTTGCATAAAGCGTACCGCCAAGGCTATACTCGGAGTCGAAAATTCTAGGGTTTGTGAGACTTATCTGTCCTGCAAGCTCGTCATCGCTCTTATCGACGCTGACTGTGCCTTGAAGTCCGGAGCCAAAGATGTTCGTATCTGAAAGTGAGGCGTTAAGTAGCAAGCCATCAGAGCTTCCGTAGCCGATACCACCGCTTATAGAGCCCGTGGAGGCCTCTTTTACTTGCACTTCTAGATCGACCGTGTTTTTATCTACGCGCTCCTCTTTTATCTCGACTTCGTCAAAATAACTAGTCCTTTTTAGCGCGTCTTTAGAGTCCTCGAGGTCGGTTCTATTGTATAAATTCCCCTCCGTGAGATAAAGCTCGCGGCGCACTACACGATCGACAGTGCGGTCGTTGCCTGAAATTTGAACGTTTCTTATATATACTTGCTCGCCCGGCTCGACCTCGTATTCTATATCTACCGTTTTGTTCTCATCGTATTTTTGTGTTTTCGGATAGACTTTGACAAAGGCATAGCCCTTGTTTGCGACCAGATCGTCAAGCTTTTTCATATCTTGGCGAAGTCTTGCCGAGTTCATCCTATCTCCGGCTTCCAGTCTAAAATCCTTTAAAAGCTCGTTCGTATCGAGCCCTAGCTCCTCAGGAGCGTTTATGCTGACTTTTGACACGTCGTAAGGCTCGCCCTCGTGTATGTAGTAGGTGAGATCTGCTGTATAGTTATCAAACGAAGCGTTTAGGTAAGGCGCTGAGACGGTCGCGTCAAGATAGCCTTTTTGAAAGTATTTGTCTTGAATCCTAGCAGGGTCGTTTGGAAGCTCGAATAGCTTGACCTTGCCGTCATTCCTTCCCCACATCCAGCCCATAAATTCTCGGCTTTTGTTCGCTACGATAGGCTCTATGTCGCCGTAGTCGAATTTTTTAGCGCCGATCAGTTTTACGTCGTTGATTATCATATTTTCGCCGCGGTTTATATTCATCGTGATGAAAAGGGAGCTGTCGTTACCCGCTACCGGCTGCTTTTGCACGTCTACGACCGTGTCAAAATAGCCTTTTGACTCGTAATATTGGCGAATCCTCTCTTTAGTCTTTTCTATCGTGAGGTCGTCATACATATTGCCCGGCTTTATGCTGATCAAAGACTCTATCGCGGTTTTGTCGTTTGTAGCGACGCCTTTTAGATCGACTCTAGCGACGCTTGGTTTTTCTTTGACATTTACCAAGATATTGCCGCTACCGTCAGTCTCGATAAAGATATCGTCGAAATAATTTTGTTTGAACAAATTCGTGATGGCTTTGTCACTTGCTTGCGGAGTCAGCTCCTGACCGACCTTTAGCCCCATGATCTGGGTGGCTACTTCAGGAGAGAGATGGATAAGACCTTTGTAGTTTATCGACTGGATTGTCTGTGCGTTTAGCCCGCCGACGGCTAAAAAAATCGCGAATAAGCTTTTTTTCATGTAAATTTAACCTAGATTTTGAGTATAAAGTCGTATAATATCATATTTTATTTTTAAAATATGTAAATTTGAAAATTTTAAAGGCGATTTTATGAAAATAGGCATAGTAGGACTTGGATTGATGGGCGGTTCTTTGGGACTTGCATTAAAAGATGAGAAGCTGGTCTCTTGTGTCAGCGGATACGATCTAAACGAAGATCATCAGGCAAAAGCTCTACAGCTTGGGCTGGTGCATGAAATTTTGACACTTGATGAGATGAAAAAAAAGTGCGATATCATATTTTTAGCGATCCCGGTCGAAGCGATAATTAAAATCGTGCAAAATTTGACCGATATCGATGAAAACACGACCGTTATCGATCTAGGCTCTACCAAACAAAAGATCATCGAGGCCGTCCCGCTTAGCATACGTAAAAATTTCATCCCCGCTCACCCGATGGCAGGTACCGAATACTCCGGCCCTGAGGCTGCGTTTAAGACGCTTTATAATGGCGCAGTCGTCGTTATCTGCGATTTTGAAGAAAGCGGAGAGAAGCACGTGAAACGCAGCGTCGAGCTATTTTCTCATCTTGGTATGAAGATAGTTTTCATGAACGCCGATGAGCACGATCATCACGTGGGACTCATCTCTCATTTGCCTCACGCTATCGCATTTTCACTTGCAAGCGGAATTTTAAAAGAGGAAGACAAGCGTCATATAATGGCTCTTGGAGGCCCTACTTTTCGCGGTATGATACGTGTTGCCAAGAGCTCTCCTGTGATGTGGGGAGATATCTTTAAGCAAAACAAGCAAAACATCATCGGTGCGATCGATATGTTTAAAGGCGAGTTAGAAGCTTGTGAGAGGCTGATAAAAGAGGAGCGCTGGAGCGAGCTGCACGACTGGATGGCTGGTGCGCGCACTATCCGAGAAATTTTATAATTAACTAAAAATTTATCGATTTTATGTAGAATTTCGCAAAATCAACGAGGTAATTTGAATGAAAAAAAGAGGCATCAGTAGCTTAGGGGCTATTTTTATTTTGATTTTATTGGTGGCTGCGGGCGGTTTTGGCTATGCTTTCATGTCTAGCGACTTTGAGAGAAACGCTCCTATGATAGGGGTGCAGGATAAAGTTTATTGGAATTTACGCTCACCGATGAATATAAAATTTAAAGACGATCGAGGTATAAAATTCGTGCGTATCAGCATGAACGACGGTAAAAACGATCTAAACATACTAAATCAAGTCATCGAAAAGCCAAGTCCCGAGCTGGATATAAATTTGACATTTCCAAAGACCGGATTTTTCACAGCAAAAGATACCTATGAGATGAATATAGAAGCCGTCGATACGAGCAAATGGAATTTCTTTTCAGGCAACAAAGCCACTAAAAAAGTACAAGTCGTTCTTGATACGACAAAGCCCGATCTTTACATACTTTCGCAGTCTTATTCGATATCAAAGGGCGGCAGTGCGACGGTCGTTTTTAGAGCCACTGACAATCAACTAAAAGAGGTCTACGTCCAGACTAGCTACGGCAAGAAATTTAAGGCCGTACCTTTTTACAAAGATGGATTTTACGCCGCTTTGGTAGCGTGGCCGGTGCAGGTGGATAACTTCAGTGCCGATGTGATCGCTAGAGATTTTGCCGGCAACGAGAGCAAGGCGCATGTGAGATATTTTTATGAAAACGTAAAATATAGAACTTCAACGATCGCGCTAAAAGATAGCTTCCTAGACGGCAAGATCGTCGATCTCTCCGATCAATACGCAAAAGATCCCGGCTCGCTATCTCGTCTTGACAGGATGAAATTCGTAAATGAGACGCTTCGCGACGCCAACGATCAAAAAATAGCCGAAGTCACCGCCGCAGTAGATGAAAATTTGATAAACGGCTTTGACATAACCTCCTTTTATCCGCTTAAAAACGGCAAAAAGGTAGCCGATTTCGCCGATCATCGTTACTACACCTACAACAACGCCAACGTGAGCGAGTCATGGCATATGGGGCTTGATCTGGCTAGCGTCGCAGCCGCACCGATAATAGCAAGCAACGCCGGCAAAGTCGTATTTGCCTCCGAAAATGGAATTTACGGACTAAACATAATAATAGATCATGGATTTGGGCTTTATTCGCTTTACGGACACTGTTCTAGCGCTCGAGTAAAAGAGGGCGACAGCGTATCTGCGGGCGAGCAAATAGGCACGACCGGCACTAGCGGACTGGCGCTGGGAGATCATTTGCACTTTGGAATTTTGATCCAAGGCGAGGAGGTCAGGCCTCAGCAGTGGATGGATAAAAAGTGGATCAAAGACAATGTGACCAGCGTCCTTGACGCCGCTAAAAAGATGATAGATAATAAATGATTTGCAAAAATCGTTTTAAAGTGCTATCATTGCGCAATAAAATTTAACAAGGAAATCCGTTGAAACAAACTACTATCGCAAGACGAGTCGAAACCGTCGGCATCGGACTTCATAAGGGTGAGCCGATACGTTTGGTGCTTGAGCCACTTGATGCAAACATGGGTATAGTTTTTCATCGTACCGATATAGGAGCTAGTTTTAAAGCTGAGCCGGCAAACGTTGTAAATACGCAAATGGCGACTGTCATAGGCAATGAAAAGGGCTTTATAAGCACTGTCGAGCATCTTTTGAGCGCGATAAACGGATACGGCATAGATAATATCAGAATTTTAGTCGATGCAAACGAAATTCCAGTAATGGACGGCAGTGCCATAAGCTTTTGTATGTTGCTTGACGAAGCTGGCATAAAGCAGCTTGACGAGGGCAAAAAAGTGATCTTGGTTCGTAAAGAGGTTGAGGTCGTGGAAGGCTCGAAATTCGTTCGAACCGTTCCATCAAGAAATCCGAAATTCGACTATACGATAAAATTTAACCACCCTGTGATCGGCGAGCAAAGATACGTTTTTGAATTCAGCAAAAGCCGCTACGTAAAAGAGATAGCGCGCGCTAGGACATTTGGATTTTTAAAAGACTTACAACGCCTCCAAGCTCAAAATTTAGCACTTGGTGCATCGCTTGACAATGCCGTTGCGATCGATGATACGCATATCTTAAATCCTGAAGGTCTTAGGTTTGAAAACGAATTCGTAAGGCATAAAATTTTAGACGCAGTGGGCGATCTAAGTTTGCTTGGTGCGCCGCTTTTGGGCGATTATATCGCATTTGCAGGAAGCCACGATCTAAACCATAAGCTGACATTGGCAGTCTTGGCCGATGAGAAAAACTACGAGATCGCAACACTTAGCGGCGAATTGCTTAAAGATTATCAAAAGGTCTTTGCATAAAAAATATCGAAATTCTCGTCGTTTCGCTATCTTCTCCTTTACTTGTCGGGCTGTATGAAAACGGAGTGAAATTCGGTGAAATTTGCGAGCAAGAGCACGTTAGCGAAGCGCTCATAAGCATACTTGAAAATTTAAATCAAAAATATAACATCAAAAAAATCATATACGCAAACACGCCCGGAAGCTTCATGGGACTAAAGGTCGCTTATGTTATTTTAAAGACCTTTTGTATGGTGAAAGAGTGCGAATTTTACGCTATAAGCGGCTTTGAGCTAAACGATGGCGGACCGATCAGAGCCAATAAAATTTTAAGCTTCGTCAAACGAAATAACGAGATCACGCTGGAAAAAATCGAGCCCAAAGGCTTTTGTCTGCCCCAAAATTTAGATAATTTAAAACTAAAAAAAGATACACTTCCAGATTATATCATCCAAGCGGTTTAGGAGAATTTTTGAACATTATAGTTCCCGCAACTAGCGCAAATCTTGGGCCGGGTTTTGACGCTCTTGGTTTAAGTTTGAAGCTTTATAACGAAGTAAGCATACAGCCGTCGAAATTTAGCTCTGTTTCGATCAACGGCGAAGGAAGCCAAAATCCAAATTTAAAGCGAAACAACCTTTTTATAAGTATTTTTAACGAAATTTTTTCAGAGCTGACGGGCAAAAATGAAAATTTTCGTATCGTTTTTGACAACAAAATCCCATTTTCACGCGGACTAGGAAGCAGCTCCGCCGTGATAATAAGCGCGATAGCCAGCGCTTATGCGATGGCCGGATTTAAGGTGCAAAAGAGCGTGATCTTAAACAAGGCTTTGATCTATGAAAATCACCCTGACAACATCTCGCCCGCCGTTCTTGGCGGCTTTATAAGCGCAGTGGTGCAAAACGGCGCGATCTACGCAAATAAAATTTTACTGGATGAGAGCATAAAAGCCGTGGTCGTCATCCCGGATAAGCCGATGAGCACGTCATCTTCTCGCCAAATTTTGCCTAAAAACTACACTATGAAAGAGTGCGTGAATAACCTCTCTCACGCTGCATTTTTGACATCGTGTTTTTGCGAGAAAAGATACGATCTGCTAAAGATCGCATGCCAGGATATGATACACGAGGAGCGCAGGATGAAGGCGCTTGACGCGCTTTTTGACGTGAGGAGGACAGCTTATGACAATGGGGCTTTGATGAGCTCTCTTTCTGGGTCTGGCTCAAGCTTTTTAAATATCGCCCATGCGGATGACGCACAAAATTTAAAGCGCGCGCTGGAGGCTAAATTTAGCGATTTTGCCGTTCATATTTTTTCATTTGACAACGACGGTTTTGTGATGACGCAAAGCTAAAAACAAGTAAGAAAAAGATATAATGCATAAAAACAATCCCATAAGAACGTGTGTTTCGTGTAAGCTCAAAGCACCTCAGCCAATTTTAAAGAGATATCGCGTAGTCGGATCCGTATTAGAATGCGGCAAAGGCGAAGGGCGCAGTTTTTACCTGTGTGAGGAGTGTTTGCAAAAAGATGAAAAAGTGTTAAAAAAAATAATTGACAAATACATAAAGGGCGTTAGCTTAGAGGTGTCAAATTTAAAGGAGAAACTCTTAAATGAGCAATGTTAGGATTTCAGAGATAGCAAACGAGCTTGGCTATCCGAGCAAAGAGATAGTCGAAAAGGCTCAAGAGCTGGGGCTTAAGGTAAAAACGCATTCAAACGCCGTGAGTTTGGAGGAAGCCGAGGCAATATACGAATACGTCCAAAGCGGCGTGATCCCGGAGAAATTTAAAAAAGAAAAACCAAAAGCCAAGCCTAAAAAAGAAGCAAAAGAGCCGAGTGAAAAAGAGGTCGGTAAAAAGCAGACGAAGGCAAAAGAGGAAAAACCTGCAAAAGCCTCTACCGCGCAAAAGAAAGATACCAAGTCGCACAAAATAGGCGAAACTAAAGCCCAAAAAGATCAAGAGAGCGTAAAAAAACAAAAGATCGAAGCGCAGCCTAAGCAAGAGCAAACAAAGCAAGAGCCGCAGCCAAAAGAGGCGGAATCCAAACCCGAAATAAAAGATGAAATTTCAGAGTCTCAAAGGCCAAAAGAGAGTCTGGCTGATGTCAGCCAAAGGCGCCGCGGCCTAGTGATCGTAAAGAAGAAAAAAGAATTCGAGCCCGCGCCTATCAAACGAGATGAAAATAGGGCTAAAAATACAGAAGCAATAGAGATAAACAGCCTTAAAAATATGTTTGCAAGCTCGGATGAAAATTTAGCCCGTAAGAAAAAGAAAGACAAAAAGCCGGTCGTAGCGACCAAAAAAGACAGCGCGCAAAAGATGGATCTGCTTGGTTCGAGCGACTTTGGCGATATCGTGATAGAAGACGAAGACGTCGTAGTTTTACCTGATTTTAGCTTCAAGACCCCGAATCCTCAGCCGACACAAAAGACAAAACAGCCAAACGTGTTAAAGCCGACGATAAACAATACGATAAATCCTTTCGGCGAGGGTGGCATACAGCGCCGCGCCAGGAAAAAACACAAAAAGCCTGAAAATAAGCAAAATAGCGAAGCCGTGACGTCTATCAATATCCCAAAAGAGATACGCGTTTATGAATTCGCCGAGAAGCTGAACAAGCAGCCAAGCGAGATCATCGGCAAGCTATTCATGCTTGGCATGATGACTACTAAAAACGACTTTTTGGACGAGGATGCGATCGAAATTTTAGCTGACGAGTTTAATGTCGAGGTAAATATCATCGACGATCAAAAAGAATTTGACTATGTAGCAGCCTACGAAGAAGAGGTGCGCGATGATGAAAATTTGCTCCCTCGCGCGCCGGTGATCACGATCATGGGTCACGTCGATCACGGCAAGACCTCACTTCTTGATTATATACGTAAATCACGCGTAGCAGCCGGTGAGGCCGGCGGTATCACCCAGCACGTGGGCGCATATATGGTAAATAAAAACGGCAAAAATATCACCTTTATCGATACTCCGGGCCACGAAGCCTTTACCGCGATGAGAGCGCGAGGTGCCGGAGTGACTGACATCGTCATCATCGTAGTCGCGGCTGATGATGGTGTCAAGCCTCAGACCAAAGAGGCTGTAAATCACGCGAAAGCAGCCGGTGTGCCTATCATCATCGCCATAAATAAAATGGATAAAGAGGCGGCAAATCCCGATCTTGTAAAAACCGGACTTGCCGAGCTTGATATAATGCCAACGGAATGGGGCGGCAAGTATGAATTCGTGCCGATATCCGCAAAAACCGGCATGGGCATAGATGATCTGCTTGAGATCGTGCTTTTACAAGCTGAAATTTTGGAGCTCAAGGCAAATCCAAAGGCCAGTGCAAAAGCCAGCGTCATCGAAAGCTCGCTTCAAAAAGGACGCGGTCCGGTAGCCACCATAATCGTAGAAAATGGAACGCTAAGAGTCGGCGACACCGTCGTAGCTGGCGTAGCATACGGAAAGATAAGAAGCCTGCTTGATGATCAAGGAAGGCCGCTACAAGAGATAAAGCCCGGTGAGTGTGGCGTCATCGTGGGGCTTAGCGAGATAGCTGAAGCCGGAGAGACGCTAATAGGCGTAAAAACTGACAAAGAAGCTCGCGAATACGCCCAAAAAAAGGCCGAATACTTACGACAAAAAGAGCTTAGCAAATCGACTAAAGTTAGCCTCGATGAGCTTAGCGCGAAGATCGCCGAGGGCGAGCTAAAGACGCTTCCAGTCATCGTAAAAGCCGATGTGGGCGGCTCTCTTGAAGCGCTGAAAGCCAGTCTGGAAAAGCTAGCGAACGACGAGATAAAGGTCGATATCATCCACTCCGGCGTTGGCGGCATCACGCAAAGCGATGTGGCTTTAGCAAGTGCCAGCAAAGACTGTGTGATATTAGGCTTTAATATCCGTCCGACAGGCGAGATCAAAGAAAAGGCCAAAGAAAGCGGCGTCGAGATAAAAACTTATAACGTTATTTATAATCTCATCGATGATGTAAAAGCTCTGCTTGGAGGCTTGATGTCGCCGATAATCAGAGAGGAACAACTAGGTCAAGCGCAGGTACGTCAAGTCATAAATGTACCAAAAATAGGAGCTATCGCAGGATGTTTGGTGACCGAAGGCACTATAAATCGCGGAGCGAAGATCCGCTTGATCCGCGACGGTGTAGTCGTTTACGAGGGTATGGTGAGCTCGCTCAAACGCTTTAAAGACGATGTCAAAGAGGTCGCAAAAGGCTATGAGTGTGGCGTAGGCATCGAGGGCTGCAACGATATCCGCGAAAATGACTATATCGAGAGCTTCAAAGAGATAGAGGAACAAGCCAAACTATGAACGCGGCCGAGATAAAACGCATGCGCACCGAAAGTGTGCTAAAAGAGCTGATCCCGGAGGCTTTGGCTACGCTTGAGGATGGCTTTTTAAAAGGTCTTTGCGTGACTGACGTAGAGTGCAAAAAGGGTAGATACGATGCCTTTGTTTATCTTGATAAGACGCCATTTGACGAGAGAGAGCAGGAGTATATCCTAGCTCATCTAAAGCGCGTCACTAGGCATTTGCAAAACCACTGCATGGCGGCTGAGGGCTGGTATCGCTGTCCGAATTTTCACTTTAAATTCGACGATAGGCTGGAGTATCAAAATCATATGGACAAGCTTTTTGATAAAATTTCAAAGGACTTAGATAAAAATGGATAACCTAAACGAGCTCGTAAAAGAGTGCGGAGTCGAGCTTTACGACACCGAGATAGCAAATGAAAACGGCCGAGCGACATATAGAATTTACATTACGAAAAATGGTGGCGTGAGTCTTGATGATTGCGAAAAGGTCAGTCGTTTGCTTTCGCCTATTTTTGACGTAGAGCCGCCTATTTCAGGGGATTATAACCTTGAGGTCAGCTCTCCGGGACTTGAGCGAAAGCTAAGTGAGGCGAGGCATTTCAAGGCTAGCCTGGGCGAGCTAGTAAAAGCTCAAACTGCCGAGGCGAAATTTGCAGGTAGGCTCGTGAAAGCCGATGATGAGAGTATCGCACTTGAAAACGATGAGGGCGTGTTTGAGATAAAGATCGGCGATATAAAAAAAGCAAAAACATATCTGGAGTGGTAATGCTAAGCGACATCGAAATAACCCATCTTGCCAAACTTGATCATATCTCGAAAATAGGCGCCAAGCTAGGACTTAGCGAAGATGATATGGAGCTTTACGGTAAATTTAAGGCTAAGATCGAGCCAAGACTTGAGGGGTCAAATTCCAAGCTCATCTTGGTGACGGCGACTAGCCCGACTCCTTTTGGCGAGGGCAAGACTACGATGTCGATAGGCCTAGCCGATGCACTAAATCGCCTTGATAAAAAGGTCTGCTTGGCACTTCGCGAGCCATCTTTGGGACCGGTTTTTGGCATAAAAGGAGGTGCAGCCGGCGGCGGGTATTCGCAGCTTGCACCCATGGAGGATCTAAATTTACATTTTACGGGCGATTTTCACGCGATAACCTCTGCAAACAACCTGATCTCGGCCATGATAGATAATAGCCTCTATCAAGAAAACCCCCTGAATATCGATAAAATTTTATGGAAGCGCTGTATGGATATGAACGACCGCGCGCTTAGATTCATCACCGTGGGGCAAGGTGGAAAGGCTGACGGCGTAGAGCGTGAGGATGGCTTTAACATTACTGCCGCAAGCGAGATAATGGCGATACTTTGCCTAGCGACCAGCCTCGCTGATCTAAAAGAGCGCATCGCAAACATAATGGTAGCTTACGATGATCGTGGCGAGCCTATTTATGTGCGCGATCTAGGCTGTGAGGACGCGGTCTGCATACTTTTAAAAGATGCGATGAAGCCAAATTTGTTTCAAACCATCGAACATACGCCGACTCTCGTCCATGGCGGCCCGTTTGCAAACATCGCACACGGCTGCAACTCTATCATAGCCACGAAGACGGCTCTAAATTTAGCTGATTTCGTCATCACGGAGGCTGGTTTTGGCTCGGAGCTAGGAGCCGAGAAATTTATCGATATAAAGTGCAGAGTCGCGGGCATAGCGCCGGATGCGGTTGTCTTGGTGAGCACCATTAGATCGCTCAAATATAACGGTGGTACCGATAAAGAGAGTATAACAAAGCCAAATATGAGCGCACTTGAAGCAGGCATCACAAATTTAGGCGGCCATATCGAAAATTTAAAGCGAAAATTCGGACTAAACGTGGTCGTAGCGCTAAATAAATTCGGCTTTGACGAGGATAGCGAGATAGATTTCGTAAGGGATTATTGCGCGAAATTCGGCGTCAAAATGGCGGTTTGTGAAAATTTCGTAAAAGGCGGCGAGGGTGCGCTTGAGCTTGCAAATTTCGTGCTTGAAGAGCTAAAAAAGCCAAACGATATGAAATTTGCCTATGAGATGAGCGACGATACGAAAAGCAAGATCACCAAGATCGCTACTGAAATTTACGGAGCTGGAGAGGTCGTTTTCGAGGAAGCGGCACAAAAAGCCCTTGAAAACATTAAAAAGCTTGGGCTTGAAAAATTGCCGGTTTGCATCGCAAAGACGCAGTATTCCTTTAGCGACGATGCGAAGCTTTTGGGACGCGCAAAGGGCTTTAAATTTAGTGTCAAAGACTTGCAGATACGCACGGGAGCGGGATTTATCGTAGTGGTTTGCGGTAAGATAATGCTGATGCCAGGCCTTCCAAAAATACCAAGCGCACTAAATATGCACATAGACGTCAAAACAGGCGAGATAAGCGGGCTGGCTTAAGATCAAAGCGCCAAAAGAGGCCTTTATGGACGATGAATTTTATATGCAGCTAGCCTTGAATAAGGCATGGGAATTTCAAATCTTAACCTATCCAAATCCTGCCGTGGGCTGCGTGATAACGGATCGTAACGGCAAAATTTTATCCTGCGATGCGCACAAAAGAGTAGGCTGCCTTCATGCCGAGCCGATGGCCGTATTTTTCGCATTGTGCACTTTAAGCGGCGAATTTTTGGCAAAATTTTTAGACGCATATAGCGCAAAATTCTCTCAAAATTTTAGCGGACTAGACGAGCTAAAAAGCGCCGAGCTAGAGCCAAATTTCACATACGAATTCATCCTTACGCATCACGCAAACCTCCTAAAAGGCGCAAAAGCCTATGTCACCTTAGAGCCTTGCTCCCATCATGGCAGGACTCCGCCTTGCGCCGAGCTTTTAAAACGGCTAAATTTCAGCGAGGTCGTCATCGGTACGCGCGATGAGAACGAAATAGCAAGCGGCGGGGCTAAAATTTTAAAAGATAGCGGCGTGAGCGTGAGATTTGACGTTTTAAAGGACAAGGCACTCGATCTTATCGCGCCGTTTCGAGCCTGGCAGGATGGGAATTTCAGCTTTTTAAAGATCGCTCTGAGCGCAAACGGCGTGGCAAGCGGCGGAGTGATCTCGGGCGAGCAAAGCAGGACTCACGTCCATAAGCTACGAAGCGTGATAGACTTGCTCGTTATCGGCGGAAACACGGTGCGAACGGACCGCCCAAGGCTCGATACGAGACTGATAAAGGGTGGTAAAAACCCGGACGTTCTCATCTTTTCAAGGCGGCAAAAATTTGATGATAGTATACCGCTTTTTAAGGTGCCCAGTCGCGAGGTGAAAATTTCAGACTCGCTGGGTATTGACGCGAAGCTCGTGATGTATGAGGGCGCGCAGTGCTTTTTAAATATGGCGGCCAAGCGCGAGATACCGAATTTAAAATGGCTCTTGATATATCAAAGTCCAAATTTCAAAGATGGCGAAAATATAAAAATAGGGCTGAATTTAAGGCCGATCTTTCGCGGGAGTCTCGGCGATGACAGCTACGCGTGGTGCGAGATACTCGCATGATCGGCGACATAGGCATCAAACTCGTAAACTATATGTGTAGAGCCTCGCCTAGCTCTTTTACGATGTGCTCCCAGCCCATTATGCTGGCAAATTCCAAAGCTGTTTTGCCATCGTCGGTCTGTGCGTTTTTGTCGGCAAAATTTTGGAGTAAAATTTTGATCGTCGTGAGATTGCCCGCTATCGCCTCTTTGTGAAGTAGCGTGTAGCCGTTCTCATCAGCTAGGCTGGCTTCGCGCGAGTTTTCTTTTATAAATTTTTCAAATTTATCTTTGCCGTTTATACTCATCGGATGTTCGATCAGATTTTGGGGGTGCTCCTTTTGCCCGACGACCACCAAAATATCGTCAAAGTCGCCAAAATCAACACCCCAAGCTTTATCGTGCCGCACTCTTTGTTGTTCGCTCATTTTTGAGCGCATGGCCTGCACGCCAAAAGCTCCAAAGCTCTTGCCCTCGCTTACGAATACCCAGTCGCTCACCTCATCTAGCGGCGCCTCGATCTCGTCGCCCTTTTTGATGTTCGTAAGCGTATCCGGCTCATTTACGAGCCTGCCGTAAATTTTCTCTCCGTCAAATTCCACGTCATCTACCCACATGTATTCGACCTCGCGCCCGTCATCTTGCGAAAACGGCAGCTTCACCATCGCCATATCAAGTGCAGGCACTATGCGGCGCCTATCCCAGTAGAGCTCGCGCCAAAAGTATTTAAACGTCTGTCTGGCCTTTTTGGCGGCCTCTTTCATAGCTACGTCTTGACTGTCCGCGTAAAAAGTCTCTTGCTCGCTATCTCGTGCAGGCTTGATCTCGCTAGCTTCATCGCCTTTCATCTTGGCTAAAATTTTAGCAAATATCCCCATTTTCAGTCCTTTTTGAAATTCTTTAGCTTGATACGTTCGCTAGAAATGCTTCACGAATTTTGCTCTTGGTGACGCGGGCACGCTCAGCGCCTGTGCGGTAGCGAGGTAGCTACGTATTCATCTCGTCTGCACGCTAAAAAAGGCGCTAAAAAGCGAATTTATACCTTGATGCGTAAATTTTTCCATCAGCTTTTCGATCTGCGGCTTTTCTTGCCAGATGGGCTCGTCTACGCCGCTCATCGCCTCAAGCTCGCTCTTTGCGTCAAAATATCCGCACACGCCGTCTATGAGCCCTATTTTTAGCGCATCGTCAGCTAAAAATACCCTCGCATTTGCCCACTCGTCCTTTTTATCAAGGCTTAAATTTCGCGCCTGCGCCACGTCTTTTGTAAAGAGCTCATACGCGCCGTCTACTAAATTTTGCAGGCTTGCGCGCTCCTCTTTGCTCCATTGCCTAGTAAATGTGCCGGCCTCCTTGAGCTCTCCGGCCTTTACGACCTGCTCGCTGACGCCGATTTTATGCGCTAGTTCGGCTATGTTTGGCGCTTGCATGATGACTCCGATCGAGCCTATAAAAGAGCCCGGGTTTGCCAAAATTTTATCCGCATTCACGCCTGCGTAGTAGCTGCCGCTAGCCATGCTACCACCCGCATACGCCAGCACTTTTTTACTCTCTTTTAGCCTTTTTACCTGCGTGGCTATCTCTACGCTAGGGCTTAGCGCACCGCCCGGACTGTCGATGTAAAGCAGCACGCCTTTTATATTTTGATCGTTTCTGAGCTCTTCTAGTTTGTTTAAAATTTCATCCGTGTCAAATAGTGCGCCTTTTATGTCTATCTGCGCTAAATTCGGCTGCTTTATGTCGCTGCCTGGCGCAAAGAGCAGGATCAAGATCAGTAAAAACACGAGCGCTTTGAAGTTGGTATTGATAAATTTTAAGATCGCCGCCACTGGCGCGAAAATGAGCTTTAAAATTCGCAAATTTTTCCTCCTATATAAAGTCTTTTGGCCTGTTTGGTGTGCAAGATGAGCTGCAAAACAAGCTCGCTATCGTCGCATTTTGGAGCGCTATAAACTGCGATATCGGCCAGTTTAGCGGGCTTTAGCTCGCCGTTATTTATACCAAGTGCGTCTGCACCGCCTTTTGTAGCCGCCTTGAAAACGACTTTGGCAAGATGGTTGAGCTCTAAATTTTGATGCGTCAAGAGAACGGCTCTTAGCTCATCCCAAAAATTTAGGCTGATGTTTGAGCTAAGTCCGTCGGTGCCGATATTTAGATTTACTTTAGCGCGCAAGATAGCGCCTAGATCGAGCGCTTTTTTACCAAGCAAGCGGTTTGAGACCGCGCAGTGCGTGATAGAGTGATAGGGCTTAAATTTCGTAAAATCGCTCTCATAAACGCAATGCGTAAAAAGTGTCCTAAGCTGCGAAAACTGTGCAAAATAGCTATCTGCGCTAAACATTGGCTTTGGCTCTTTGACAAAGCGCTTTAGATGCTCTTTAAACGCGCCTGTGCCGCTATCTAGCCAGTTTTTTTCCGCTTTGCTCTCTAAAAAATGCGTGCAGACTACTAAATTTTCCTCGCGCGCGAAATTTAGCGCCTTTATAGCAAGATCAGGATGGATAGAGTAGGGCGAGTGAAGCGATACGGCAGGCGTGAAGCGAGCGCTGGCAAATGCCTGACTGGTCTTGAATTTAGCCATGAAATTTAGCCAGTTTTGCTCTACTAATTCGCCGTTTGAGCCTAAAATTTCATTGAAAAACACGACTCTAGCGGGCGAAGCGGCTAAGATATGCAGATCTTTGCCGAAGCTAGAGACCGCGCCCACCGTGCCGATACCGCTTTTTAGCATAGAATTTAGGGCTTTTTGCATGATCTTTGGCATGCATTTTTTAGCAAGCTCACCGCCATGAGTCACGATAGAGCCAAGCCACGCTATAAAATCACCGTATGTAAGCTCGGACGCGTTTGCGCTAAATTCTAAATGAACATGCGTATTTACGAATGCGGGCGCGATGACGGAGTTTCTAAGCTCACTGAATTTGGCGTTTTTGAATTTCGCTCTCAGTTCGCTTTCACTACCGATAGCGCGAATTTTCTCGTCAAAAGCGATGCAACGATCTTTTAAAATTTTGAAATTTTCATCGCAAACGATCAGCCATTTGGCCTTTAAAATTTCCATAAAAAACCTTGAAATTTTTCCTTATTGTAGCGAAAATTTAGGAACAAAAATGTATAATCAAACAACATTTTACAAAAAAGGAAAAGTATGGATAAGAAGCTAAAAATCATGGTCGTGCAAGGCCCTAACATCAACATGCTGGGCGTTCGCGAGCCTTCTGTATACGGTGCGATGAAGATGGAAGATATCCACGCTCAAATGAAGATCGTAGCCGATCAAAACAATATCGACATCGAGTTTTTTCAAAGCAACCTAGAAGGCGAGATCGTGGATAAGATCCAAGAGTGCCTGGGCGAAGCCGACGGTATCATCATAAATCCGGCCGCATATACGCATACTTCTATCGCTATCAGAGACGCTCTGAGCGCGGTTGCACTGCCTGTCATCGAAGTGCATATCAGCAACATACATCGCCGTGAGGAATTTCGCCATAAAAGCCTCATAGCGCCGATCGCAGCGGGTCAGATAGTAGGTTTTGGACCTGTTGGATATCATCTGGCGATGATAGGTATGCTTCAAATTTTCGAGCAGATCAAAGCCATAAGAGCAAATCAAGAAAATAAATGAATTTCATCTTAAAAGACGAGAACGCCGTATTTTTCGAGTGCGGCTACAGCTGCGACAATGAAATTTTACTCTGCGTGGACGCAGTGAAATATTTCATCACCGACGCGAGGTATTATTTCGAGGCTAAAGCCTCTGTAAATAGCGATACCGTCGTCGTTTTAGCGCAGCGATACTTGATGAGCGAGGCAAGAGCGCTTTTAAGAAAGCTAAGGCCAAAAAGCCTGGTTTTTAACCCGAACGAGCTTAGCGTGAGCGATTTTAAGGCTCTTAGCAGGGGGTTTAGTATAAATTTCAAGCCAAAGCCGAATTTCTCGCAGCTAAAGCGGATCTGCAAAAATGAGAAAGAGATCGAAATTTTAAAAGAGGCCGCGAGGCTAGGCGCGAAATGCTTCGACGAATTTGCCGCGTTCGTACGCAAAAACGGCGAAGGCATGAGCGAAAGGGAGCTGCATTTTAACGCAGGCCTCATTTTTAGGCAAAAAAACAGCCTTAATCTAAGCTTCGATCCTATCGTCGCGATAAACGAAAATGCCGCAAAGGCGCATGCGCTGCCGACCGATAAAATTTTAAAAAAGGGCGATCTGCTGCTTTTAGACGCCGGAGTGAAATTCGAGCGCTACTGCTCCGATCGCACCAGGACTGCGTGCTTTGATGAAAATTTCAATTTTTCAAAAGAGCAAAATTTCAAAAATGCGAAGCGACAAGAGATATACGAGATCGTAAAACGCGCGCAGGCTGCCGGTATAGCGGCCGTGAAAGTGGGCGCAAAGGCCAGCGACATAGATGCTGCCGCTCGCAAAGTCATCGCAGATGCGGGCTATGCGAAGGATTTTTTCCACTCGACGGGCCATGGAGTGGGCGTAGATATCCACGAGCTGCCTTTTATCGCGGCTAAAAGCAATGAAATTTTAAAAGAAGGCATGGTCTTTAGCGTCGAGCCAGGTATTTATCTGGAAAATGAATTTGGCGTGCGTATCGAAGACGTGGTCGTCGTGCGCGAGAACGGGGCTGAGATTTTATGAGGCTGGCGGGAGCGAGGAGGCTTGAGAGAAGTCGCTTTTGTCCCTGCTATTTTGGTTTCGATGAAAATTTTAAATTTAGCGCTTTTGTCGGGCTTGGCGGCAATATCGACAACAGCGCGAAGCGTTTTGACAGATTTATAAGAGCGTTATCAAGTGACAGGCGGTTTCATATCGTTGAGTGCTCGCCGATACTGATAAATGCGGCATTTGGATACGAAGCGCAGGCAGATTTCAGTAACGCTGTCATAAATTTGCAAACGAGCCTTGGCTCGAACGTTTTGCTTAAAATTTTGCAGCATTACGAGCGTAAATTTAAGCGCGTGCGAAGCTTTAAAAATGCGCCCAGGACGCTTGATCTGGATATTTTGTATTTTAGCGGGCTTTCAAGAAAGAGTGAGAGGCTGAGGCTTCCTCACAAGGGGGCTGGCGAGAGGCTCAGCGTGATAGTGCCGATGGGGCTTATGAGAGGTTAAAGGATATAAATGGCAACGAAATTTCATACATTTACTGGCGAGAGCACTATCGAAGCGCTGAAAAAGGCGCAAGATGCTTGCGGCGAGAAGGCGATATTAGTAACCACCAAGCAGATACAAGCAAAGACTATAAACAAAAAGCCGCTTTATGAAATTTTAGTCAGCGTCGAAGAGGACGACGTGCCTGCCAAACCAAAGCCAAATCCTAAAGCCGTGAACTACGAAAATGCCTACTCGAAATTTAACCAAAACTACGAGCCTGCCAAGCCAAAATTTGAGATAACCGAGCAACCAAGCCAAAATTTAGCCAAAAAGCCAAAGACCGTTTCGCCCGAGCCTTATGACGAGAGCGTGCTTTTAAACATCTCGGCCGCGGCAAAAGAGATCAGCGCCATCGCAAATGTCGATATCACCGAGATAAGATCAAGCGACGAGCCGAATTTAGGCATGAATAAAAAAATAGACGACGTCGCGAAGCAGGTCAACGCCCTAAACGAAAAGCTAGGGCTAATAACCGACTGATATGGGACGAGCGCGCGCCAAATCGCAACAATCTCGCGATACCGCCGGAATTTGCCAGCATTTATAAGGCCGCAAAGAAAAGCGGCATGAAAAACGAGCATCTTGAGGCGATCATGCAGGCTACGATACAAAATTTGCCCGCGTCGATGAAGTCAAATCCGACCGCCGTGAAGCGATATTTTTACTCGCTTTTGCGAAATATGCTGCCTTGCCGCAAGGAGCGAAGCGACAAAAAGCAGCGCATAATGATGCTGGTGGGGCCTACTGGTGTCGGTAAGACGACTACGCTTGCAAAGCTTGCGGCTAGATTTGCTTATGGCAACGAAAAGCGCTATAAAACAGGCATCATCACGCTTGATACGTATCGTATCGGAGCGGTCGAGCAGCTCTTTCAATACGCAAAGATGATGAAGCTGCCGATCCTCGACGTGATAGAGGTGGAGGAGTTTAAAGACGCGATAAAGACGCTCAGCCACTGCGATGTGATACTAATAGACACCACGGGGAATTCTCAATACGATAAAGAAAAGCTTGATAAGCTCGATAAATTTTTAAAGCATAGCGGCGCGCAGATAGACGTGAATCTAGTGCTTTCTGCGGGCTCTAAGGTCGAGGATCTGATGGAAATTTACAACGGATTTTCATTTTTGGATATCGACACGCTCATCATCACGAAATTTGACGAGACACGTATCTTTGGCAACGTTTTTTCGCTCATTTACGAGACGAATACGCCGGTGAGCTACTTTTGCGTAGGTCAAGAAGTGCCTGATGATCTGCTTGAAGCAAAGAGTGAATTCCTAGTCGAGTGTGTGCTTGATGGATACGATAAGGGCGCATCCGGTAAGGACGATGATGAGTAGCAACCAAGCCCAAAAACTACAAAATTTAGTATCTGCCAGCAGTAGCCAAAAAAGCACTCATTTCATCGCGATAACGAGCGGCAAAGGCGGTGTGGGCAAAAGCACGATAAGCGCGAATTTAGCCAATATCCTCTCTCAAAACGGCTATAAAGTCGGGCTGCTTGACGCTGACATCGGTCTGGCGAATTTAGACGTGATACTAAACGTCAAAATGGGTAAAAACCTGCTTCACGTGCTAAAAGGCGAGTGCTCGCTAAAGGAAATTTTGATACCGGTGAATAAAAACCTGATCTTGATCCCGGGCGAGAGTGGCGATGAAATTTTGAAATTTAACAATCAATTTTTATACGAGAGGTTTTTAAGCGAGGCCGGCGAGCTTGATGAGCTCGATTTTCTCATAATAGACACGGGAGCGGGCATAGGTGGCAACACTCAGCTCTTTTTAGAGGCAGCCGACGAGATAATCGTAGTGACCGTGCCAGATCCCGCCGCTATAACCGACGCTTACGCCGTGATAAAGATAGTCTCAAGGTTTAAAAACAACGAACTCATGCTTTTAAATATGGTAAAAAACGAAGCCGAGGCGGCCAGAATTTTTGAAAATATAAAACGCGTGGCCGATACCAATATCGGCTCGAATTTAAGCCTCGAGCTGATAGGCTGTGTCGAGGCTGACAAGGGCGTAGCAAAGAGCATAAAGCAGCGCACGCTCTTTACGAACGATGCGCCGTATTCGCAGCCAAGCACGCAGATAAAGCAAATAGCGTCGAATTTGCTTTATAGGTTGGAACGAAAAGTGCTTACTGACGGGCAAAGCAGGAGCTTTGGCGGATTTTTCAAGCGCTTGATAGAACAATTTTAAAGGGAGCCACTTGTGCGAGCAGAGAATTTTATAGCATTTTTTACGGTTTGCGGCTTTTTTGTGGGTATGCTTTTTACGCTTTTAAAGGTAAACGAGCCTGTCGAAATGCTCGTTTATACGCTACTTATAACGTTTTTCTTTTATCTCATCGTTCACATCGTGATAATGAACTACGTAGACGTTCGCCGCACGATGAAGAGATTTTTCGATAAGGATAGACACGAAGAGATCGCTGATTATCTGATCTCGGAGCTCGCCATAAGGGAAAAACGCATGGAAAACATCATGCTAAAAGTAGCCGCCGCAGCCGAACAGGCCGATAAAATTTCAGGCAAAGAAAATGCACGAGCTAAAGCAAAAGCAGCTTAACGCTTATCAAAATACGATAAAAAAAGAGCAAGACGAGATAGTCTTGCAGTATATGCCCGCACTTCGTGCGATGGCCTTTAGACTAAAGGAGCGCTTGCCCTCCAGTATCGATGTGAACGATCTCATCGGTGTAGGCGTGGAGGAGATGATAAAGCTTAGCCGCAAATACGACAAGGAGCAAAACGACTCCTTTTGGGGATACGGCAAAAAGCGTATTTACGGCGCTATGCTTGATTATTTGCGCGGACTTGATATAATGAGCCGAACGAACAGGAAGCTGGTAAAGGCTATAAATTCCGCTATCGACGCTTATTTTAACGAATTTGAAGAAGAGCCCGACGATGAATATTTAGCCAAAAAGCTCGGCGAAGATATAGAAAAGATCCGCGAAGCAAGAGGCGTCAGCAGCATCATTACGGTGCTTCCGATAGACGATCAGATGGAGCTTTTTAGCCAGCACAACGTAGAGCAAAGCGTGGAAAAAGAGGATCTCATACAAAAGATAGAGGCAATACTTGAAAATTTTGACGAGCGCGATCAAATGGTCATTCAGCTATATTATTACGAAGAGCTGAATTTAAAAGAGATAAGCGAGATAATGCAGATAAGCGAGAGCAGAATTTCACAGATACATAAACGGCTTTTGGATAGGCTAAGAAAGAGTTTGGGGGCTTAATGGCTGATATTTTAAGTCAAGAAGAGATAGACGCGCTGCTTGAAGTTGTCGATGAAGACGGCGATACTAGCTCGATCGAGATAGAAGAGAGCGCACCGGGCGAGCAAAAGCAGATCATCATTTATGATTTTAAGCGCCCAAATCGCGTGAGCAAAGAGCAGCTTCGCGCGATCAAAGGTATCCACGACAAGCTTGCCAGGAATTTAGCCTCACAAATTTCAAGCGTGATGAGAAGCATCGTCGAAATTCGCCTTCACAGTGTAGATCAGATGACTTACGGTGAGTTTTTGATGAGCCTTCCAAGCCCGACCAGCTTTAACGTCTTTAGTATAAAGCCGCTTGATGGCAACTGTATTTTGGAGATAAACCCCAGCATCGCCTTTCCGATGATAGATCGTCTGCTTGGTGGAACGGGCGAAAATTTCGAGACTAATCGCGAGCTGACAGACATCGAGGTGAATTTACTCGATGCAGTGCTTAGGATGATAATGCAGCGCCTAAAAGAGAGCTGGGCGATGATAACTGACATGTATCCAAACGTCGAAGCCAAAGAGAGCTCACCAAACGTCGTTCAGATCGTATCTCAAAACGAGATCGTGATAATGGTCGTGATGGAGATCATCGTGGGAAATTCAAGCGGGATGATAAATTTATGCTACCCTGTCATCTATCTGGAGCCCATATTAAGCCGCCTGGCAAATCGCGATATAATGCTAGGCGAGACGTCGGCTAAAAAGAGCCGAAACAAGGAGCTAAAGACGCTTATCGGACGCGCCGAGGTGCTTTATGAGGCGATTTTAGGCAAGGCCATAGTCAGTGTGAGCGAATTTTTAGATCTAAAAGAGGGCGACATCGTGCGTCTTGATAGGAGCGCAGACGACAAAGCCATCGTTTGCATCGATAAAAAAGAGGTATTTTTAGCCGAGGTCGGGCTGCATAGGTTTAGAAAATCCATAAAAATCGAGCAGCTCATCCGCTCCGATAAGGATGAAATCAAAAATATCCTTGAAAAATACGAAGAGGAGCGTAAAGCCAAACTTATGGCGTATGAGCCTGACGAAAACACGAACGAAGAAGAGAGCCAAGACGATGACGAATGATTTTTTCAATTTATTTACGAACGAGCTTAAGGCCACGGTCGAAGGACTGACCGGACGCACACCGGAAGTAGGCGAGAGAAACGACTTTGACGCCCCTACTCAAAACGGCATAAAGCCGCCTGTGGTCATGGCTAGCGTCATGCTAAGCGGCGATGTGAACGCAAAAGCCGAGATCGTCTGCACACCGATTTTGGTAAGCGCGATCAGCGAATGGATGATGGGCGAGGAGGAAATTTCGCGAAACGAAACGCTGGGAGCTGATGAACTGGACGCCGCAAAGGAGATATTTTCAAACCTTTTAAGCGCTTTTAGCACCTCGCTTGGCGCACAAAAAGGCATGCCAAAGATCAGCTTTGAGATAGTAAACGTAAATTTCCTCGATGAAAATTCCGCACTTGATTTTTCGGTTTATGAAAAGCTGTTTTTATTTAGCGTCAAGATAGAGGATATAAACGAGCATATCGGCTTTGTATGCGATCACACATTGATGAAATTTTTTGAGCCTACGAAGGTCGGCGAGAGCGAATCACAAAGCGGCGATCAGGCAAAAGCGACTCACGGATCCAGGAGCGAATTTAGCGCCGAAGAGATGCGAAATATCAACCTCATAATGGACGTGCGCTTACCTATTCGCGTGCGCATCGGCTCTAAAAGGATGCTGCTAAA
Organism: Campylobacter curvus; assembly: GCF_013372125.1. Taxonomy (NCBI): domain Bacteria; kingdom Pseudomonadati; phylum Campylobacterota; class Epsilonproteobacteria; order Campylobacterales; family Campylobacteraceae; genus Campylobacter; species Campylobacter curvus. The sequence continues at coordinate 1,500,607 of NZ_CP053826.1, read as the reverse complement.
AGACGTGCTCAGCATGGACATAGGCTCGGTCATCGAGCTAAATCAACTGGCTAACGATCCGCTTGAAATTTTGATCGGTGACAAGGTCATCGCACTTGGCGAGGTCGTGATAATAGACGGGAATTTCGGTATCCAGATCACTCAGATAGGCTCTAAGCGCGAGCGTCTGCAGCAGCTAAAATAGGGGCAAAATGAGTAGCGATCTGATAGACGACCTGCTGAAATTTCAAAGCATTTTAAATTACAAAAACAAAAATGTTACCTTTTTTGGTTCGGCTAGATTTGACGATGATAACGCCTATTGCAAAATGGCGTACGATCTCGCGTTTAGGCTGGGCGAGCTTGGATTTGCGGTATTGACCGGCGGCGGAGACGGCATAATGAGGGCCGCAAACAAGGGCGCATTTGAGAGCGGCAAGAGTCCCAGTATCGGGCTGAACGTGCGTTTGCCGTTTGAGCAAGCGACAAATCCTTATGTGACCGCGAAATATCTCTTTTCAAATTTAAGCCCGCGTAAATTTGCACTGACTGACAGCTCGGTCGCGTTCGTCGTATTTCCGGGCGGCTTTGGTACGCTTGATGAGCTGTTTGAAATTTTGGTTTTGGC